>QZKV01000130.1 GCA_003599575.1 Desulfobacteraceae bacterium | reverse complement strand
TGGGTGGAGGAAAGCGACACGGGCGGCCCTTATCCCGCTGTGCCGCCGCAGGACAGCATCACCAGTGACACCGGCGAACTCACCTGGCGTCATGGCGGCAAAGGAAACGGCCTGGTGACCGTGGAGACGGACAGGTCGCAAGCGATCATCGGATTCGTGAAACCGAATAGCCAGCTCCTCGGTCTCTTCTCTGGAGAGCAGCGGGTATTGGCTAATCTCCTGCAAATAACGATGGAGGCCTGTCGGACTCGGGACCGGCAGATGCGACTTATCGCTCGCCGGCACCAGCAGCGCATGCTGATCCGGATAGGCGGTTGCTGGCCGGTCCTCTTTTCCGAGCACTTCCGGCTCGAAAACTTTATTATCGTTTATTGCTTCGCTCATATCATCCCATCCGGCAGAGCCGGCTTGGCTCCTCGCCTTGGCTGACGGAAAAGTTACCTTAGAATCTTTTGCTCGATTGGTCAACATTGAGATTCCTGTTTGCACTATGCTCTATTTATGATAAAAGACGGGATTTTAATCCGGGCGACCATACAGCCGGGACAATCGCGGCATGATTTACACACTCTCGCTTAACTTGTAAGCTCCTAGGCTACCCATGAAAAGACTTCGCAATTTCTCCATCATCGCGCATATCGATCACGGCAAGTCGACACTCGCCGATCGCTTCATTCAACATACGAAAATCGTCACCGACCGGGAATTCCGCAACCAACTGCTCGATGACATGGATATCGAGCGCGAGCGGGGAATCACCATCAAAAGCCAAACCGTCTGCCTGCCATACCGGGCGAAGGACGGCCGCGACTACATCCTTAACCTGGTGGATACCCCCGGCCACGTCGACTTCAGTTACGAAGTCTCCCGCGCCCTTGCCGCCTGCGAGGGAGCGCTGCTGCTGATCGACGCCGCGCAAGGGATTGAGGCGCAGACGCTGGCCAATCTCTATCTGGCGATGGAGCACGACCTGGTAATCATCCCGGTGATCAACAAGATCGATCTGCCCTCCGCCGACCCTGATGCACTTGCGCTGCAGATCGAAGAAGATCTCGGGTTTCCGGCCGACCTGATCAAACGCTGCTCGGCCAAGGCCGGCACTGGCATCGAGGAGGTTCTCGAGGCCGTGATCAAGGAGCTGCCGCCGCCGGTCGGCGATCCCGAGGCGCCGCTTCAGGCCTTGATCTTCGATGCCAAATATGACTCCTATCGCGGCACGATCATCTCCTGCCGCATTTTTCACGGCACCGTCAAAACCGGCGATGTCATCCAGTTCATGTCCAACGGCGCCGCCTACCGGGTGGAAGAAGTGGGTGTCTTCCGCGTGCAGCGCCTGCCCCGCGAGGCCCTGACCGCGGGCGAGGTCGGCTACCTCATCGCCGGCGTCAAAACGGTGAGCGATACGCGGGCCGGCGATACCATCACCCTAAAAGAGCGGCCTTGCGCTCAGGCACTGCCCGGTTTTCAGGAGGCGAAGCAGGTCGTCTTCTCCTCCCTGTACCCGATCTCCACCGACGATTACGAAGGCCTTGCCGCCGCCCTGGAAAAACTCAAGCTCAACGATGCGGCCCTCACTTTTCAGAAGGATTCATCCGCCGCGCTCGGCTTCGGCTTTCGGTGCGGATTCCTCGGCCTGCTTCATCTCGAGGTTACCCAGGAGCGGCTGGAAAGGGAATTCGGCATCTCGCTCGTCATGACCGCACCGACCGTTCTTTATCGTTTCCGGCTTTTTGACGGCGAGACCCTGGAAGTTGACAACCCGAGTTATTTTCCGGATCCAACCAAAACCGAGTGGATCGAAGAGCCGTACATCAAGGCCACCATCCACATGCCGGAGCGGTATATGGGCACGGTGATGACTCTCTGTATGGAGCGGCGCGGGGAAAACATCCGTTACATTTACCCGATTCCGGGCCGGCTCGAATTCTCCTGCGAGCTGCCGTTGGCCGAGGTCATTTACGACTTTTACGATAGGTTGAAATCGATCACCCAAGGGTATGGCTCCTTCGATTACGAGCTCGCCGATTATCGGCGGACCGATCTCGTCAAGCTCGACATCCTGGTGAACGGGGAGCGGGTGGACGCCCTCTCCCAGCTCGTCCATCGCTCAAGCGCGCGCGCCCGGGCCTTGCACATCTGCGATCGGCTCAAAGACGAAATTCCACGCCACCTTTTTAAAATTGCCATCCAAGGAGCCATCGGCGGCAACATCATCGCCCGCTCCACGGTCAATCCGATGCGCAAAGATGTTACCGCCAAGTGCTACGGCGGCGATATCACCCGCAAGCGCAAACTGCTGGAGAAGCAAAAAGAGGGCAAAAAACGGATGAAGATAGTCGGCAACGTCAACATTCCGCAGCAAGCCTTTCTCTCCGTGCTCAAATCGGAGCAGACTTAGGCGCAGAGAGACGGGTCGGCAGTGGGGCCGCGTCCGGGCGCCCTCGGCGGATTTCGATGCCGCGCTCGGTTGTCGCCCAAGCGGTACAGGCGACCAGATAATGCTCGGCAAGCGCCTCTTGGTGCCTGGAGACAACGGTCCGGGTTTCGTCATCGGCCGGGATCAGCAAGCGCGCCGAGCACCGGCGGCACAGCCCGGGACGGTGACAATCGCCGAGATAAGGGTACGGGCAGCGAAGTAGCATGTCGCGCCGAAAGAGAAACAAACGGCAGGAAAACCGCAGCCTCCGCGTCCCAGGGATGCGGAGGCTGCAGGCGAGCTCAAAAAAAAAGAAAAGGCGGTTAGAAGTCGCACGCCGAACGGCGGAACGATGGAAAAAAATCGAAAGAGTGTCAGAATTGAGCGCTGATCCTTTGCGACTGGGGCTCCAACGGGCAAAGCCCCTTGTGCTCCATGATAACCTCCAACTCCTGCGAGCTCAGGCAGCAGTCCTTCTGTTTGGAAACATAAACGATGCAATCCTCGCAAACTTTATAGATGCTTCGATAATCATTAAGCTCTCTTGCGATTTCCCAGCAGGGAATATCAGGCCGCTTATATGCCGGGCAATCTTCCTTGCCGTGACAATCCATGATATTCCAACAGTGCCTGGCGGACAGATGTTTCATGTTCCCCTCCCTCGCAATTGCTGTTAATGAAATATGTCTAAAGGCATGAAGATCACATATCTAGAAATATATCCGATTGCATATAATTTGAGGGTTGAAAAGGTTTGCGCAAAATACCGGCCTAGCAGACCACGAGGAAAAAGAATTGTCAAGAAGTAATCATACGGGCAGCTCCCGATTTCCTGCCTCTTCAGCCAACATCGCTTGCAGGCGGCCGATAAGCAGCTCCCGTCCGTCACCCGTCTTCGCAGAAAAAATAACCCGCTCTTCGGCGTTTGCTGCAAAAGCTCGATCGAGCAGTCTGGCCTGAGATTGCTGCCGGCTGCGGGGCAGCTTGTCCGCCTTGGTATAGACCAGAAGCAGCGGTATGCCTCTCGAGCGCAGCCACCCGACCACTTCCAGGTCGAGCGGGCTCGCTTCGTGACGCAAATCGATGATCACGGTCACCGAGCATAGGGTGGGGCGACCTTCGAGATAGCTCTCGATGAGGCGCTGCCAGCTTTTCCGCAACTCCTGCGCCACTTGGGCAAAACCATATCCCGGCAAGTCGACGAGATAAAAAGTTTCGTCGATCAGGAAAAAGTTGATGCTCCTGGTCTTTCCCGGCCGGGCGCTGACCAACGCCAGCTTTTTACGCGCCGTCAAGCAATTGATGAGCGACGACTTGCCGACATTGGACCGGCCGACGAACGCGATCTCCGGAAGACCGGGAGGCGGCAGCTGACCGGGCCCATAAGCGCTGGTCACGAAGGCTATGCTGCTGGCGAACTTCATCTCGCCGCGCTCAAATAACTTTGTTCAACGAATATTCGATGATCCCTTCAGCCCCATGCTTGAGCAACCGCGGGACCAGATCCCGCACCTCGTGCTCGGAAATGACCGTTTCGACGGAAAACCAATCCTTCTGGTACAGGTTCGAAACGGTTGGCGCATTGAGACTGGGCAGCATGTGCATCACTTCTTTCAGCTTGCTTTCCGGGACATTCATCTTCAACCCCACCATCCGGTCGGCTTTGAGCGCACCTTGCAGCAGCAGGGCGATATTTTCCATTTTCTCCCGTTTCCACGGGTCCGCAAAGGCCTTCTTGTTGGCGATGAGCTGGGTGTTGGAGATCAGCAGCTCGTGGATGATGACCAGACCGTGAGCTTTGATGGTGGACTCGGTTTCGGTCACTTCGACGATCGCGTCTGCAAGCCCGGATACCACCTTTGCCTCGGTCGCTCCCCAGGAAAATTCGATTTCGACATTGATGTCGCGCTGTTTAAAGTAATTACGCGTAAAACTCACCAGCTCGGTAGCGATTTTCTTGCCCTCGAGATCGCGCAGCGACTTGATCGACGAATTTGCCGGCACGGCGAGAACCCAGCGCGTCGGCCTCTTGCTTACTTTGGAATAGACGAGATCGGTGACCACAGCCACCTCGGAGCCGTTCTCCAGCACCCAGTCCTTTCCGGTGATCCCCACGTCGAGGGTGCCGTTTTCCACATAACGCGACATTTCCTGCGCTCGGCACATGCTGCACGCCAGGTCGGGGTCATCCACCTCGGGAAAGTAGCTCCGGTTGGAAAGCTTAATGCGCCAGCCCGATTTTTCAAAAAGCTCGAGTGTCGCCTTTTCCAGGCTGCCTTTGGGTATGCCGATACGTAGCAGGTTCATTTCTTGTACACCTCCCTGGGGTCGAAAACGCGCACGCCGATCTCCTCAAGACCGCCGCCGACCACGCGCCGGAAAAAACAGCTCTTGAATCCCTCATGGCAGGCAGCGCCGCCAAGCTGCTCCACCAAAAAGACGACCGTATCCTCGTCGCAATCGACCCGAATCTCCTTGATCACCTGGATGTGGCCGGAGGTTTCGCCTTTCAGCCATAACTTGCCGCGCGAGCGACTCCAGTAATGGGCTTTTCCCGTCTCGAGGGACTTGCGCCACGCCTCCTCGTTGATGAAGGCCATCATCAGCACCTCGCCGCTCGCATGGTCTTGAGCGATGGCCGGCAACAGTCCATTCCCTTTGTCGAAGCGCAGACGCACGCCAGTCTCCTTTTCTCCCTTTTGCTTTGCCAGGAAGTGGATCATGCATGCAGTCCTAAATTTGCAGTACTCACTGCCGTGGCTACATTCGGCCTGTTCCGCCGCCATCTTCCTGCCGAGCTTTTCACAAAACAACTCCATTGGTCCGCTCTCCGTCGCGTGGGCACAACCAAGGAAGACTATGCTTAGTGCCCGGGGTTGTCAAGTGCAAACAGCTGAACCGGTCATTGGCAGGGCACAATAGTCGAAAAAAAACGATATCGCTTTCTGGAAAAGCTTCTCTGGAAACGATTCCTGTATCCAATTGCAAACCGATCTCCCGCTCCCATATTTTTTTCTGGAAAACCAATCTCAAGAAAGGCTACTTTAGTAGACAATAAATTCTGCGGGGCAGACCGGAGGAGAAACCCGGCCCAGCCATATTGCCGGCGTGGGAATCGGACACGCTGCGACAGGAGCGCAATGCAAAATCGACTCGCTCATCCCCTTTTTTCCAGCTCGGGTCGGCGGCTGTCCCCCCATCCCGTTTTGGTCTGCCTCTTCCTTCTGCTGGGGAGCGGAGCGCCCTTGCTACTTTTTCCCCGCGCGGCCAGGTCGGCGGACAGCGAAGCCAAAACCTGGCGGCAACAGCATCTTTCGATAGAAAACCGGACGACTGTCGAACAACGGATAGCGGGCGGTGATCATGATACCGATCTCTACGATCACTGGTACATTCGCGGCGGCAATTTAGCTGACGGCCGCTTCGATTTTTATTTCTCCGGCCGTCTCCACAAGGATTTCGACTCCACCTCCCGCTCGTTTGCGGACGATCTCTTCGTCAGCAGCGAGGATCGTAATTCCCACTGGCAGGAGCAACTATATCAACTGTACGGCGATTTGCACACCGCGGATTCCAACTTCGGCCTGCGGCTGGGCCGCCAATATATCACAGAGGCCGCCGCCCTTCATCTTGACGGTATCGCCTTACGAGCATTTGCAACAAAGCCGCTGACCTTCAGCCTCTTCGCCGGCCAGGCAGTGAGCTACTACTCCGGCATCGTCGATGATTGGGCAGGAGGGCTGATCATCTCGGGTCGCCCATGGCCCGGCGGCCGCTCCCGGCTGAGCTATGTCCATTATCGAGACCAGGGGGTTGATGAAACGGACGAGCAGCTGGCACTCGATTTCTGGCAGCAGCTCGGCGATGCGGTCCACAGCCACGGCCGCATGCTCGTTCTCGACGGCGATTACCAGATGGCCGCTGCCGATCTGAGCTGGTTCCCGACCGATAAAATCGATCTCTCCCTCCATGGTGAGCACTGGCAAGGCCTCGGCCAGGAAGCCCGGCCCTACTCGCCCCTCTTCGGCGTGCTGGGCGAGCTCGAGCCCTACGCCTATCTGGCGGGCCGGCTCACCTGGGCGGTGGCGCCGTGGCTGAGCATTTCGCCGGGGGTCTCCGGACGTTTTGTCGAGGATGGTGATGAAGATGATACCAACCGCGAGTACGGTCACTATGATCTCACCTTTTCTGTGACGCCTCGCGACCGCTGGACGGTCTCGCTTACCGGTGAGCACTGGAACGTCGAAGGCCGAGACAGCTTTGATGGCGTGACCGGCGAAGTGGAGTACCGTCTCGCCGACCGCGGGGAGATTGCGCTCGGGACCGCTTATTTGGACTACGACTTCACGCTGGAGCCCGATTTCAGCTTTGCATTGCGGCCAGGCGACTTGGAGGTTGCCGACGGCACGACAACCCGCATTTCGCCGGATGTCTACACGTTCTTTGCCAGGGCGAAGTATGAAATCAACGAGACTTTTGCCATCCGGATGCGTGGCGAGATTGAGGACAATTCAGTGGAAGACGATTCGATCTATCGAATCCGGGCTACCCTGATTACCCGGTTTTAGGCCAAGGAGTCTGCATGTCTCACCAAGGTTACATGAGAGCGCTCGCCCTGCTCGGCTGCGGGATCGCCCTCTTTCTTTCCGGTTGCAAGACGAGCGGCGAGCACGCTCTTCGCTTCAGCCATGCGCAGCACATCGAGGGGATGGAGCTCTCCTGCGCGGACTGCCACGGTGAGCTCAGCCAGGGGCAATACGGCCGGGCCGGCCACGAAAGCTGCGCTCCTTGTCATGCCGAGGCGATCGAGGGAAAAATCGCTCGGGAAACTTGCGGCCTTTGCCATCTCGTCGAGCCGGAGCAGCTGGCGGTCAGGGCGAAGCAACCCGCCGCGGGCCCGGTGCCGGATGCCGTTTTCCGCCATTCCGATGCCCTAGCCGACCACTGCCGCGATTGCCACGAGCCGACGATCACCGCCGGCTTAGATGCCAATCCCGTGCTGAGCAAGGAGCAAATCCGCGGGATACGGGCCGAGTCGCACCGCCTCGGTCGATCCTGCGACGATTGCCACGAAGGTGTTAACGCCCGGACAATGCCGCCCAGCCATGGGGCGAATTGGCAGCAACGGCACGGCGCTATGGCCAATCTCGACTACACCTGCGATATCTGCCATCCGCAGAATAATTGCCGGGAGTGCCATCAGGCGGAAAAACCCCTGAATCACAACACCCTGTGGGCATTGCGCAGCCATGGTGCGGAGGCGGCGTGGAACCGCGAGAAATGCCGGACCTGCCATGAGGACGATTTCTGCACCACCTGTCACCGGGATACCAAGCCGGTCTCGCACAACGGTGGCTGGCGTGATGCCCGTCACTGTCTGCCCTGCCACCAATCCTATGCCGGCTGCCGAACCTGCCATGAGGAGGGGATCGAAGTCCACGGCGAGGGAATCATCATAGACCACCCCCCGCAACCCTTTCCCTGCCTCACCTGCCATGACCCGGTGACCGGGATTCCGCAAGTCCGCATTCAACCGTCGCGGCATCCGTTTCTCAACGAGACCGCCTGTCTGGGGTGTCATCGTTATTAGCGGCGAGCTACCCCGTTTTGGCAAGCATCGAGGCCTTGGCTCATTCGGCGCCATATTCCACTTCGCGCTAGTCGCCGAGATATTCCCTCCCCAAAAGGCTATGCTCTAGAAGCGGGCAAGCCCGCCGGCTCTGAAAATCCCGATGATGCCGACCATCATCCAGAATACGTTGAGCAGAACGTAAGCCTTGTCCCTTTTGATGATCGAGCACCAGGAGAGCATCACGGCATCGGTGGTGTTGAATATCCACACGAACAAAAAGGGGCTCTCGGGGCCGAGCCAGCTCACCAGCGAAAAGCTGAAGATCCGCATCAGCACGCCAACCATCTCGACTACTTCGATATTGCTGGCCACAAAGCCGTTGATTCTTTCAAAGCTGAACATAGCCTCACCCCATCCCAGGACGGTCTACCAGCGGTGAGCAAGGATTTACCATAGTTTGGGGGGATTGAAAATCACGGCGATTCTCAGCAGCTGGGAGAGGGGCAAAAGAAAAGCTGCGGCAGGGCCAAAACCCACCGCAGCTTTCGGTACGACTCTGCAATTGAGCGACTCGGCCGTAACTTTGGCCGAGTCGCTCCTGATTGTTAACGCCAGGTATAAGCCGCTACATCGCCGCCAAGGGCTTCGATGGAGTCGACCAGGAGCTCGGCGATATAATCCGGATTATGGATATACCCAGCCGGCTCCTTCAGGCTGGTTTGATAGTTGTAAGCCGCTTTCAGGCATTCGGCGTCGAATTTATAGCTCGCCTCACCGGAATCCACAACGCCGTTGCCGTTGGTATCCTTGAACCAATACGGATAGCTGCTCGCGTCGTAGGCGACCGGGCTGCCGGTAGCCGTGCCGTACGCCTGGATTTCGCTGTACAGAACGGCTTGCAAACCGGCGATCTCCGCTTGCAGGGATTCGGTGACGTTACCGTCGCCATCGTAGTCCGGCGCGGTGGTCGGCCGGATGCCGGTGAACTCGAAATCGTCCACATCGAAACCCGGATTCGGTTGAGAAACATCGGTGCCATGACAGAGATAGCAATAGTTGGGGTTGGGGGTCGTGACATTATGATCCAAGGTGGTCGTCCGGGTGGACATGTGGCACTCGATACACGTATCGAAATAGCCCTTGTGACCGGGGAAGGTATTCTGGCCGCTGTAGGTCTTGCCGGAATATTCGTAACCGCCCTGGACATCGGTGCCGAACAACGAGGCGCCGGCCGCATAATAATGGATGTTGACGAAGCTGTAGGGGCCGGCCCCGGAGGCGATGCGGCTGTCCACCGACGCCTTGGACGCGCGGCCCTGGTGACAGAGAATGCAAAGGTTGCTGTCATCGCCCAGGTCAGCGGTGAGACCGGAGGGGAAGTCCACGGAATCGACCGCCCGGCGGGTATAGGTGATGACATCGTCATGGCAGTTGGCGCAGGTCATGCCGTTCGTCGGCTCAACGGCGACATTCGTCCCCCACTCGATGAAATCGACGAGCCCATTTTTCCCATGGCACTTGGCACAGTTCGCCGGCACTTCCCCTTCGGCATCCCAATCGCGCCAGGCCATCTGGGAGCCGTCGAAATGGCCCTCATCCCCACGCGCCGCGCCCACCAGGCTCACCGGGGTTGACAAGGCGGTATTGAGATCTTCGGTGGAATCATACATCAACTGGATGATGTATTTGCCGCCATGCGCGAAGGCGCCGGGATCTTTGAGCGAAACCTGGTAATTATACGCCGCCTTAAGCAGACGACCGGTCCAGGAAGCATATTTGTTGCTCGAGACGGCCTCGCTGGAATCCGCGGTGCCATTGCCATTGGTGTCGATAAACCAGTAAGGATAAGCGCTGGAGCTGTATGCAATGGCGCTTCCGGCCACTTCGGCTGCGTATGCCTGGATCGCCTGATAGAGCTTGCCTCTCAGTGCCTGGATTTCGTAGTAGATGCCTTCGGTGGTATTGCCGTCGCCGTCGTAATCGACCAACGAGCCCTGGGTGCGGATGTTGACCAAAC
>QZKV01000070.1 GCA_003599575.1 Desulfobacteraceae bacterium | reverse complement strand
GAATAAAACCGGTTATCACCTGGTCCGGGTCAATCCCCAACGGGATTTCACCATCAATAGCTTGGCAGTAGCCTTTGACCCGCAGCGGGCCGGCTTGCTAGCGCCCTATCAATTGATCGATCCGACTGCCGGCGCGGCCGCTCTGCGGCAGGCCATTGTCCGCCATTGCTCTGATCGGGCATTCGTCGACGATCCGTTGCGGCTCCTTCGGGCGTATCGGTTCATGGCTGAGCTTGATTTCCGGCTCGCTCCGGAAACCGAGGATCTGCTTCGTGCTCAAGCCATGCTGATCGGCGGGGTGGCCGGCGAGCGGCTGGCGCACGAGCTGCAGCTGATAATGGCCTCGCCCCGGGCTTGTGCGACGGTGCGGGCCATGGCCCGATCTCGTCTGCTGGAGGCGCTTTTCCCCGAGCTGGCAGCCGGTCGCGGCATGAAGCAGCCATCATGCCATCATCTCGACGTGTTTGACCACTGTTTGGAAGCACTCTGCCGGATGGAGGAGATCCAAGAGCAGCCAGCGCGCTTTTTTCCGGATACAGCCGGGCAGGTGAGCGACTACTTGGCGGCGGGCGCCAATGCGGCCTTGCTCAAATGGGCGGCGCTCCTCCACGATATCGGCAAGCCCGGAGTCCGCAGCTATGGCGAGGGCGGCCGCATCATTTTCCATGGCCATGATCGATTGGGCGGCGAGCTGGGACTCGAAGTCGCCGGCCGTCTCCGCTGGTCGCGACAGGATACTCGGCGGCTCGCGCAGCTCATCCGCGGTCATATGCGGCCGCACCACCTTCATCCCGTCCTGAGCAAAGGACGCTTTACCCCTCGCGCGGCCTTGCGATTGGTCAAGGAGCTGGGGGAGGACGTGGTCGGGGTGTTTGTGCTGGCCATGGCCGACAGCCTGGCGACGGCGGGGCCAGGCAAACCGCCCGTCAGCGAGGAGGGAATCGCGGCGCTGCACGCGGCGGTGATCCGCTGTTGGCAGCAGCGGATCCGACCGGTCCTCAGCCGGCCGCGCCTTCTTTCCGGCCATGATATTATGGCGCTCTTCGACCTGGCGCCCGGCCCGCTGGTGGGGAAGATAACAGCGGAGCTGGAGCGGGCGGAAGTGGCCGGAGAGGTAACCGGCAAGGAGGAGGCGCGGGAATGGGTGGCGGACTATCTGGAGCGAGTGCGTTAGTTATTGGGGGAACACAGGGGGGATTCACGGAGCGGCTTTTTGCGAGGCCGATAATTATCCTCCTGTCCCGCTGGCGATATGTCGCAGCGGAATGCGGCGGATAGCATCTTTATCCCCGCGCTGGGCAGCAAAAGCGCTATTTAGCTCTGCCAGCTCCTGGTTGAAGGGGTCGAGGAAAAGCAGCTCTTCTTCAGCGAAGGAAGAACGATCGGCGGGGAAATTAAGCTCGCAGGCGGAGACGATCACGGCTTCCCGCTCCTCATCCACATAAGCGATCGGCAGCCCTTGAGTGCGGCAGATGATCGGCCGATGCGCATAAACGAGACAGAGACCGCCGGCAAGGAACGGGCAGCGATTGGAGATTTCAGCCGCGCTTCTGGCTTGTCGTCGCGTTTGGCTGTTGAGCGTAAGATTGTGCGCGAGGAAAGCCGCCTCTAGCGGTAAGACACTGAAGGACATGCAGCAGTCATTACATCCCGGGCCGCAGCGAAGCTCATTGGATAGCCGCTGGGAAACTCGGGAGGTCTCGGCGTCAATTCGGCTGAGGAACGTCAGATACTGGTCGAAAATGTTCATGAACCGCAAAACCGGGACAGGTTCTCTTACTTGGATGAGCCTGAGATTAACCGAAAGACCGTTGTCATGCTCTTCTTTTTCCGTTGAACGCCGATTGCACAGGAGGTTTTGAGATGACGGAATATATTCAGGTCGTTACCACGGCAGGGAGCAAGGAAGAGGCCCAGAAGCTCGCGGGGGAGTTAGTCGGCCGCCGGCTTGCAGCCTGTGCGCAGGTGATGGGGCCGATCACCAGCACCTATTGGTGGCAAGGCGTTATCGAAACGGCTGACGAGTGGCTCTGTGTCCTGAAAGGTCGGCGCGATCTCTTTGAAGAGCTCGCTGCCGTGCTGAAAGAAATCCACAGCTACCAGGTCCCGGAAATTCTCGCTCTGCCGGCGGCGGCTGTCGGCCAAGAGTATCAGGCCTGGCTTGCCGCCGAGCTCAAGCGCTGAGGAAAGTTTATATGGAAAACGTGCCGCCGCCGGCAGGGAAAGCGGGCGGGCGGTTGCGGCGGAAAAAGAGCTTTGCATGTCACCTCTGCCGGCGACCGCTGCCCTTCTGTATCAATTGTCCTTGCGGCTTTCAGATCTGCAACGACTGCTTCGAAGAGAATAAATGGGGGCTGAGTAACGGTCCGACCTGGGTATGTCCCGATTGTGGCCGGGTGCGCATGCTTTAGAGCCGGTCCGCTGGTCCGTAAACGGCGCACGCGCTCCCCCCTCGAAGTTTTTGTCGGCAAGCACTTAGCCTTTGCCTCTGATGGCTTCTCTCACCTTTTCGAGCAGCGCGGCCGGTCCGAAAGGTTTGCCGATGAAGAGGACCTCCGGCTCCAGGATGCCGTGCCGAGCGATAAGGTTGTCGATATAGCCGGACATGTAGATGACGCGCAGGTCCGGGCGTTGGCGCCGCATTTCCGTCGCCAGCTTCTTGCCATCCATATCAGCCATGATGACGTCCGTCAGGAGGAGATCGACGGCCGCCTGGTGCTCGGCCAAGATCGTCAGCGCCTCCTTACCGGCAGAGGCGGAAAGGACTCTGTACCCGGCTTCCTTCAGGATGGTCATGGTCAGCTGGCGCACTTGGTCGTCATCTTCTACCACGAGGATGGTCTCATTGCCGCCTGACATGCTGATCGTTTCGTCGGGGTCACTTTTTTCGACCATAGGCGGCGAGTTCTCCGCCGGTAAGTAAATTTCGAAGGTGGTCCCCCTGTCTACCTGACTGTTGAGGTCTATATGGCCGCGATGCTGATGGACGATGCCATGGACCATCGCCAATCCCAGGCCGGTGCCCTTGTGTAATCCTTTGGTGGTGAAATAGGGCTCGAAAATACGGCTTCGTACATCTTCGGCCATTCCGGTGCCATTATCCTCGACGGTGATCACCAGGTGGGGACCGGTGATTGCCGCGCCGCAGCTCATGCAGGTAGTGCTCGGAGCGGCGACATTGGCGGTTTTGATGACCAGCAAGCCTCCATCCGCCATGGCATCGCGAGCGTTGACTGCCAGATTGATCACCACCTGCTCGAGCTGACCCGGGTCGGCAAAGACGGTCCACGGTTGCTCGGCGGGGCGGATCTCGAGTGCGATATTTTCTTCCAGCAAGCGGCGGAGCATGTTGGCCAGCCTGCCGATCAACTCGCTGGTATTGAGTTGCTCGGGCTTGATGACTTGCCGGCGACTGAATGCCAGGATCTGGCGGATGAGCTCGCTGGCCCGTTGGCAGCAATGGCGTATCTCGGTCAGATAGGGTTTGAGCGGAGCATCGGGGTCCAACCGAAGCAAAGCGAGATCGGCATAGCCCATAATCGGGGTCAGCGTGTTGTTGAGGTCGTGGGCCACACCTCCGGCCAAGGTGCCTATCGCTTCCATTTTTTGGGCGTGCCGTAATTGCTCCTCCAACCGCTTGTGGTCGGTTACATCCCTGGCGACATTGAGCTTCACCTTTTTTCCATTTATCCAGATTATGGGAATTTCGAGTATATTCATGGTCCGACCGATTGCTGACAGCGTGATCTCGCCGCAGACCGGAGAGCTCCCGGCCAGGATGGTGGGGGCGGCGCATGTTTTGCAACGCTGCTCCCGGCCCATCAAGGTCTTGTAGCAAAGGGCACCGATTTCGATACCAGGAAGCAGCGCCTCCATTTGGCGATTAAAAAAAATGATCCGGTAGTCCTCATCAATAATATAGACGACATCGGCCATGCCATCGAAGATGGTGCGCAACCGTATCTCGCCCTGTCGAGCCGCTTCCGCTGTGGCATTGGCTGCCGCCAGATCAACCTCGGCGCGCTTCACTTGCATTCTGACCTGAAGGAGATTATCAAAATAGATGCTGAAGGCGAAAATGGCGATAAAGGCGGCAGTATTTCCGGCGCCGCTGAACGGCGCGAGGGCTTCCCAGGTCGGGCGCAGGTCCGAATATATCAGCCACTGTTTTACCAGATGGCCGCAGGAGCGAAAAACGGCGAAGAAACAGATCGCCGTGGTGAGCATGAAGATGTAATGCCGAAAGGCATCCTCGCGTTTTGCCTTGGTCCATTGCCAGGCGAGAGTCAATATCCATGCGGCGAGGCCGAGCACGGCGGTCGAGCCGATGATATCGATCCAGACAATGGGCCACCAGGGAAGCGTCATGGCGGCGGTTCCTGCCCGGTGCGCGTCCAGCTCCGCAAGGCCAGGAGGAGAAAGATAAGGGCCGGCAGCAGGACGAGGTGGTCGAGCCTCGAGAGATAATAGGCTCCTTCCAGCCAGCTTTCGACTTGGAGGGCGAGTTTGAGGCCTCTTGCGGAGAGGATGAATTTCTCCGGGAGGATGAGGCTATCGAGCCAATGGCTGAAGAAGGTGAGGCAGTTCCAGAGTGAGATCAACAGGAGAAAGATCCTGAACTCGGCCCAGCCGCTGCCCCGCCAACGGCGGAGACAACTTCCGGCAAGCAGGAACAACGCCCCGCTCAAAAAGAGAATGTGGCCGAGCTGATGAGAAACCAGACCTTCGATCCCGCCGTGGGGCTGCACAGCGGCGGCCGGTGCCGGCATCAGCAGCAGAGCGGTCAACAGAAGAAGGCGCATATATACCATTTAGTGAGATCGGATTCGTTCTAAAGAAATAGCGGTAACCGTCCAATTTAACCTTACACACCAGCTAGTAAACGGTCAAGAAAATGATAACTTGGTTGGCTCCAGGAAATTTCGATCGTTCGGGGCTCTCTTTCCTTTTTGGGGAATCCGAGTGAAGTCCGTGCCGGGACTCGGGGAAAAGCATGCATGAAGCAGCCATTGCCATCAGCATTATCGAAGCCGTGACCGTAAAATGCCGCGAGGGCGGGTATAATAGTGTGCTGGCAATTCGGGTACGGGTCGGGGCGGCGGCCGGTGTGCTGCCGGAAGCATTGTCTTTTGCCTTTGCCGCCGCACGGGGCGACACCTTGGCCGCCCAAGCGGAACTGGTGATCGAAGAGGTGCCGGTAGGCGGTGTCTGCCAGACCTGCGGCCGACCATTCGCAGCGTTGACCGGACCATATGTGCTCGCCTGTCCGCTTTGCGGCTCTGCATCCTTCACCATCGATCGCGGCTTCGAGCTGGAGATTGTTGACATGGAAGTTCAATGAAGCGGCCCCATTCTGATGATTCATTCAGCGCACCTTCCTTTCCTTCCCATCCCCCTTGACACGGAAGTGTCGATTCCCACCGAACCCCGATGGGATGGGCTATCCCGGCAATCATCGCCCGCGGTCTATCTTCTTTTCTTTTTTGTTGACAAACGATCCGTTGGGCGATATGGTCCCTTGAAACTGAATAGGCATTCACATAGTGTTTTTTTCACTGGCCCGTAGCCGTTCCCGAGAGCCAGCGGAAAAAGCACCGGGTGAGCCCGGCAAGGACAGCGAAGCTGGGTCAGGAGCTGACGCGGGTAATCGAGGTCAATAATAAGATTCAAGGAGGTAACACAATGCCAAAGCATGATACGCCCCTATTGGATCAGCTGGAAAGCGGTCCATGGCCGAGCTTTGTCTCGGACCTGAAGCGGCAAGCGAAGACCAAGGACGAGTGTTGGGATATCCTGGGCCAGGTCGAGCTTTCCTATAAGGATAAGATCACGCACTGGAAGCACGGCGGCATCGTCGGCGTGTTCGGCTACGGCGGCGGCGTTATCGGCCGGTATTCCGACGTGCCGAAGAAGTTCCCCGGCGTCGCTCACTTCCATACCGTCCGCGTCAATCAGCCGTCCAGCAAATTCTACAGCACCAAGGCGCTTCGTGGTCTTTGCGAGCTGTGGGAGCGGCGCGGCAGCGGTATGACCAACCTGCACGGCTCCACCGGCGACCTCGTTCTCCTCGGGACCACCACCGACCAGCTGGAAGAGATTTTCTGGGAGCTGACCCACAATTTGGGGATGGATCTCGGCGGCTCGGGCGGTAACCTCCGAACCCCGTCCTGCTGCCTCAGCGGCGCGCGGTGCGAGTGGGCGTGCTATAGCACCCAGGCTGCCTGCCACAATATCACCAACACCTACCAGGACGAGCTGCACCGTCCGGCGTTCCCCTATAAGTTCAAAATTAAGTTTTCGGGCTGCCCGAATGACTGCGTGGCTGCTATCGCTCGTTCCGACTTGGCGGTTATCGGCACCTGGCGGGACGACATCCGCATCAACCAGGATGCGGTGCAGGGTTACGTTGCCGGCGACTTCAAGCCCGAGGGCGGTGCCCACGGCCAGCGCGACTGGGGCAAGTTCAACATCAACACCGAGGTGATCAATCTTTGCCCGACCGGCTGCATGTCCATGGACGGCAAGAATCTGGTGATCGACAATTCGAACTGCACCCGCTGCATGCACTGCATCAACGTTCTGCCGCGCGCCCTCCGGCCCGGGACGCAGAAAGGTGCTACGCTACTGATCGGCGCCAAGGCCCCGATTCTCGAAGGCGCGCAGATCGCCACCATGATTTATCCCTTCATCCCGATGACCGGCGAGTTCGACGAGCTGAAAGCCGTTGTCGAGAAGTGCTGGGATTGGTGGATGGAAGAAGGCAAGAACCGGGAGCGGATCGGCGAGACCATTCAGCGCGTCGGCCTGCCCACCTTCCTCAAGATCATGGAAGTCGAGCCGATTCCGCAGCATGTCCGAGAGCCGCGGTCCAACCCCTACGTCTTCTGGCGCAGCGAAGAGGTGCCGGGCGGTTTCGAGCGCGATGTGAAGGAATTCCGCGCCAGACACGCGATGTAAATTGGGGATATAGAGAGCAACCGTCGAATGATGCAAAGGAGGTATCGCCATGGGTTATGATCCGCAAAATCCATTGAAGGATAGAATTACAGATATCGGGCCGCCACATTATGAGCAGTTCTTCCCGCCGGTCATCAAGAAGAATTACGGCACGTGGCTTTATCATGAAATCTTGCAGCCTGGCGTTCTGAAGCATGTCGCCGAATCCGGCGACGAGGTTTATACCGTTCGCGTCGGCTGCGCCCGGCTGATCAGTGTCGAGATGATCCGCGACTACTGCGACATCGCCGACCAGCACTGTGACGGGTTCCTGCGCTGGACGACCCGTAACAACGTTGAGTTCATGGTTGACGACGCCAAAAAAGTGCAGCCGTTGCTGGACGCCCTGAAGGCGAAGGGCAACATGCCGGTGGGCGGCACCGGCGCCGGCGTTACCAACATCGTTCACACCCAGGGCTGGGTTCACTGCCATACCCCGGCGACCGATGCTTCGGGCGTGGTGAAGGCGGTCATGGACGAGATTTTCGACCATTTCACCGGGATGAAGCTGCCGGCTCAGGTGCGTATTGCTCTGGCCTGCTGCCTCAACATGTGCGGCGCCGTGCATTGCTCGGATATCGCTATCCTCGGTGTCCACCGCAAGCCGCCGCTGATCGACCACGAGGTCATCACCGGTGTCTGCGAGATCCCGCTGGCCATTGCCGCCTGCCCGCTGGGCGCCATCAAGCCGAAGACTGTCGAAGTCAATGGCAAGCAGGTCAAATCGGTAACGGTCAACGAAGAACGGTGCATGTTCTGCGGTAACTGCTACACCATGTGCCCGGCCATGCCTTTGGCCGATCCCACCGGCGACGGCATTGCCATTCTGGTGGGCGGCAAGATTTCCAACATGCGGCAAGCGCCGAAGTTCTCGAAGCTGGTTATTCCCTTCCTGCCGAATACTCCGCCGCGCTGGCCGGAAACGGTTGCCGCGGTCAAGAACATCCTGGAAGTGTACTCTAAGGATGCGAAGAAGTATGAGCGGGTTGGCGAGTGGGCTGAGCGGATCGGCTGGGAGAAGTTCTTCGAGAAGTGCAATATTCCGTTCACCGACAAGAGCATCGATGATTACCGGTTGGCCTACGACACCTGGCGGACGACGACGCAGTTCAAGTTCACCAGCCACATTAAGTAAGTAAACTCTAATTGAGGTGGCAAAATGGCTGTCGACAGAGAGCAACTCAAGGCGGCATTGATCGAATACGCCAGCAAGTCGACCAAACCGCAGCTCTATCTCAAAGATCTCGGTAAGGCTGTGCCCGATGCATCGCCCCGCGAGGTCAAGAATGCCGCGAATGACCTGGTAAAGGATGGCAAGATGGTTTACTGGTCAAGTGGCAGCAGCACGATGTATGCGGTTGTGGGCCGGCAGCAGGACGAGGAAAAGAAGTAACCTGATTCCTCTCATTGCAAGTCGGTTGGCATCTCACAAGGTGCAGGGGGTTGTTCGCCCTCTGCACCTTTTTTTGGGGGGGAATTGGGTTCCGCTAGCGGCACAGGGCTATCCGCGCTGTGCGGAATGGCACCGGACCAAGTTGCTGCCGCTTGTTTTTTGCTTTCCCGAAAAGATATGCCGGTTGGATCGATTCTCGGGCTAGGATGGTCGGCTTCGCAAAAAGCCGCGCCGCCGCCGCTGATTCCGTGCCTGCCTTTGATTAACCGGATCGGCAATTTTACTTTTCGGTCTTGCTACCGGGTCATTATAATTGTCTTTCCGGTATTGGCTGCACAGTGATACGGCCGTGTTTCTCTATGGCTTTCAGACCAAAGGGCGGCAAATAGGCAAGTATCGGCCGGCCGAAGTAGAAGAGCTCGAGTGCGAGCTGCAGATGGTGGGCCATAACGGCGGCGGTGCGGATGGCGAGATCCTGGCGGACAATTGCTGCCAATTGCGTGAGCGCTTCCGATGATTTGCGTCCGCGGGCGCGTCCCGCCAGCTCGGTAGCGTGGTGAGCCGGGCATCTCTGCTCGTGGTCGGCGATTACCGCTCGCAGCGGATCCGTCGGCGCGATGAGGTCGTTTCTGGTGAGTGTTTGCCGTTCGATCACCGCTTCGACAGCAGTTGTATCCGAGCAGGAAAGGAGGCGGCACTCGAGCGGGTGGCGGCCGTGGATCGTGCAGCACCTTTTAGCGATCTCGAAGAAACGGCACGACCAACTCTCGCCCTCCCCGGCGATTTTGATCAGCTCTTGCCGGGCCGGGCCTGTCGTCCCCTGCACCGGATCGAAGACCGGCTCGCCGCGCCGGATAGTGATCAGGTGGGCAAGCTGGAGCGGGCCATGGTCAAAAAGCTCCAGGTCCTCGACGTGAAGTGCCGGTCCTCCCTCTTGGCAGCAGGTGCCACAACGTTTACACTCCATGATTATCGATTTGGCAAAAGAGCCGCTCCGCCAACGCTGGCACCTTTATCCATTGGGGCCACCTCGTAGGAGCGGGCCGTGCCCGCGATCACCAGCATAATTGCGGGCCGGCAACAGCGTTTGATAAGGTTGAAAATGGATTTGTTCGATGACTTTCGCTCGCTACTGAGGCAAGTTGATGTCATTTTTCATAAAGTGCAGGCCGAGTTTCCCGCCGAGGTGCGGTGTCGGCCCGGCTGCACTGATTGCTGCCGGGCTTGCTTCGATGTGAGTCTGGTCGAAGCTGCCTATTTGCGGCTCCATTGGCAGAAATTGCCTTCCGAGACCCAACAGGAGATAGCGACCAGAGCCGGGCTGGCGTCCGCTGAGTGGCGCCGGCACTGCGCCGAGCTGCCGCGAGCGGGCAGCAGCCGGGCAGCGATTGCTACCTGGCGCATTGCTTGCCCGCTTCTAGCCGATGAAGGGAGCTGTGCCCTTTACAGCCATCGCCCGATAACCTGTCGCGTCTATGGCTTGCCGACGGTCTTTGATGGGAGCGGGCATGTTTGCGGCTTTTCCGGGTTTGATCCCGGCCGCAGCTACCCGACCGTCAAATTGGAT
>QZKV01000158.1 GCA_003599575.1 Desulfobacteraceae bacterium | reverse complement strand
GATCTCTCGAAATGCCGCATCAACTCCACGTTGTCCCGGGCGATCCGAATCGCATTGGCCAGGTACGCGTATTCGTAGAAGGCATCTTTGACTTGGGAGAACAACTCCAGCTTCGCTGCCTCGTAGCGGCTCTGGACCCGCTCCATCACAGCAGGCCGGTCATCGGGATGAACAAGGCTCAAATTATCCATGCCGATGACTTCGTTCAATTCGTATCCGTGGATGCGCGCAAATTCAGAATTGGCGAATACGATGGTGTTGTCCTGAATGACATAAATGCCGGTCAGGGAGTTTTCCACCAGAATGCGATAGTTTTCCTGCGAAACCCGCAGCGATACTTCCGTTTTTTCCAGCTCCTGCAGCGGTTTGGAAAATCTGCCGCTAAAGAAGAACAACCCGCCGAGTCCCAAGACCCACAAAAGACCAAAAGAGGCGATGTCGGAGGTGATCGATTTTCTCCACACCGCCAGGTAGGGCTTCATCGGGACCGAAACACTGACACCGCCGCGTATGTCGCCTACCGAGTACCCCTGGTGCCGGTGGCATTTTAAGCAATTCTCCTGGGTCCTGACCGGCCGCATCAATCGCAAGAAAGATTCACCGTCCAGATCGGTGATCTCCCTGACTTCCGGATGGCCGTCCTCAAATGACAGCAGGGCCTGTTTTTCCCATTCATCCGGGGCGGTTTCCGTTCTGAAGTAGCTTAAGCTGGTGAGGTGGGACCGAACACCGAAAATCTCGGCATAGTGCGTCATCATTTCTCTGGCCATATAGGCCGGGTTCATCAAGGTCAGGTGCTTGCCGGTGGGTGTAAGGACATCCCGGTCGGGGATATGGACGAGATAGGGGTTGGGCGGGGTTGCCTCGGTGACCGGCACATACACGCCGCCATGGGAGGCGGCCCACATGCGGGCGGCTTTATCTTTGTTGAAGTACGCAACGGCTTCGGCGGTCGCGAGGTCTTGGATGGTTTGTTTGAGATGAACGGCGTCCTTCAGGAAGAAACCGATCAGGACCACAGTCCACAGCGCAGCCGTTACCCCGATGTTTCTTCGCTATAAGAGATCGCATCTCACTCAGTCCAGATTTAACCCACGCCTTTCAACTCATATTCCTCTATGCGAAACCCGCTTGAACTTCAATGGGGTGAATCACGTATAGCACCCCGCTTTCAGACTTACCCGCGCATGCTGCGCAGTTTATCGTACGCGCCGCAGCCGCGGCTGACCGGTTGACAAGAGATGGCGGCCAAGGTAGTGTCCGCGCCCAGGATCGGATTTCATCGGTATGGTTCAGTGTTGCGCCCTGCCGGACCGCATCTGTTTCGCCATTTGCCCAAAGGAGGATGCTTACATGAAAAAAGGCTTGCTGTTGTTCACGGTGGCGGCAGCGGTTTTCAGCGCCGCTATGGGTCTGCTGACCCCTGCTCCATCCACTGCCGGACCGGTCACGCTCAGTTATAGCAATTTTTTTCCGCCCACCCATATTCAAAGCCAGCTGGCCGAAAGTTGGTGCAAGGAGGTGGAAAAGCGCACCGAAGGACGTGTAAAGGTGCAGTATTTTGCCGGCCAGACCTTGACCAAGGCCAACCAGACCTATGACAGCGTGCTGGGCGGTATCGCCGATATCGGGTTCTCCGCATTTGCCTATACCCGCGGGCGCTTCCCCCTGATGGGGGTGATCGACATGCCCCTGGGATATCCGACCGGAGTCGCAGCCACCGAGGTGGCCAACGCGGTCTACAAGCGCTTCAAACCCAAAGAGCTCGACAACACCCAATTGATGTATCTGCATGCGCATGGCCCCGGAATGGTCCATACACGCAGCAAGCCCATCCGTACGATCGAGGATTTCAAGGGGCTGAAGATCCGTTCAACCGGCATCAGTGCCGAGGTGGTATCGGCGCTTGGCGGAACCCCCGTACCCATGTCCATGCCGGAATCTTACCAGAGTCTCCAAAAAGGGGTCGTTGACGGCAGCGTCCACCCGCTGGAATCCAACAAGGGCTGGAACCTGGGCGAGGTGGTCCGTTACGTCACCCTTGCGCGCCCGGTGGCCTATACGACCGCTTTTTTCGTGGTCATGAACAAAGATAAATGGAGCGCCCTGGATGAAAAAGACCAGCGCATCATCTCAGCGATAAACGATGAATGGGCGCTTAAGCATGGACAGGCCTGGGACAGCAGCGATGCGGAAGGAAAAGGCTTTTTCATTCAGAAGGGCAATAACCTCCTCGATATCGATGCCAAGGAAGCCGCCCGCTGGGAAGCCGCCGTCGCGCCGATGGTCGACGCTTACGCGCAAAAACTGGATGGCGATGGATTGAACGGAAAAGCCGTGGTCGAGATGATCCGGCAGATGCTGAAAAAGTCTGAATAAACCCGTTTGATCGCGCATTGAAAGCGATGCTGCGGTCAGGCATGTCCGTGCACGCGAACGCAGAAATCGAAAAGGCGGGGGGTTCCCTCCTTCGATGACCAAACCAACCCGTACTTCGGAAATAGGCATGAGTTCTGTCTGGAAATTGCTCCGCTTCCTCTCGGATAAAATGAAAATGGGCGGGGCCGCATGCCTGATCGGGATGAGTGTGTTGACCTGCGCGGATGTGGTCGGCCGCTTGTTCAAGCATCCGGTGTTCGGTTCGGTGGAACTGGTCAGTTTTATGGGGGTATTGGCGGTGGCTTTCGCGCTGCCGCATACGCATGAAAGCAATGGGCATATCGGGGTCGAGCTTTTTGTTCGCAAGCTGCCGCCCCGCAAACGCGCCTGCATTGATTTGTGTACCGCTGTGCTGAGCTGCGTGCTTTTTGCCCTGGTCTCCTGGCGCATGGTGCTTTTTGGCCTCAATCTCATGCGCTCAGGGGAGGTCTCCATGAATCTGAAGCTGCCCGAATATGGGATTGTCTTTGTGGTGGCGCTCTGTTTCCTGGTGCTGTCTGCTACGATCATCAAGGGAGTGATCGAACTCATCGGTCAATTGAGAGGTAAATGAGCGCCACGCTGATCGGGATCATCGGCATTGTTCTGATGATATTCGTTTTCCTGACCCGCATGCCGGTGTCCTACGTCATGGCCCTGATCGGCCTGTTGGGATTCAGCATCATGGTATCGGTCCAGGGGGGCCTCAACCTTCTGGTCAAGGACCTGTATGCGACCTTTTCTTCATATGATCTGACCACCATTCCGCTGTTCATCCTGATGGGGCAGCTGGCGTTCAACAGCGGCATCAGCCGCAGGCTCTACGATACGGCTTATAAATTTCTGGGCAGCACCCGCGGCGGTCTGGCGATTGCTACCGTGACCGCCTGCACTGCTTTCGGTGCGGTTTGCGGCTCCAGTCCGGCAACTGCAGCCACCATGGCCACGGTTGGTATGCCGGAGATGAAACGCTTCAAATATGCGGACGAACTGGCCGCCGGCGCCGTGGCTTCGGGCGGCGGCCTGGGCATGATCATGCCGCCCAGCGTGGTGCTGATTGTCTACGGTGTCCTGACCGAACAATCCATCGGCAGATTATTCGCCGCCGGCATTCTTCCGGCCCTGCTGGTGACTGTATTGTTCTGCGCCGCCATCCTGATCTGGTGTACGCTGAAGCCGGGCCAGGGCCCGCGGGGAGAAAGTTTTGCCTGGCGCAAGCGGCTTGAGGCGCTCAAGGACCTGGGGGAGACCGCTTTTGTATTCGCCCTGGTCATGGGCGGCCTCTTTTTCGGATTGTTTACACCCACCGAAGCTGCCACCGTGGGTGTTGTGGGGGTGGTGCTGGTTGCCGCATTCCGGCGTCAGTTGACCCGGGAGCGCTTCATGGCCGCCCTGTACGAAACGCTGAAAACGTCCTGCATGGTGATGATGCTGATCGCCGGGGCGGTGGTTTTCGGCAAGTTTATGGCGGTCACGCGCATTCCGTTCAATATCGCCGAGTGGATCGGGCATTTGAACCTGCCGCCCATTCTGATCTTGTCCCTGGTGGTGATGGTCTATTTCATCGGGGGCTGCTTCATGGATTCCCTGGCCCTGGTAATGTTGACCGTGCCCATCTTTTTCCCCCTGATCCTGCAACTCGGATACGATCCCATCTGGTTTGGGATCATCATTGTGATGGTCACCGAAATGGGGGTGATCACACCGCCGGTGGGCATCAATGTCTACGTCGTATATGGCGTGACCCTGGGCTTGAAAGAGAATATCGACCTGGGCTCCATTTTTAAAGGCATTGTACCGTTTATGCTGGCCATTCTGATCGGTATCATCATCATCGCCCTTTTTCCGCAAATGGTCCTTTTTCTGCCCGACCTGATGTATTAGTCGGTTGGCCCCGTTTGCCGTGGATGACATTTTGTTTGTCACCGGCAAACGGGTTCCAGTGCAATCCGATAGAAATACCCCTCGCAGGTTCCCAAGCCGAAAAGCTTGGGAACCGGTATTGTCCTATTCACCCTTGAATACCGGTTCGCGTTTCTCGAAGAAGGCGGTCATGCCTTCCATGGCATCTTTGCTTTGACCGAGTTTTTTGGACCATTCGCGGTCCACGCGCAGACCTTCCGCTATCCCTTTTTCCAAACCAACGCTCATGCCTTCCAAAACGGCCCGGACGGCCAGGGGCGGCCGCTTGGTCAGGGCGACAGCCAGGTCCGCAGCCTCCCTCATCAAATCGGCGGCGGGCACGACCCGGTCGACCAGTCCCATGGCCAGCGCCTCCTGCGGTTGCAGGCGTCTGCTGAAAAGGATCATGTGCAAAGCTTTTGATTTGCCGACCACGCGGGGCAAGCGCTGGATGCCGCCCCAGCCGGGCGTAATCCCCAGGTTGACCTCGGGCAAGCCCATGATCGTCCTGGCGGAATCGGCGATCAGGCGGAAATGGCACACCAGGGCCAGTTCGCAGCCGCCGCCCAGAGCGTAGCCGTTGATGGCGGCAATGACCGGTTTGGAGAGGCGCTCGATGCGGTTGAAGATATCGTTGCCATTGGGGCCTTTATTGATATTGGCGATATCGGAAACATCCATGCCGGCGGAAAAACCCTTTTCACCGGCGCCGGTGATGATGATGGCCCGGGTTTGCGGGCTTTGTTCCAGTTCGGTAATGGCATGATCCAGCTCTTCACGGATGCCCAGATTGATGGAATTTGCGGGCGGGCGGTTGAGCGTGAGGGTGCTGACATAATCCTTGGTGCTGACGATGATGTGGGTGTAGTTCATACCATTCCTCCAATTTTTAGGGTTTATTTAAAAGGCCTCCAGCGCTTGCGGCCGGGAGAGGCGGGGTTTGCCTGCGCTGATAAAATTCTTGCTGACGCCCTGCAAAATCCTTGCAGATGAATTTGCAATGATGCGGACCTTATTTCATTTTCCGCCCTCACGTGTCAAGCCGGGCGAAGAGAAGCAACAATTCCCGGTGAATCCGAAGCGGGGCTTTGCAGTGAATGTAATTGGGGTTGCATCTTTGCGAGCAATGGCATTAGAATTCTTCCCAGTGGTGTTTTGTCGTTCATCCATCAACCCATCAAAGGACAACACCATGCCTTCCACCGACAATATCTCCGTTTTCTACAAAACATTTCGTGAGATCAGCAACATGGTCCATTCCAGAACCCATGTGGAGGAAGTTCTGGACCTGGCGGTGTGGAAAATCGCCGAAGCGCTGAAAGCCAAGGGAGCCCTTCTGAGAATTCTGAACCTCCAAACCGGGGAATTCGAGCTGAGCGCCGCCTACGGTCTCAGCGAGGCCTATCTGTCCAAGGGCCCGGTGACCAGGCGAAGCATCATTACCGATGTTTACAGGCAGAAACTGTGTGTCATCATCGAGGACGTGCTGACGGACAAGCGGATTCAATACCCCCGGGAGGCCCATCAGGAGGGGATCCGCATGGTCCTGGACCTGCCCCTGGTCTTTCACGATCACATCGCGGGTCTGCTGAGGGTTTTTTTCCCGGCAATGAGACCGTTCGACAATGACGAGCTCGATTTTGCCGTTGCTTTGGCCCAACAGTGCGCCTGCGCCATTGATAAAGCCCGCCTCATTGAAGAGCAGAAGGTCCGCTACGATCTGCTGGCGCTGCACACCGAAAAGCTTTCGGCGCTAGGGCGCATGGCGGCCGGCATTGCCCACGAAATCAACAATCCGCTAGCCGGCGTACTCCTTTACAGTACCAATCTGAATAAAAAAATTCCGGACGACAGCCCGCTCAAGGAGGGAATGGAAGTCATTATCCGCGAAACCCAGCGTTGTAAGATCATTATCCAGGAACTCTTGGAGTTTGCCCGCGACCGGGAACCCAAAAAGACGTTGGCCGATATCCACCGGCTCGTCGATCGAGCGGTAAAGATGCTGGAAAATGAGTTCCGCCTCCGGCACGTTCAAATAAAAAGATCGTATTCAACGGAACTGAAGACGGTCATGCTGGATGAAAACCTGGTCCAGCAGGTGTTGGTCAATCTTTTGCTGAACGCCGTCCAGGCCATCGACCAAAATGGGACCATTGAGATCCGGACCCGCATGGATGCCGTCGGTGGGGGTATCATCGTCGAAGTGCAGGACACCGGCTGCGGCATTCCCGCGGAACACTTGAACAAGATCTTCGAACCGTTCTTTTCCACCAAAAAAAATGGGTCCGGGTTGGGGCTGGCGGTCAGCTACGGCATCATCCGAAACCACAAGGGGGAGTTGACCGTCGCTTCTCCACCCGGCAGTGGTGCCTGCTTTACCATCAAATTGCCGTTACGGCAGTAGAAGGGGTTTGTTGAGTTTGTTGGGTTTGTGCAAATCCGAAATATTCTAGGATGGATCGGCTTTGACCATGATAGATCCCGGCCCTATCAAACCAGCCCGAATCCTTGTCATTGACGATGAGCCCGCTATTTGTGACGGCTGCCGATTGGTTCTGTCCGAGAAAAGCCATGAGGTGGATATTTGCAGCACCGGCCGCGAAGGTATGGAAGCGATCCGCAGCAACGGCTACGAGCTGATCCTATTGGACCTGAAGCTTCCCGATGCCGACGGCATGGACCTGCTGAAGCGCCTGAGCGAAGAGGGCCTGCGCATCGCAGTCATCGTGATGACCGGCTACTCTTCTGTCCAGAATGCCGTCGCCGCCATGAAGCTGGGCGCCTCCGATTATCTGGCCAAGCCTTTTTCGGACGACCAGCTCGTCATGGCAGTGGAAAAGGCCCTGGCCGCCAAGCGCTTGACCGAAGAGAACCTGGCCCTGCGCAAGCAGCTGTACGCCATGTTCGACTTCAGCAACATCGTGGGCGAGAACCAGAAGCTGCTGCAGGTTTTCGAGGAAGTCCGCAGGGCCGCCCCCACCGACAGCACCATTTTGCTGCGGGGTGAAAGCGGGACCGGCAAGGAGCTTTTCGCCAAAGCAATTCACGCCCACAGCCGCAGAGCGGCAAGGCAATTCATCGTGGTCGATTGCAGTACTTTTTCCTCTTCCCTTCTGGAAAGCGAGCTGTTCGGGCATGTGAAGGGCGCTTTCACCGGCGCCATCCAGGACAAAGCCGGCATATTCGAAGTGGCCGACGGCGGCACGCTGTTTCTGGACGAGATCGGCAATCTGAGCGTCGAAGTCCAGGCCAAACTGCTGCGGGTCATGGAAACCCATGAATTCAAACCGGTCGGCTCCAACCGCACCCAAAAGACCGATATGCGCATCATTGCCGCCACTCATCGGGATTTGGAGGCCATGGTCGAGCAGGGACGCTTCCGCGAAGATCTGTTCTATCGCATCAATGTTCTTCCCATCACCATCCCTCCTTTGAGAAAACGCAGGGACGACATTCCCAAGCTGGCATATCATTTTCTGCGGCGCTTTTGCGGGGAGATGGGCCGAAGAATTCAGGGGTTTTCAGACGAAGCCCTGCAGCTGCTGATCAACTACGACTGGCCCGGCAACGTGCGGCAGCTTAAAAATGTGGTGGAACGGCTTGTAATCATGGCCGATGAAAAAATCCTCGACCGCTTTCAGATCGCAAGCAACCTGCACCCACCGCAAACTGAAGGCCTGGAGACGATTCCGCGGAGTTCCGAAGACCTCAAGAAGATCAAACGGCTCATCCTGCGGCAATCCTATGAGCCCATCGAAAAAGCCTTTCTCCGTACGGCCCTGGAAGCCGCCGGCGGCAACATCAGCCGTGCTGCGGAGAAGGTGGGCATGCAACGCTCGAATTTCTCGGCTTTGATGAAAAAACACGGTTTGGGAGCAAGGAAGAAATCAAGCGCCGCCTGATGACAGATACCTGCCATATCAATCCTTTCATCCGCAGCGTATAAAACCATATGCGCGCACAAGTATCCGAATAATCGGATATAAAAAATTTATCCGCAAAAAGCCGTATGGTGATCCATACGTTTTCAAAAATCCGCCCGCTCCGCAGGCGGCCTTCCAATCAAGACAAGTATTTGAAACATAAGAGTATATGGGTTTTGTTCATTTTCGGGCCGAGGCCCTGAAAAGAGGCACGGCTGTTGCTGAGATAAATGGCAAAGCGACGGCGCTGTTGCCGATCACTTTCAATAGGGTCGACAAGGAGGACCGCCATGAACCCAGCCCAGAAAACCATCCGGCAAGGACCACCCGCCATCCCGCCCAAAATTCTGGTGATGGAGGATGAGCCCAGCGTCGCCAAAGGATTGAAAGTGGTTTTGACCGAAGAAGGATATGTCGTTGACCTGGCCATGAGCGGCAAGGCGGCCCTTGATCTTTTCAAAAAGAAAGATCCGGACCTCCTGGTGGCCGATCTGCGCCTTCCGGATATCAACGGAATGGAGGTCATCCGGGAGGTCAAGGCCAAGCGACCGGAGATCGGTGTGGTGGTGATCACCGGTTATGCGAGCATCAATTCCGCGGTGGATGCCATGAAGCTGGGCTCGTTCGATTATCTCCCCAAACCCTTCACCGAAGACGAAATCAAAACCGCGGTCCAGGGCGCGCTCAGAGGCAGGCAATCGGTTTCAGCGGACACCGTTCTTCGCAAAGTGGAGCGCAGGGAAGAAGATAAGCTGATTCAAAAAGAGGAAGTCATCAAAGTACTGGAACGAACGGTCGCAGACGGGGAGTTCTGGAAAGCGCTGATGGAGCAGGGGTCGAAGGTGCTGGAGGGCTACCGGCTCTCGCCCGAAGCCAGGGCCGCCATCGTTTCCGGTGACCTTGCCTGGATCCAGCAACATGTGGGACCGCTCTCCAAGGAGCAGCTGGCGTTTATTTACAAACGCCTGGAGCGGGAGACCTGGTGATTCGCAAGATCGTCAGGGCCGCCCTTTGCAAGGAGGAAACCCTATGCAGCAGGTTCAGGAACCGACCGGCGCCGGCGCGAAATGGCCTCAGATTCTGATTATGGAAGATGAGCTGAGCGTCGCCAAGGGGCTGGAGCTGATATTAACCGAAGAGGGCTATACGGTCGATCTGGCCATGTCCGGGCGCAGCGCCCTGGAGTGCTTCGACCGGAAGCAGGTTGATCTGCTGATTGCCGATCTGCGCCTGCCGGACATCGACGGCATGGAGGTGATCAAGCAGGTGAAGCGGCGCCGGCCCGATATCGGGGTGATCGTCATCACCGGCTATTCGACGATCCCCTCCGCTGTGGAGGCCATAAAACTCGGGGCCGCCGACTATCTGTCCAAGCCCTTCAGCGAAGACGATATCGTTTCCGCGGTAAAAGTGGCCCTGGATACGAAAGGGTTGACAAAGCCCGACCAGGCGGCGGCCGGTGCCGGGCCGGCAGCGGCGGTTCTCGAACCGCTCCCCCAAGACCTTCAGCGAGTAAAGGAGATCATGACACAGATCCGGCAGGATTTTTCCGGCCACCGGGAAGAGTTGATCGCCATTCTGCAACGATTTCAAAGGCAATTGGGATTTATTCCGCTAACGGCGCTTAGGGAAATCGCGCGCTTCACCCGCATGCCGGAGGCGTCGGTTTACGGGGTGGCCACTTTTTACGAGCAGTTCCGGCTCCATCCGGTGGGCCGCCACATCGTGAAAGTGTGCCGCGGGACGGCCTGCCATGTGAAAGGAGCCGAACGGA
>QZKV01000142.1 GCA_003599575.1 Desulfobacteraceae bacterium | reverse complement strand
TAAGTGAATCCGCAGCATCTCCGGCGCGTGGGAGTCGGCCACTGTAAACAGGCATTTCTTAAAGGTCTCCGGATCCAGGTTCAAATATCGGGTCAATGCCGGCGAACTGTAAAAAGCATAATTGCCCGATGTTCTGAAATAGCCCGAGTTTCTGAAGGCCTTTCCCCAGGATTCATGTGATACGTTTGCAAAAACGATATCGGCACCGGACTTTATGACTTGATCGGTTGCGGCCGCAACGATTTTGCGGGCGTTTTCCGGATGTCCGAACATATCGAAAATGACTGCTGCTTTGGATTTCCCAAACTTTGCGCCGGCTTCTTTCTGCTCCAGGAAGCGTGCCACGCAGGCCCAGCCGATATTTTGCTTGCCCTGTGAAATGCGCAGCTTGGTAATGGATGGAAGAGAATTCGGGTAAAACGCGTTCAGCATCTCTGAATCGCGTACTGCCACGAGCTTATAATGATGCTTGCCGCGCTCCCAAATCGAATCGGCCCAGGTATCAAATTGCTGCACTGTTTCAGTTTGGCAGGGCCCTGAAAGCATGCAACCCAATGTACGGCGTGACGCCATGAATATTTTACCCCCGGCCCAACCGGCTCCTGAGTAGGCCAAAAGATCGGCAAGCATTCTTTTGGCGGGACTGTTTCGCAAAAAAGAGCATTCGCGCAACACTTTCGATGGGTTGCTGATATAGAAGTAGAGCGGTAGGGTATGACCTTTCCAGCCCAGGGCGGAAAAGATTCTGGCAATCGGTTGATGATGACCTCCCATACCTATGGCCATGAGGTTGGGCTGCTGCCTGACCAGCTTGAAAATCATGGCCCCCGGCACACCGCCATATTGACGATCGACAATGCTTTCAGCGACGGGATATTTGACCCATCCCGCTTGAAGCGATTTGTCGGCGGCCCAAAACGCATGCTCTTTGAGCCAGACACCACCGCGTACTTCGGAACCATCGGCGGCGACCCACAACCTGGTTGAAACAGGTCCCTGCTCCTGTTGGGCCCGGCCAAACGCATCCCCATTTTCGGGGTAGACGCGGTCGGCCGCACCGCCTTGTTCCAGCCGCAGGTTCAAGCGTGAAATGGCAGTATTATCGCTCGGGTGATAACGGCGGATATTCATGGGCATATCGCTACCTCGACATCGCAAGTTCCAGGAGTAAAGGCTTTAGGCCCGTTTGATGAAGTTCGGCCACTCGAGGCGTACGGCTTCCAAGTCAAGGGTGAAGCGGCTGAAAGCGTCATCGGACATTGCGGGCGTGAACCCGAGTTCCTTGTAGATGCCGCTGACCATTTTATTCTTGGCCGTAGGGATATATTCGCCGATGATTTGATCACATCCCAAAAGCCGGGCATGTTCAAAAAGGTAAGCCATAAAGGCGTGCTCTACCTGCCGGTTCATGACACGGCAGCTCATGATGAAGGTATCTATAATACAGGATCGCCCGGCTTTTTTTAAAATGCCGACGCAAACCAGGCCTTGATCGCCGAAGCGGTCCTTTAACCTGAGCCATAAAACAGCGGAATCCTGATTTTCGGCCAGGCAGGCAATTTCACTTTGGCTATGGCGCCTTGTGGTGAGATTGAATTGGTTGGTCTTGGATACCAGTTGAGAAATCCGTCCCAGGGTGGCCCCATCCGCCTGCCCCACGGCGGCTGTCATTTCAAGCCCGTTTAAGAAATTTTCCACAGATTCCGCATGCTCTTCAAATTTCTTTCTGGCGGTTTGCTGTCTATACATTTCTCCGCGAACACGATCTTCTTCGGAAACCGTGGTTTGATCAAAGTATGGGCAATCGGCCAATGCCGCAGGAAATCCCAATGGATCGGCAGGTAAATCCAGCACAAGGACCTCGGGCGCGTTGGATCTCACTTCAGCGCGTTCCACGGGATTGTCATCCACCAAAACAATGGCATCTGCACCGATATTCAATTCTTCGGCCAGCGCTCGAATGTTCCGGCTTTTGGGTTCCCAGTTGATCCGGGTTGCGCTGAGATGTTCCCATTTGATCAGCATTTCGGGATGATTGTCGAAAACTTCTTTGGCGACCGGCGCGTCGTTCTTGCTGACGATTGCCAGCAGGATGCCGCGGTCCATCAATGCCAGAAGACTTCTTTGAAAAGTTTTGAAAGCATTGCCAGGATAGTCATCGCCCAACCGGATGCCCGCCATGCCGTCATCGCCGATCACACCCCCCCACAGGGTGTTGTCGAGATCAAGGGCAATGCATTTGGCGGGCGGCCACAGGACCCCGCAAATGGTGCGGATCAAATGTCCGGCCACATGCGGTTGGTGAATACCCGCCACCGCAATTCTCCCCATGGCCCACAGGCGGGGGTCGCACCATTTTGCGCTCCCGTGAGCGGCCACCAGGCCGGCATAGTCCCAAACAAAGGCATTTGGAAAGGTCGCGGCCGTTTCCCGCAGGGCGGCATTGGCGGTGTGCACGGCGCAGGTCAATGAATTCGGGGTATGGGCATCAAAAACCCCCAGCGGTCTTTGGTAAGGCATCGCAAAATTGGCCATCAGAACAGGAACCGCCAAATGGCTGGAAAATGCTTCGACGCTTTGGCGCAAGCGCTCGCATAACTGCGCGGCAATCTCCTTAAAACGGCGGCCATTGGTGGCATTGTAGCGGACAATGGCATCAGGATCCAAATCATCGATGCGAAAGGCCAGGACCAATACATCCGGCTTAAACTGGTAAAGGCGCGACCGGCTGTCCAACAGTTCCTGCTCCAACTGGCCGAATTCTCCAAAAAAGCTTTTCACGGCCAGCCGCGCCCGTGCGCCTTCAACCATTACAAAAGGCTCGACAAACTGTATGGAATACGAACTCAGGAAGGCGATTTTCAAAGGCTTCAGATCGCCGGCCCCCGCCGCATCGCATTCGTCTTTTATCGATTTCGAAATGCGGTGGTAATCGGCTGCCTTGAGTTCATTTTGGATTTCTTCCCGCCAATGACGTGTTTGGGGAGACCGGTAGTCATCCATTGGGTTCCTCCCTTATAAAAACTGTTCAAAATAAATCATTTCAGTAAGGCCTGGATGTGGGTCTTCAAAGCGGCAAAATTCGTAAGCTCGGCGATTTGATCGGCATCGAATTGAATGCCGAATTCACTTTCGACGGCCATGATCAATTGCAAATGGTGAACAGAGTCCCATTTTTCAATGGTTTCGGGTGAATCCGCGTCGACGATGTCATCACCGGCGATATCAAATACGGCTGCAAATATGCTACGTAACCGGCCTTCCATATTCATGCTGTCCATTCACTTTTTAGAATTGTTGAGTCATAGATATCTTCCATCTTTTTTATCCAATTCGACAAGCCGAACCTCTGTTCAATAATCTTCCCGGCGTTGCCGGACAATCTTTGCCTGACTTCAGCATCAGCGGCAATTTCCTGGATAGCCCGCTTCAATTGTGCCACGTCACCCGGCGCCACCAGCCGTCCGCTTTGGTTATCTTCAATGATACCCGGTATGTCACCGACTCTGGAACATATCGCCGGAACCCTGCAGGCCATTGCCTCCAAAAGGGCCATGGGATGGCCTTCGGTGAACGAAGGCAACACGAAAATGTCCAAAGCGGTCATCCATTTTTCGACATTCTCCTGGAATCCGAGCAGAATGACTTTGTCCTGGATATGCATGTCCCGTGCATACTTTTCGATAAAGCCGCGTTCCGGCCCTTCTCCGATAAACAAGCATTTAATGGGTTCCTGCTTCAACAGGATCAGGGCCTGCATGAGATTGCGCAGGCCTTTCTCGGGGCTTAACCGCCCACAATAGCCGATGAGGATTTCAGATTCCGCTACGCCCAACTCCTTGCGTACGCAGGCCTTGGGTTCGGTTGCGGGGTTAGCCGATACCGCATTTTGAATATGTACTATTTTCCTTTTGGGAACATGCTTGCCAACCAACTCATTCATGATGACGCTGGAAACCGCTATTACGCGGGTTGCGTAACGCAGCATGAATATATCCAGGTTGTTGTAGAACTTGAGTTTAGCATCGTTGCTGATAAAGCCGTGGCAAGTCGCAAGGACTTTGACGCCCAAGTATCTGGCCGCCATGATGCCGATAATATCTGCGAAATAGCCACTGGTATGGATCAGATCATATTTTCCAGCCTGCAGGTGCGTCATCAGCAATCGAATACAACGTATGATGCGCAGATAATCGTTTCCTTCGGCCGGCGGCTTTGCGGCCACCGGCAGGGTCTGGTAATGGATGTTCAGTTTATCGAGCTCCTGGAGCAAGGTCCCCTTCTCTTCCCAGGGCCGCACCATTAAAAACGGCTTTATGCTGGATTTCAAATGGCCGGCTGATCTGAGCAGGTTCAAGGTGACCTTTTCGGACCCTCCAAACCCGATGGCGGTGGTCAGGTAGGCGATTTTTTTGGGTTTATTCATTTTTCATCCCTGGATGGACACTAATTAAGCGATTTTCGGCGAATTCTGCTTTCCAGCTTTTTGAACAAGTCGTCGTAAGCCGAGATTTTTTCGTCCAAGCAGTAATTTTGATGAACGTAATTTTTACCCGCGCGTGCAATGCTTTCCCGCAGTGGTTCATTTTCGATAAGCTTTTCAAGGGCCAGGACGAGGCTGTCCTCGTTGTTCTTTTCAAACAAGAGACCGTTGATGTGGTCTTCCAATACTTCGTTGATTCCGACCGTGTCATTGCCGATCACGGCTACTCCGGACGCCATTGCTTCCAGAATGCTGAGCGGCATGCCTTCCTTGATCGAAGTCAAGCAAAAGAGGTCGAAAGTACTCAAGAGGCCCGGTACATCATTGCACGGCCCGATATAATGAATTTTTTCAGCCGCCGCGCTGTTTCCAATCATGCTTGATAATTTCCCGGCCGAAAAATCAAATCCTGCCAGAACCAGATGAACATGGTTATGCTTCCGGACAAGTCGATTGAAAGCGTTGATCAAAAGGCCGTGATTCTTTTCGGGTCTTACGTGTGCGATCATGCCGATGATTTTCTCGTGGGCCCCTATTTTCAGTTCCCGCCTTACTCTTTTCCCATCGGCGCGCTTGAACGAGTTCAACTCTATACCGTTTTTTATCAGGTAGACCTTATCTTTGTTGATATGCAATATATCAACATAGTACCGATAGATCTGGTTTGAAATGGCTATAACGGCCCAGGCCCGCATCAAAAAAAGGAAATTCAAGAACTTCTCGAACCTGGTGAAGTGCTCATCCATCTGCCAGCGCGAGTGTTCCGTATGCACCAACCCGACTTTAATGCCGAGGGTTGCTAAAAAAGTAAAAAACAGGGTTTTAAAGTGGTGCGGGTTGACGATATGGATTTGGTTGTCCAGCAGGTAGCGCCGGATTTTAAGAATTTTTTGCAGTTTGGTTTGATTTTCCAAGGTTAGTACATGGACGCCCAAGTTTTGATAAATGTCTTTGACCGGGCCATCGTCAAGACTGATCAAATACTTTTCAAAGCGCTGGCCGGATAATTTGCGTACAATGTCGTAAATCAGTTTTTCAGAACCGCCCATGTTTTTGAGCGTCCAGATTACGAAACCGATTTTGATTTTGTGGTTCCCGTCCATGGTTGTCAGGTCCAGATTCCGGAAAGTGTTTCATGCGGTGCGATATTGAAGGACCGATTTTTCAGTATTCGGCAACCGATGTCATAGCACCAGAAGATAAACGGCAGCGGATCGGAAAACTGAAGATCATCGAAATAAACGTCCCCGCCGAAATCCGACAAAAACTCCCGGATTTTGCGAACCCTGTTTGGGTTATCCTTGAGATCATACCAGACGGCCTTGATGTCGCCGCCGATCCACCTTGACTTTATCCCAGGCAGGAAGGAGTCGACGGTTTCAGTATCGCCGTTGATACACATTTTATAGATCAGATATGGGAAATCCACTCCGGCGGCGATCCCCTGAGCCAGGGATCCCCACAGCCGCGGATTGACATCTACAAGATAAGCCCTGGAGGTCTCCTTCTCGACGACAAAATCCGCCTGGCAGATGCCATGCCAGTTAAGTCTCTCCAGAAGCTTTCGCAAAGCGGATTCCGCCTCCTTGTGTTCATTGCTGATTCTTAAAGTAGCCTGGCCTCTTTCATTCGGAAATTCTCTTAGCTGCTGATAGGTTATCCTGGCTTTACAGGCGCCTTTGTTGAACAGCATGGCGACACAAAAGGTACTGCCAACGATTTTTCTTTGTATGATGTAGCGTTCCGGACACCATGTTTTCGCGGGCCGGTTTTTAAAATATGTTTCTAGTTCATCCTGGCTGTCGATCTGTTCGATCCCCCATCCCCCGCCGCCTTGCTTGGGTTTGATAATCAGCGGATACTCTTGAGCAGCGAATGAGTGCCGGCGATCGATCAAGTCAACCGCCTCATAGGTGAGCGGCGTGCGGATACCCTCTTTTTCGGCAATGGCGCTCCATTGGTTTTTGTTGTGGGCGATTAAAATTTGTTCATACGAGGGAATGATCAAATTGGTGTACTTTTCGATTTCCTGCTTGTATTTCGATATTAAAAAGGTTTCTTCATACACCGGAATCAGGACATCGATCTTTGCGGAAGCTAAAATATCCACCAGGGATGCTATAAATTTTTCTTCCGGACCGAATGGTGATGCATAAAGGAAGTGACCGCATGAGTATTTCGATCTAAATGACATGGCATTCCGGATAAAGTCGGCCGTGTACACGGGAATTTTCTTTTTCCCCAAGCTCCTCACGATGTTATAAGCGATCCTGCTCTTCGCATTGGTGACAAGAACTTTTTTTGGGGCAATATGATTTGGCTTTGGTTTCACTTAAATATGATCCAGCTCCGTTAAATAGTCGTAAGTCTCCCTTTCTCGGAGGGTCCTTACATTGTTATTCTCGATTGAAATTATCTTCGGCCTCGGAAAAGCAAAGTTGGTGGAATAGGATGAGAAATAGGCCCCGGCATCCATAACGGCAATAATGTCGCCGGGCCTCAATTGCGGCAGAAGTCTATTTTTGATCATCCAATCGGCGGAAGTGCAGACGCGCCCCATGACATGGTAAATTGTGGAGGGTATTTGTCTCATTTTATTGGCGACAAAGGTTTCATGATATTCGAAATCACATGGGAAGGTGACCGACAGCCTGCCCGCGTCGGTGATGGCATATTTCAGCCCATTGCTCTTTTCCTTTACCGATTGAACACCGGCCAGCAAAAACTCCGCCCTGCTGGTCACGTACCGGCCGGGCTCGATAATGATTTTAGGCATTCGAATTCGGTTGCGAATGCAGTTTTCCTTTATATGCTCGACGATGTCCTTTAAAAAGACTTCAATGGGTTGAAATTCCTGAACGCTGGGCGGTTTCGGCAAGACTGCAAAGGTTCGATAGATCGCATATTCGAGGCCGGACATATTCTTGGACGTCGGCACACCGATTCCGCCCCCGATATCCAGATATTCGATTTCGAATCCAAACGTTTCTTTTATTTGTTTTATAAAATTCAATGCCTTGGTTGCGCAATTTTTGTACACTGCCGAATTTTTGGCATTGCTGGTAACATTGAAATGTATGCATCTAAGGTTGAAATATTCTTTGCGCTCGGCGATTTTTTTGCAGATTTCAAGCGGTTCATCGCTATCTATATCGAGGCCGAACTGGGATTTTCGAACCATTCCCAATCGAATGCCGACACCGGCTTTCTTGTTGCTGCGCATGACAACCTGTTCGATTCTTGCATATTCTTCTTTGCTGTCGATGTTGATGGCCAGAATTTCAGCGTTGATGGCTTCTTCAATACTTTGAAGGCTTTTATCGACGCCATTATAAACGATCTCATCGCCGGATATTTTTAATTTCAAGGCCAACCACAACTCGTAGGGAGAGATTACTTCTGCGCCTATGCCGGTGCTATGGATCTCTTTCAAAATACCAGGGATGCAATTTGTTTTATAAGAATAAACCACTTTGGATCCCGCCGGTGCGACCGACAGCGCTTTTAGGATGTCTTGAGCGTCTTTCAAAAGCTGCCTTTGATTGACCACAAGCAAGGGCGTATGATGCTCTTTGATCAAGTCGATCGTATCCATCGCATCGATCGACAGATGTCCCAGGTCGTTGATGTTGAGCCCCCAAAGTTCGGGATGTTCGTACAAACGACCGTTGAGTTGCCATCGCCGGGACATTCCAACGAGAGCATCGCCAATGAGTGTTTTGGCCGAATCCAGCATCATCTTGTCAGGCAATCCTCTCCCGGGCTTGCATTTTATTGATTGCACTGCCGATTGCAAAATACAAAGTAAAAATATACCCATATGCCTGCGAAAGAAAAAAGGCACTGACCAGATTGGCCGCAAATCCAATCAGAACAATCATGCTCATTTTAGACAGATCTGCATCCCTGCCCGTACCGTAAGCGCCTTTAAAGGTCATGTAAAAACTTTTCAGACTGAGTATGATCAATGAGATGAATACCCAAAAACCGAACAGGCCGGTTTCAGCACAAATTTGAAGATACGAATTGTGGGCACCCTTCCAGGCCGGTAACCGCCCCTGCTTGGCTCTAAGATAGCTGAATGCTCTGGCGAAGTTAAATGCCCCTACCCCTGTGATTGGATGCGAAATGACCAATTCCAAGCCGGTTTTCCATATTTCCAATCTTCCGGTTTCACTCGTCACGTTATAATCATCTTCTATTTCGCCCAGGCCCATGAACCTGTTGACATCGATTTTATGAAGATTGTAAGCGATAAAAAGCGTGGCAATAACAACGAAAGCGATCTTGTGCAGTTTATTTATGCCTGCTATTTTCTTAAATAATACGATGATCACGATTGCAAGCAAGCCGAACAAGCCACCCCTTGATCCGGTTAAAAGCACGACCAGCGGAGATAAGGCCAAACTCAGATAAGCACAAATTCTTTTGAATTTTTCCTCGCCTTTTTCAATAAATATCAAACTCAGGGGCATAAGTCCCACGATGTAGTAAGCCAAGTCGTTTGGATCGTGCATGCTTCCGATGCTATACCTCCCAACAGCGGCACCTCCTTTAAGGAGGGTAAAGACTGAATACAGGAGCCCGGCCAAGGCCATCGTAAAAAGTATACTCTTCAATTTTTCTATGGAATCCACATGCAAATAAAACAGATAAAAGAATATGACATTGATGCTGTAAAAATTATAAAGAAATTTGAATGCAAAGCCCCGGTGAACCGCAAAAGGAACACCTAGTACCATGATGATGAATAAAATAATGAATTTCTTATTAACGGCCGTATCTCGAAACATGGACACACTTATCCGCTTGCCTTCCCATACGGTAAAAGCAATCGACAACAAGGTGAATACCAGCGCAATTCTCAGCGGTATCAGAAAGCCCAAATAGTCCTGCGGTCTTCCGACCAGTATAAAAGCCCAAATCGAAAATATGTAGAAGGAGGTCGAAAATGATTCGGCCAGATTGCTTTTTACAGAATCAATTTGCATCACGATAAACTCTTATTAAGTAGTTGAAAACATCAGTTTAAAATCACGCACAACGCTCCGGTTCAACGTCAGGGTTGCCCCCGCATAGATTCCGGCGCCAAGCAGTATTGATGCCGCTACCATGCCAAGCGATCCAAGCGATTCCGAAAACGATAAGTGAAAGGCATAAAGGCAAACCACCATAACGACGCTGCTGAGTAGTGGAAAGCAAACTTCGCGGAGAAACCGCCCTAGGGATATTTCCAAAACCTTCAGAACACGCATGAGCATAAATGCAAAAAGCACCGGATAGGCCAGGACCCATGCATAACATAACCCCACAATGCCCCACTGCGCTCCGATCAGAAATGCCGCGGGCATGATGATGATCGCCACCAGCATGTTCCCGGCCATGATTCCGGGCCTGCCCTTGCCCGTGATCACCGGACCGAACAAAACATCGATGAATCTCAATGGCATGGCAATACTCAAAAATTGAATCGGTGCAACCGCGTCCGTCCATTTGGGACCTAGAATAAGCGGTACGGCATCGGGGGCGATGACGGCTATCCCGAAAAAACACGGAAAAGATA
>QZKV01000186.1 GCA_003599575.1 Desulfobacteraceae bacterium | reverse complement strand
ACTCGTACGCGTACTCGTTTTCGTACTCGCAAAACATGGCTTCGAGTACGAGAACGAGTACCGCTGCGCTGAGTACGAGTACGATATGCAATTTCCTAAAAGTGAATCGTTTGACATCCGGTCGAGCTATCCGTTATAGCTGGAGGGCTTTTTCGGAAGAATACCATTCAAGGACTCTAAATGAAACCGGTTGTCGCCATTATCGGTCGTCCCAATGTAGGGAAATCGACCCTTTTCAACCGCCTGACACGGCGAAAAGATGCCATCGTCGATGATATGCCCGGGGTTACCCGCGACCGGCACTACGGCGATGTTGTCTGGGATGATTATGCGTTCATTGCCGTGGATACGGGTGGTTTTATCACCGGCGATGCGGATATTTTTGCGGCCCACATTCGCTCGCAGGTGGAGCAGGCGGTTGCTGAATCCGATGCTGTGGTGCTGGTGCTCGACGGCAAATTCGGTCTTTCCCCCTTCGATCATGATATCCTTAAATGGCTGCGTACAATCCAAACGCCTGTCTTTTATGCGGTCAACAAGATAGACGGTCCCGAGCACGAGAAGAAATTATACGATTTTTATGCCCTGGGACTAGAAACGCTTTTTTCACTTTCAGCCGAACATGGCTATGGCGTTTCAGAACTGATGGACGCCCTGGTGAAGATCCTGCCCAAAAGCGAGGATACCGGCGATCAGGACGGGATCCGGGTTGCCGTGGTGGGCCGTCCCAATGCCGGCAAATCCTCTCTGATCAATCGATTGATCGGCCAGGAGCGCATGCTGGTCACCGACCAGCCCGGCACCACGCGCGATGCTATCGATACCTTGTACCAGCGGCAGGGGCGCACCTACCGGCTGATCGATACGGCCGGCATCCGGCGCAAATCCAAAGTCGATCTGAAATTGGAGAAGTTTTCGATCATCAAGGCGCTCCAAAGCCTGGATGCTTGCGATGTGGCGCTGATCGTGCTCGATACCGAAAAAGGCATCACCGATCAGGACATCAAGGTGGCCGGTTATGCGTATGAGCGCGGGTGCGGCGCCATTTTTCTGGCCAATAAATGGGACCTGGCCGATGCAAAAACCCTGACGCCCGGCAAGTTCACGCAGCGCCTGCATGAAAGCGCGCGTTACATGCAGCATGCCCCCGTGCTGACCGTTTCGGCTTTGACGGGGCTGCGCATAAATAAAATTTTCCCTCTGGTCGACAATGTTTATGCGCAATACACCACCCGTGTGGGCACCGGTGTGCTCAACCGCATCATCAACGAAGCCACGCGGCGGACCGAACCTCCCATGCACAAAGGCAGGCGCCTCAAATTTTACTACACCACGCAGATTTCCGAAAAACCGCCCACTTTTGTCTCTTTCGTCAATTACCCGGACGCCGTTCATTTTTCCTACCAACGCTATCTCCTCAATCAGATCCGCAGTGAAACGCATCTCGATATGATTCCGTTGCGGATGAACTTCCGACTGCGGACGGGCAAAATCGAATTCGGCCAATGGAAGAAAAATAGAAGCAAGAAGAGATCGCGCCCCTGATTACATTGGTTTTCATCCGCAAAGCAGGGTTGGGAATATCGCTTTTAGGAAACCCACCCCATTTTGTAATTGATGGATCCGCTCAATTGTCAGCGGTGTTTGGTTGATCCGAGCGGATACATATGATCGCACGATCGGTAAATTGCGGGTGATCATCCGGCGATGCCCTTCACCGATGCGGCGGTTTATCGACTAACGACTAAACATCAGAAAGGACTGCCAAGTGACGACCGAGACCGACACCCCCCGCGCCGCACATCCGAATATCTTCGTTGGGGCCGTTCAATTCGCTTTAAATTATTGGGCGCGCTTCGTTGTTTGGATTCAAGGCCTGTACTACTTGGTCATGGGACTTTGGCCGGTGTTGAACATCGGCAGTTTCGAAGAGGTAACGGGACCCAAAACCGACCTGTGGCTGGTCAAAACGGTCGGCATATTGATCGTTGTTTGCGGATTTGTCCTCGTTCTGTCCGCCTACAGGCGGCGTATCCGCCTTGAGGTTGCATTTCTGGGCATCGGCATTGCTTTGGCCTTGATCATCATCGAACTGGTGTACGTGACGATCGGCACCATCTCTCCGATCTACTTGCTCGATGCGGTTGTGCAGGCCTTATTGATCGTCGGTTGGTTTCGCCGCGGCGGGCCGTACGAGTAAATTCAATCCGGCACCCATCAGCATTCTTCTGCCAGCAAACTGCGTATGCGCTGGAGCATATCCCGGAAATTATATGGTTTGGATACAAAGGCCCTGGCTCGTATCAGGACAGGGTCCTCGTCGGGGCTGACCATTGTATATCCGCTTGAAATCAATACTTTTGCCCTGGGATTAAGTTTCAGAATTTCAGCCAGGCACTGTTTGCCACCCATGCCCGGCATGATCAGGTCCAGAAGTATAAGCCCGATGCCATACCCCTGTTGACGGTACAGCAGGACGCCTTCCTCCCCACTGGCGGCGGTCAGCACCCTATATCCGTTGCCGGTCAGCATCTCTTGAGCCAAGCTTCGCAGGTACGGTTCGTCATCGATGACCAGGATGGTTTCGCCTTGTCCTTTTGCGATGGGATCATCCGGTGCCTTTTTCTCCGGTTCGGCGTTGATATTGATGGCCGGCAAATAGATCTTGAAGGTGGTTCCGGTGCCGGAGCCGCTTTGACAGGTGATGTGCCCGTGATGGTTTTTGACAATACCGTAAGCCATGGCCAGTCCGAGTCCCGTACCCTGCCCGGGTTTCTTGGTCGTGAAGAAAGGCTCAAAAATCCGCTCGAGGGTCTCTCCGCTCATACCATGTCCCGTATCGCTCACCGAAAGCAGAACGTATGCGCCCGAACCACCCTTCAGATTGATTTTGCGGAAATCTTCATCGGGATCGACATTGGCGGTTTCGATGATCAGTGTGCCTCCATCGGGCATGGCATCTCTTGCATTCACGGCAATATTGAGCAGCACCTGCTCCATTTGACCGGCATCGGCGACCACCGTGAGAATGGGTTCCGAAAGACGCAGTTCGATGTGGATCATTTTGGGGATGGTCCGCCTCAGCAGATTTTCTACCTGTCTGACCACCAGGTTGATGTCCACGGGCCTGGATTCAATCTCCACCTTGCGTCCGAAAGCCAATAACTGCCTGGTCAGGCCGGTTGCTCTCTGGGCGGCTTTTTCGATCTCTTTCAGTTTGTCAATATCCGGATGATCGTTCTTTTTTTCAAGCAGCAGGATCTGGGTATATCCCAGTATGGCTTGCAGTAAATTGTTGAAGTCATGAGATATGCCCCCTGCCAACGTGCCGATTGCTTCCATTTTCTGGGCCTGCAGCAATTGCGCCTCAAGCCGTCGGGTCGCCGTCAAATCCCGCGCGAATCCACACAGACCGTAAATGTTTCCGTTGCTGCCGGATAATGGAACTTTTATGCTGTGAAATATCTTCTGGCTGCCGCCTATCCATCTAACTTCTTCTTCTTCGATGATTTCGCCCTTAAGGACACGGTTTTCCGTTGTTTGCGATTGACCTCCGACCTGGGGACCAAATAGTTCATGATCGGTCCGGCCGATAAATGCGGCCGCCCCGATGCCGTAAATTCTTTCCATCACCGGGTTGACCAACGTATATTTTAAATCGGTTTCTTTCAGATAAATCGCATCCTGGGCGCTTTCAAAAATCGTGCGAAAGCGTCTTTCACTTTCCTTTAGCCTTTCCTCGGCGGATCGTTTTTCTTCCCTGATTTGGACGGTCTCGAAGATGCGTTGGAGCAGATTCAGCAATTCGATCGGCCGGACGGGCTTCTGCAGGTAATGAAAAGCGCCTTTTTCCAAGGCCGCCACCGCAGAATCCACATCGGCAAAAGCGGTCATCAATGCACACATGCAGTCGGGGGCGACCTGCTTGATACCACCCAACAGGCTCATGCCTGAATTGTCGGGCAGCTTCAAATCCAGCAGGGCAACACCGGGGTGTATTTCCGCTGCGATTTGCAGGGCTTCCGCGCAAGTGGATGCCGAATAGATAACATACCCTTCTTCTTTCAGGATATCCTCCAGGTTGTCCCGCATCGCATCGTCGTCATCGACGACCATGATCGTTTTCAGCATCACAATGCCTCCGAACGAGGTTGCCTGCCGTTCCCGCTCGTGTGTGCCTGGGCGATGGTATCCAGCAGTCTCAGAAGCGCATCCATATCAATTGGTTTGGTGACGAAGGCATAAGCGCTTTCGCTCAGCGCCTGATCGAGCAGGATCTTTTCTTCCATGGCCGGCCTCCCGAATACGCATCAGAAAGGGGAACGGAACTTTTGGACCGCAGCACGACTCCACGAAAATTTTTCCGCCTGAAAATCGCTCAGACCGGACTTTGTCTGCCGCAGGGCAGGGTGATCGTCATTTGGGTGCCCTCGCCGAGCCTGCTCTCCAGTATGACATTGCCGCCGTGTTCCTCGACGATCTTTTTGACATTGGCCAGGCCGATGCCGGTACCCCGGGCGCGGGTGGTAAAGAGGGGCTCAAAGGCACGCTGAAGGGTTTCCTGGCTCATGCCGATGCCGTTGTCGCAGATCTCGATGACCACGTCTTTCTCCCGCGTTTGGGTCGCCACCACAATCCTGGGTTTGTAGTCAACATCGCTGCCGCCGGTGCGTTGCCGGGCACGGACCGCCTGGCAGGCATTGTCCAGAACGTTCAAAACGGCCCGGCGCAGCTTTTCCCGATCATGGGGAACAGGGGGCAGTGTTTTATCCAGATGCAGCTCGATGCCGATGCCCTCGTTTTCGCGCAGTTGTGCCGCCAGCGCTTCCAGCCAAGGCGCCAGATCCTCTGTGGCAATGGACACATTGCGACCGCGGGTATATTCCAGCAGATCGGCGACGATGGCATCGCACAGCGCGACTTGTTCTTCAATGCGTTTGAAATGCTTATCGACCTTAGCGTCCTTTTCCTTTACCCGTCTTTGCAGGTAGAAATTGGATGAGCGGATGACGCCCAGCGGGTTGCGCAATTCATGACTCACCGTAGCCGTGAGCTGGCCGAGGACCGCTAACTTTTCGCGCTTGATCAGTTCGCTCTGGGCGTCTTCCAATTCCAGGGTGCGGGCCTTGATCATCTCTTCCAAATGCCGGCGATATTGGTCCAGTTCGCGTTCCGCCCGCTTACGCTCGGTGATGTCCACGACCATGTTTACGAGGCAATCATCGCCTTTGTAGCGAATCGGATGGACGGATACCAGCGTTTCGAAAAAATGGCCGTCTTTGGCGCGAAAGCGGATTTCCATTCCATCCACGCGTCCCTGGCGCCGGAGGGCTTGCGTCAAGCGGTCCCGGTCTATTGGATCGGCATAGATGTTCAGATCGCGGTGGGTACGGCCGATCGTCTCTTCGCGGCTGAACCCGGTGTTGCGGCAAAAGGCGTCATTGACCTGTACATGAACGGAATCCGATAAGCGCACCAGGGTAATGGAATAGGGCGCCGTCTCTAAAATGGTCCGGTAGCCTTCTTCCCTTTCCTGGAGTGCCTGCTGGGCCATTTTCAGCTCATTGATCAGCGTGCCAACGGCCAGTACGCACTGTTCGCCTTTGAACTGAATGATGCGCGCCGAAACCAGATTAACCAGAGAGGCTCCGCTTTTGGCCCGAAAGCGGATTTCCATCCCGTCGACGCGGCCGGCCTTTCGCAAGATCTCGGTAAAACGGATGCGACCCTTGGGATTTTCGTATATCTTAAGATCCGCCACCGTCCGGCCGATGACCTCTTCCCGGCTGAAGCCGGTTTGCTGGCAAAACACTTCATTGACTTCGAAATACTTTCCATCGTTCAGGTGGGAGACGGTAATGGCATCCGGGGCCAGTTCGATGAGCCGGCGATAGCTTTCCTCGCTTTCACGAAGTGCTTGATGGGCTAGCTTCAGAGGCGTGATGATGGTGGCAACCGTAAGATAGCAGGCCTCACCTTTGAACTCAATGGGCCTTGCCGAGACAAGATCGTCAAAAATGGTGCCGTCTTTGGCCCTGAACTGCAACTCCAGCCCGTCGACCGGACCTTGTTGCAGCGCCTCCACCAGCTGTTTGCATCCGGTGGGATCGGCAAACAGATTCAGCTCAAGCGGGGTACGGCCGATAGCTTCCTCGGGGGTGCAGCCTGTCTTGCGGCAAAAGGCCCGGTTGACTTGCACGTAACGGCCGTCGTCGGCCCGGTTGATCGTAATCGTGTCGGGGGAGAGATCCATGATGCCGCGATAGCTTTGCTCGCTTTCGCGCAAAGCTGTTTCCATTTGCAGGCGTTCGGTAAGGTCCCTTGAAATGCCGAAAAAACCGACAATTTTCCCGGATGATTGGCGCAACGGCGATATCGAGGTCTCGTGAATGCGCATGCTGCCGTCTTTGCGGATCAGTGCGCAGCGGAAGATCCCGGCCGGAATCCCCGATCGATAGACTTCATTGTACACCCGGTAGGCTTCCGCTGCAGAAGACGGCGGCATGTAATCCCTGTAGTTCATCCCGATCAATTCGTCGCAATCACGGCCGAAATTGCGGCAGGTCGCCGCATTGACAAATGTAAAGGTGCCTTTCAGGTCGACTTCATAATAGCCTTCTTCCATGTTGGCTATAATGCTGCGGTGTTTTTCTTCGCTTTGCCGCAGCGCCTGCTCCATTTTTTTCATTTCGGTGATGTCGCGCGATATTCCGCTGAACCCGATTGGTTGGCCGTTTTGCGCCCTGCGCAGGGATACGACGGTCTCGGTGTTTGCCGGGGTGCCATCCTTTCTGATGATCTCAAAGTCGAACAACCCGGAAGGGACACCGCTGCGAAACACCTCGTTGAAGACATTGCATACTTTTTGGGCTTCCCCCGGCCGGGTGTAGGTGCGGTAATCCAACTCCATCAACTCCTCACGGGTGCGCCCGTGAAACCGGCAAATGAAATCGTTGAAGTGGGTCAGCTTGCCCGAAAGATCGGTTTCGAAGTAGCTTTCGCCCATGGCATCGAGCAGGAGCGTGACCTGGTCGGGTACAAATAGATCCGCTTGGATTTTCTTGCTGGTTTGCGACGTGGTGTTGGTTGGATGCGACCCGGTCCCGAGGCCCCCGGGACCATTGGCAATGGATTGCGCGGCCATCATTTCAACCCTCAGAGAGTAAACGCAACGGGCTTTTCAGGAATCGACCTGCACTCCAGCGAGAATGGAAGCCTAACTGCTGTTGAAGGCAAGCACATGTTTATTGCTGAGTATGGCAAAAGGCAGCTTCCCTGTCAACGGATGGTATACAGCGATTCTCGAATGGCCGGGATGGCCGGGTGGATATAAAAAGAAGATGGAAGTCAAAGGACTCTATCGAACGCACATGGGTCATGTCGTTCAATATTTTACATGTAGGAATTCCTCGTTGGGCGCAGTCCTGACATTAGTCGTATGGCAACAAAAGAGGATGCCGATGGCGATATTAGGAATACGTCTCGAAAAAAATAGCCCCCGCCTTGTGCCGGATTGCTTTTCAGCCATACTCCGGCAGCCGGTTAAAAGCGTAGCAGAAAAGTCATCAAGGCGCCGACATTGTCATGGAAATAAGGGTCTTGACTGTAAATCCCAGACAGTTTGACCTCGAGGTCGCCGTTTTGGAAAATCAGCCCGCCATTCAAAGAAGCGTGCAAAGCGCCGTCCTGACCCAATACAGGTTCATCATAATCCATATAAAGCGCATCCGCGCTGAAGAAGCTGTTGGTCAGATGGAATGGATTGCGCCAATACAAGTTGAAGCGGAGAAGAGAATAAATGTTTTCGGGAGTTTCACCCTCCATCCGGCCGGCTTCGACCTCTAAACGGCTGCCGGCGTCTGTCTTCAGGTTCAACAACCCGGCATAGTAAAAAGCTTTTTCATCACGCAGGTCGTAATCGTATTGTCGCCCGCGCAGGCCGACCTGAAAAGGACCGAAACCGCGAAAGAGAACATCGGTGCCGGCGATGTTCACGATTTCTTCATTTTTCGCGCCAAAACCGAAAAGATGGCTTTCCACGCTGTACTTGTCCAAATTATCGTCCAATTGAAAGTAGCGGTAGGAGGGTTTGACCAGGAAATGATCGAGTTTCAGCAGGGCTGAATAGCTGTGTTCGCGCCACCCCCGGCCTTCCACATTGTAGTTTGAAAGTCCTTTGACAGTAAGGCGGTTGCCCACTCTGAAGGTGAAATCGGCGCCGGCGTTTTCTTCTAGATCTTGCGTGTTTTCTTTTATCTTCTGATAAGAAAGGCCGATTTCATATAGGGACATCGGGTGAGTCGCGACCCTTGCGCCGTAAATCAGATCCCCGGCGGCGCCGTTTTTATTAGGCAAGGGAGAGTGCAGCCCGCCGAAAGCGGTGGCGGACAACCAGGGACCCAATCCAGTGGACACCTTCAACCCATCTACACGGTCATTGGTCACGCCTCCGAAAATGCGCTGGCGGCCGAGCGTCAGCCGCATACGGCTATAGGGCTGCGCGGATTTCAGGTAATTGATCAGTCCGGATAGATCATCCGGGTCGCTCTGGTCGAAGGCGGACGGGACCGGATCCGTCGCATGCCCGCCATACAGATGCAAAAATAGATCGTCGAAATCCGGATAGCCGCTTTCCCGACCACAATCGAACGCGGCCGGTTGGCTGCACTCCGGGGATATATGGCCGCTTGCGAAATCCCGAGCGAAGGCCAAACCCGCACAAATTCCGGTTGAAACGAAGCAATACGCAAGAAATAAGAAAAAAGCAGTGGCGACAGGACGGTGGAACCGGTGGAACAAAACACGAACCTCCTGTGGATCAATTTCAATGCCCTGCTTTCAGCAAGTGCCGTGCCAAACCGATACAAAAAAAACATGCAGGTAAACTCGACCGCCAAGCGCTTTAACGAAGAGCCATTTTATGCGCGTCCTGCTTGAACCAGCGCTGGAATTAGCGTCAATTGGAGGAGCTGCTATTTTCGTCCTTTAGGGCCGGGGCCAGGGAGAAAGTGCAAAATTGGAACTCGGAACACCAAATCAGCACGCAAAAAAAAACTATCAGGTTCTCCGGGTGAGAAGATACCGCTTCGGTCATGCTCGAATGGGGGGAAACCCCTATTTTCCTCCTGAGGCTGGGATTTTAGCAATATAGATTGTGAACCAACATAGAGCTCTTGTGACCTAATACCCGAATCATGGTGGTCGTGGTGGTCGCTTCTGTTCGGATGAAAACCTTGTTGCCACATCCCATTTCGAAAGCCGGCTCGCTCGGCACCCGCCGCACTGACGCTTTTGATGAACCGCTATTCTTGGTCATTCGCCAATTCAGGGGATTTCATGAATCCTCTCTTTGCCTGCCTTCGGCCGGACGGCCGGCTGCACCGATTTCGGGGAGCGCGCAAGGTGTGCGTTCTGCCTGCTTAACCTTCAAAAAGGAGATGATCATGTTACACACAAGGAGTCTGATCGGTTGGGTGCTTTGGATCGTCTGTTTCATCCTGGTGTTGCTCGCGGGTGCAAGCTATGCTGTTGCCGATGAAAATGGATGCCAGTACTGCGGAATGAAAAAGGCCATGTTTGCGCATTCTTGGGTAACGGTCGAGCGAGAGGATGGTTCTTCAACCGGGGTGTGTTCGGTGCACTGCGCGGCCATCGACATGGCCTTGAAGATCGACAACCCGGCCAAAAAGATTTTAGTCGGCGATTATAATACCAAGAAGCCCATCGATGCCGAAACGGCCTATTGGGTGGTCGGCGGAAACAAAATGGGGGTCATGACCAAAAGGGCCAAGTGGGCTTTTGAAAGCAAGGCCGCCGCCGATGCCTTTGTTCAAGAAAACGGCGGTCAACCGGCCGCCTTCGAGCAGGTCATGAAAGCAGCTTTCGAAGATATGTACGAAGATATCTTGATGATTCAGAAGAAGAGAAAAATGATGCGCATGAAAAAAGAGGGATCTTGAAAGAATGACCGGTGCGGGCGATGATCGTCATTGGCGCGCTGGTTTGAGAAAAGCGCTGACGAATCAAATCGTCCATAAGCGTCTCAAAAGGGGCCCACCGTGCGGTGGCCCCCTTTTTTTTCATAATCAGTCTTGCTAATCGTCCCAACGGTCGAAGCGGATCTTGTAGTAGCGAATGAGACGCTTTTTGCTTTCATCGCGGTC
>QZKV01000056.1 GCA_003599575.1 Desulfobacteraceae bacterium | reverse complement strand
GTTTGTTGTTCCCGCCTGCGGAGATGGGGGTTAGCTGGCATCCAGATGGTGGATTGGATTCCGGCCAAGAGCACCCCCGTCAAGCGGGGACTAAACAGAGTGCCGGAATGACGAACGTTTCGAGGCTTTATAAACGGTCACCAATTGCTGAAGTCCCCAAGAGCCGCCCACATGAAGAGAGGATCTGCATGGCAGAAGGTTTCACCGAGAAACAAGGCCAGTATCTGGCCTTTATCGAGAGCTACATGGTGATGTATGGCAAAGCTCCCGCTGAGGCGGACATCCAGCGTTTCTTCGGGGTGACGCCGCCGACGATACATCAGATGATCCTGAAGCTGGAAGAGAAAGGGCTCATCAGCAGAATCCCCGGACAGCCCCGCTCGATCAGGCTGTTGATCGATGCCGGGCAGATCCCCCGGCTGAAGCGCCCTTAATCAATAATTGCAGGAGTGTACATGCGCGCCCACTATTTTCAGCACGTTCCCTTTGAGGGACTTGGCAGCATTGAACCCTGGCTTGCCGCGGCGGGCTTTGAGATAACCAGCACCCGCTTCTTTGAATCCGCGGTGTTACCCGATCTCAATGAAATTGACCTGCTGGTGGTCATGGGCGGGCCGATGAGCGTCAATGATGAGGCGGAGTTGCCCTGGCTGGTTCAGGAAAAGCGCTTCATTCACCAGGCCATCGAGGCGGGCAGGCCGGTGCTCGGCATCTGTCTTGGCGCCCAGCTGATTGCCAGCGCAATGGGGGCCGGGGTTTACCGCAACCCGGTGAAGGAGATCGGCTGGCTGCCCATCCAGGGGCTCGCCGCAAACGACACTGCCGTTTTCAGTTTCCCGGCAACAGAGAAAGTGTTTCACTGGCATGGAGAGACCTTTGACCTGCCCGCAGGTGCGGTTCGTCTGGCGAAAAGCGCGGGATGCGAAAACCAGGCGTTTCAACTCGGCAGGTCGGTTATCGGCTTGCAGTTTCATTTGGAAACCACCCCGGAATCGGCTCGGGAGATTGTCGCCAATTGTCGCGCTGAACTGATTCCTGCGAAGTACGTGCAGACGGAGGAGGAAATACTGTCAGCCAGGCCGGAATGGTACCAGTCGATCAATCAATTGATGGGTAACGTCCTCTCTTTCCTGCTGCGAAATGATGGCTGAATCCCATCCCCCGTGTAGGGGCAAACCCTTGTTGTTGCCCAAAAGGTCGCCGGCCAAAGGGATTAAGGGTACCCACAAGGGGTACCCCTACATTCCCCAGCTTCGAGTTTGGGACCATGAAAGAGATTTTCATATAAAATGAACAACTACCTCAAATCCACGGAAATTATCAACTGGCAGCACCCGGCGGTGCTGGCCAGGGCAAAAGAGCTTGCCGCAGGCAGAAAAGATCCGGCTGCAGTGGCGGCATCCTGTTTCAGCTGGGTGCGGGACGCCATCAGGCATATCGGCGACTATGACATCCAGGAAATTTCCTGTTCCGCTTCCGAGGTTCTGCTCTCGGGTTCGGGCATTTGCTATGCCAAAAGTCACCTGCTGGCCGCCTTGCTGCGGGCCAACGCCATTGCCGCCGGTTTCTGCTACCAGCGGTTGAGCCGTAATGATGACGGGGCGCCCTTTTGTCTGCATGGGCTTAATGCGGTTTATCTGCCTGTTTGCGGCTGGTACCGGATTGATGCCCGAGGGAATAAGGCCGGGGTGAACGCCCAGTTTGCGCCCCCGGAGGAACATCTGGCGTTTGCCATCCGGCTGGCCGGTGAAGCGGATTTCCCGGAGATCTGGCCGCATCCCCTGCCGATGGTTATTGAGGCCCTGCGGCGCTACAGCAGCAAGGATGAGCTGTGGGATAATCTGCCGGATGTTCCGGTTTCCGGTGGAAACCGCTTAGACATGGTATCTACCCCGGGATAAAAGGCAAACTCCTACCCTTCAGCTTGAATTACGTGAAAGGATGCTCGAGAAAAAGAAAATACTGATTATCGGCGGCAGTTCGGGTATCGGGCTCGCCGTGGCAAAACAGGCCAGCCGGCTTGGGGCGCAGGTGGTGGTCGTCTCCCGGCAGGCGGCCGCCCAAAAGCAGAGGTTGGCCGATGTTCTGCAGGGGGCATGGGAGGCGCATTCTTTTGATATCACCTCTGTTGATGATCAGGCGCGGCTGCTGGCTGCAGCAGGCAGGATTGATCACCTGGTCATCACCGTCAGGCCGGACATCAAACCGGCCCCGTTTCCGGTAACGGACATTGATGAAGCCAGGCGCGCCTTTGATACGAAATTCTGGGGCCAATACCGGCTGATTCAGGCGGCCCAGCCCTTTATGGACAGGTGCGGCAGCATCACCCTGACCAGCGGCATTGCCGGGGAGAAGATATACAAAGGGGTCGCGACCATGGCGATCATCAACAGCGCCACGGAAACCCTGTGCCGCGCGCTGGCGGTTGAACTGGCTCCGCTGCGGGTCAATACGGTCAGCCCCGGATTTGTGGAGCCCAAGCCCCGGGAGATGCAGGACTATGCCGGGCAGTTCCCCATGCAAAGACTTGCCTCCGTTGATGAGGTGGCGATGGCCTACATCAGTCTGATGACAAACCCCTATGCCACCGGTACGGTTTTGGTCATTGACGGCGGGGCGAGATTGATTTGAAGCCAGGCCGTTGTAAAAACATAACATGAGTAATAAATCAGGAGTCTGGGAGTCTGTACCCTGTTTCGTTAATTACCGGAATTACCGGCAGGGGCCGGTGCGGTAGGGGCAGGCTTTATGTCTGCCCTAAAAAGTGAAAGGAAGAGACATGCACAGTTGTCTGATCGTGATCGAACTGTTATGTGGTCGACCACATAACAATTCTTGTGTGGCGTTCATTATTATGTGGCGTAAGCCGTATTCTTCCAATTCGGATTGATATAATTTGAGATTTTGCGCCACATAAATTAACTCTACAATCATAGCCAAGTCCAGTTACATTTTTTAATTCCACACAAGGAGGCTTGACTATGATGAAAAAACTATTTGAACGTCCACACGCAATCCAAAGGCAGCTCTCCAGTCCTCTCCTCGAAGCTCGTCAACGCTACCTCACCTACTGCGCTGAACACGGCGTCGCAAAAAGCACCCTTCGGGAAATAGCCATCTATCAGTTGATTGTCATTGACTTCCTCAAGCTCCAGGGCAGGGTAATTGTTTCATACGGAGATATTGAAGCTGCGGCTGAACGTTGGTCGCAATACAAAGCAGGCTCCTTTTCTAAAACTCGTTTCATTAAGCATGCTACCCATTGGCTCCGTTTTCTCAATCTTTTGAAAGCACCAGCCTTGCCAACTTACCCTTTTTCAGGGTTTATCAAGGAATTCGCTGATTTTATGCGCGAAGAAAGAGGGTTGTCTATAGAGACAATCAATTTTCGCTGCGGTCAGATTAAAACATTCCTTGCGGAACTTTATGGTCAGCGAATATCGCTTTCTGACTTGGCCATTACACAAATAGATAATGTCTTACTCCAGCGTATCAACCAGGGGAAATTCTCCCGGCGCACCATACAAACCCAGGCTTCAGCCCTGCGCTCCTTCTTCCGGTACGCGGAACAGCGAGGGTGGTGTCAGTGCGGTTTAGCCAATGCCATCAGGGCGCCACGTGTTTTCCGACACGAAACGCTCCCTTTCAGTCCAGCGTGGAAAGATGTTCTGCGATTACTCGCCAACACCGACAGCGCGCGCCCGACAGATATTCGTGACCGTGCAATTCTGCTGTTACTGGCCGTATATGGTTTACGTTCCAGCGAAGTCTGTCAGCTACAGATTGAAGATCTCGACTGGGAGCACGAACTACTCCAATTCAGGCGTGTCAAAAAGGGACAAATACAGCAGTTCCCACTGTCGCGTACAGTAGGGGGTGCTATCCTGCGATATCTCCAGGAAGTCCGCCCCCGCTCAGCTTGCCGAGCGCTTTTTCTCACCATGCGCGCCCCTTTCCGTCCGCTTAAGCCTGGGGCTATTGGTCAGCTCGTCAGGCGCCGCTGGCAACCGCTTGATGTCATCCTTGAACACTATGGGCCGCACTCACTTCGCCATGCTTGTGCCACACGGCTGATCAATAAGGGGGTCTCCCTCAAGGAGATTGGCGATCAACTTGGCCATCGTAATCTGGAGACAACACGTATTTACGCCAAAGTCGATCTCACTCATTTACGTGAGGTCGCCGATTTCAACATTGGAGGTCTGTTATGCGATTAGGCGCCATGATAACCGATTATATCGCTTACCGAAAAGCACTTGGAGAGCGCTTTCACACAAACGCAAAGATTCTCAACTCCTTCGCACGCGCTATCGATGGTGGAACTGAACTCGCTGAAATCAAACCCAATCAAGTCAACAACTTTCTAAATGGCACAGGCCCAATCACGGCTTCCTGGCATGTAAGGTATAACGCCTTGCTCGGTTTCTATCGTTACGCCCTCAGCCGTGGGCTGGTAATGACTTCTCCACTGCCGGCGGTCAGACCGCGGCGTCCACAACCTTTCGTTCCTTACATTTACACGCACGAGGAATTACGACGATTAATGGCTGCCGCTTTAACCTACCAGAAGAATCGTGGACTCCTGGAACCGTACATGGTTCAAACGCTTCTGCTACTGCTTTACGGAACGGGTCTGCGTCCTAGCGAGGCGCTCCGCCTGAGTCTTGCCGATGTTGACCTGGCAGAAGCCTTAATCACCATCCGAGATTCCAAATTTTTCACATCCAGACTGGTCCCGACTGGTGCTTCACTGAACCAAAATCTCTTGCGATACGCTGCCCATCGACATCAAGCCGGGTATCCACAAAATGACACCTCGCCATTCTTTGTCAAACGCAATGGTCAGAGGATAAGCATTTCCAATATTGATAAAGCCTTTCAGCGCATCCGACAAGAGGCTAGGGTTTCCCGGGTAGATGGTGCACGATACCAACCACGCCTGCATGACCTACGGCACACCTACGCTGTTCACCGGCTCACCTCATGGTATCAGGAGGGCAAAGATGTGCAGAGACTCCTGCCACAGTTATCAACTTATCTGGGCCACCGGTATCTAGCCGCCACTTCCGTCTACCTGACGATGACGCCGGAACTGCTCAATCAAGCCTCGCAACGCTTTGAGATTTATGCTTTGAAAGGAGGTCTCCCATGACAAACCAGTTCCCAATATCTCCATGGGTGCGTCGCTTCCTGATGGAACACCTTGTCACAGAGCGTAATTTGGCACTCAATACCCAACGCAGTTACCGCGACACGCTACGCCTGCTGCTCCCTTTTATTGCCCGACAATCCTGCAAACCGATTGATCGACTCATGGTCACCGATCTATCCGCTGAGAACATTCGTCAGTTCCTACTTGAGTTAGAGCAATATAGGCATTGCGGTATTTCTACCCGGAATCAAAGACTGGCGGCCATTCGCTCGCTGGCCCATTTCATAGGCATGCACAGTCCAGAACATTTAGAATGGTGCGGGCAAATCCGCGCCATCCCTTTCAAGAAAACTACCCATCCAGCAATCACGTATCTGGAAAAAAATGAAATGGATGCTTTGCTGGCTGCGCCTGACTGCACGACAGATCAAGGACGCCGCGATCATGCCGTGTTGTTATTCCTCTACAACACGGGGGCACGCGCTGACGAAACGGCGCAACTGACGATTGCTGATCTTGCTATTGCATACGCGTCACAGAGAGATCATTCTTCAGTAATGATTTGCGGGAAAGGGAACAAATTACGCCGCTGTCCGCTATGGTCGCAAACTGTAGAAGAGATTAAACCACTGATACAAGGACGTGATCCAAGTGAAGGCGTCTTTCTCAACCGATGTGGGCAACCACTTACCCGCTTTGGAATCCATACCATGGTAGAGCGTTACGCCAACAGAATCCGTAGGCAAATGCCATCTCTGAAGACCAAAAGAATTAGCCCGCACTCAATCCGTCACACCACGGCTACACACTTGTTGCGCTCTGGAGTAGACATCAATACAATCCGCGCATGGCTTGGACATGTCTCCATCAACACGACCAACATCTATGCCGAAATAGACTTGGAGATGAAAGCCAGGGCATTGGCCCATTGCGAGGTAAAGGAAAGCACCTCATCCAAAAAGCTCATCAAGCATTGGCGAGAGGACGTTGAATTAATGGCTTTCTTAAAATCATTGTAAAACAATTATTATTTATGTGGCGCTTATTCTTTTCATTGACACATCATGCATAGTTTTTTTAGATAAGCGCCACATAACAATGAACGCCACACAAGATCTGCAGAATGATTATTTTCCCGGCGGCAGCATGGAGCTTGTCGGCATCGAAGCAGCTGCGGCCAATGCCCGGCTGCTGCTGGATCAATACCGGACCACCGGAGCAGCAGTCATTCATGTGCAGCACCTTGCCGTCCGTCCCGGCGCCACCTTCTTTCTGCCGGCAACCACTGGGGCGGAGATCAATGAGCTGGTGGCTCCCCGGCCAGGCGAAACCGTGGTGGAAAAAAACTATCCCAACAGCTTCCGGGACACCCCGCTGCTGGAAATTCTCAAGCTGGAAAAAGTCGATCATCTCGTTATCTGCGGGGCCATGAGTCATATGTGCATCGATGCCACCGTGCGGGCGGCATTTGATCTCGGCTTTACCTGTGTTGTCGCCGAAGATGCCTGTGCCACCAGAGACTTGGCGTTCCGGGGCCGGACCATCAAGGCGGCGGATGTTCATGCATCCTTCATGGCGGCGTTGGCCGTTCCGTATGCCAAGGTGATTGCAACAATGGAAATCATGGGAAACAGGGGATAAGAGGTGATGCCGTGGATCAATTGCCGCCGAAGATGATCATAACCGAAGCAGACCTTGCCGATGCCGGGGTCATTCTTGAGCTGCAGCGAACCGGCTACCTGAGTGAAGCGCAACTGTATAATGATTTCAATCTGCCGCCGCTGACCCAGACCCTTGCCGAGTTGCGGGCGAGCTTTGCCGACCACACGATCTTGAAGGCAGTGGTTGCTGACCGCATTGTAGGTACAGTCAGGGCACGGGAGGAGGCCGGGACCTGCCGGATCGGCCGGCTCACCGTGCTGCCGGAATACCGGCGGCAGGGCATCGGCTCGCAACTCATGGCAGCCATGGAAAAACGTTTTCCCCAGGTGCAACGCTTTGAGCTGTTTACCGGCGAGAAAAGCGCCGCGAATCTCCGCTTGTATACGCGGCTCGGTTACCGGGAGACCAAGAGGAAGGTGTTGTCCGCCAAGGTGGTATTGATTTTCCTGGAAAAACGAAACAGCAGGCCGGCGCTATAGCCGGCGTTATAGAAGTAGGTGATTGCCGCTGATTTTCTGCCCCAAGTCCCCTTCCGGGTTTTCCCGCGGAATTCTGTTCCCATGTAACGACAGTCGGTTTGTGGTAGTGACTGCAATGTCTTGATAAAAAGAGATTTTCCTTGTCTTCAAAGTGCGACTTGCCGCCTGATGCATTCATGCAGGAGGCAACGCCGAGCCGCTGTTTCCCTAGAAATCCGCTTCAAGAAAAGTAAATAAAAATGCCGCCCCCTGTCCCGTGTATTGGATTTTTCCGCACGGAAATGAATCATGGGGTGTCTTAGAATAAACAATATGATTTCAGATGGTTGTGAATAGAAAGGGTATGCTTGCGGCAAGCGGCAAGCGGCAAGTTTTTCGCAGGGTGTGCCAGTGCGTAAAAAAAAATAAAAAAAATCAGTGATGCTGGTATGGGAATTGAAGTTGCCGCCTGCTACCATCTCACAATTTTTTTTTTAACTTCATTTCGATTAGGGGGTAGAATGAAAAAGATTATTTTCTCAACAGTATGCGGGGTATTACTCAGTGCCGGCAGTGTTATGGCCGCCGGTGTACCGTCTGGCGGTCATGCGGACGATTTGACCGTCGCTGGCAACGAATACGGTCATGCCGGCGGCATGCAGGCTTTAACGGACGGAATCGCCCTTGAGGAAGATGCCCTGGCCGCGATGTTTAATGGACCCACCACAGACAAGGGCCGGGGAGCCTGGGCGGATGGGGTCTTCCTGCCGCCCGGTTACTTAAATAATGGCAAGGACCTGGCCCAGTGGATGGAGCAGCATGCCCAACACCAGGGCGAGGGGTCGCCCGTCCCTCTGCCGGGAACACTGCTGCTGTTGGGTTCCGGTATTGCCGGGATGTTCTTCATCCGGCGCAGCGGCATGCATACCTCCTGATCTTCCCGGTCCAATCTTTTTTTTACAGCAGATCGCTCGCCAGCTCGGACAACTCCGATCTTTCTCCCTTTTGCAGATTGATATGGGAGTAGAGGGGTTGTCCCTGCATCTTTTCAATGAGATAGCTGAGCCCGTTGGACAGGCTGTCCAGGTAGGGGTGATCGATCTGAAAAATATCCCCGGTGAAAACGATTTTTGAGCCTTCCCCGGCTCTGGTGATGATCGTTTTCACCTCATGGGGGGTCAGATTCTGGGCCTCGTCAACAATGAGGAAGATATTGACCAGGCTGCGGCCGCGGATATAGGCCAGCGGTTCGATGACCAGTTTTTCTTCTTCCAGCAGCTGGTTGATCTTTTTCGACCGGTCGCTTGCCTCGGTGAACTGATTGCGGATGACCCCGAGATTATCATAAAGAGGCTGCATGTAGGGCTTCAGCTTTGACTGGATATCGCCGGGCAGGTAACCGATGTCCTTGTTGCTGAGCGGAATGACCGGCCTGGCCAGCAGGATCTGCCGGTAACTGCTCCGTCTTTCCAGGGCCGCGGCCAGGGCCAGCAGCGTCTTGCCGGTGCCGGCCTTGCCGGAGATGGTGACCAGGGGGATGGCGGTATTGAGCAGGCCGTGCAGGGCAAAGGTCTGATCGGCGTTGCGGGGCTGGATGCCGTAGGCCGACTGCCGGTCAAGGCGGCTGATGCGGCCGCTTTTGCCGTTCAGACAGGCCAGCACCGATTTCTTGCCGTTGCGCAGGATCATGTACTCATTGGCCAGCGGCGGCGGGGTCATGCTGATCTCCGCGGCGTCCACCTCGTAGGGTTCCACATAGAATTTTTCAATGATCTCCTCCGCCACATCCTCCTGCATGCGGCAGCCCGTGTACAGCACGGAGATATCCTTGACATGGTCCGTGGTGTAATCCTCGGCCATCAGCCCCACCGCCTTGGCCTTCATGCGCATGTTGACGTCTTTGGTCACCAGGATGACCTGGCGCGGGGCATTGTCCTGGGCGACATGGTAGGCGATGTTGAGGATATGGTGATCCGCCTTGGCGGGGATGAAGTTCGCCCGCAGATCGGGGTGGAATTCCTGCTCCAGCCGGATGCTGATCTTGCCGGATTTGGGGCCGATGCGGATGCCGCCGTTGAACATTTTGTCGCCGCTGAGTTCGTCTAAGGCGCGGGTGAACTGGCGGGCATGGAAGTTGACGGTGAGGTCGCCTTTTTTGAAATGATCGAGTTCTTCGAGGACGGTGATGGGAATGACTATGTCATGTTCGTCAAACTGATAGATGCAGGAGGAATCGTGGAGAATAACGTTGGTATCGAGGACGAAAATCTTCTTTTTTTTGGGCATGCTCCCTTCCAGGGTGACGGAGCGCTCTGCTGCCCGCCATGAAATTTTTCAGTGTCTGTTCATGCCGAACCGGAATCCGTTCAGCGTCTTTTCTTCTTTTATATACGGCAAAAGGACTAATTTCAATTTCTTTTCCGCCGGGGCGAAATCAAAAATGGCACAGAGGCATGGACATTCCTGTCACGCCTCTGTGCCGTTTATAGCCCGGGGCTCAGCTGCCGCACGCTGCTACTGCACCTTGACGAAAATCGGGTTTGAATAGAACCAGAGATCCGCCCAGGCCTCCTCGGCGCCGTCCAGGCCGAGATTGGCGGTGGCCAGCGAATCGGCCAGGGGATTGCCCATGCCGTCGGTCTCAAAAGGAGCGCCAACCGGCTGGTTGGTGCCGCGCAGGCGGAAGTACATGCTCTTGTCCAGCCCGCTGACCGGGTAGGTGATGACGTTGTAGCCGTCCTCATCAACTTCCCAGTCGGCAGATGTGAAGGTGGCGATCACCTTGGTGGTTTCATTGGTGGCCTTGGTGTAATCCGGGCTGTCCGGGGAAACCGGGCCGGTGATCTCGCCGGCGATCAGGTCGATGTGATCAACCACCGGGGTATCGCCGTTGTGGTTGGTCGCCGGGC
>QZKV01000136.1 GCA_003599575.1 Desulfobacteraceae bacterium | reverse complement strand
GCGCGGAGGCGAGTGCAACCGAGGAACCGGATGCGGGAAAACCGCACGTCCGGGTCTGTGTGGGGGGCGCCCGGTAACGGGCGTTCCTACCACCGATACATGCAGGAGTGAAATTTATGGCCTCAGATTTAACCTTAGATTCATTGCTTCGTGAAGCTATTAAGACTACTAAGCTTGATGATTTTGGAAGCACTTTATTTTTGGAAGGTCTCCAGATCCTTATCAATTCAATCAATGGAGAAGCCAACCTCAATGACATAGGATTTCAAATTGTTCGTGGAACGATTTCTCAATCTCTTGCTAACCGACTGAAAATTCAAGATTGGATTACCCGCCACCCAGAGATTCTGAATGAAGAGATTGCGAAACCCTTAATAATAACCGGGCTCCCGCGCACGGGATCAACATTTCTCCAGACACTTTTATCTATTGATCCGGCAAACAGGGGACTACATCATTGGGAAGCCGAAAAACCTTGCCCACCGCCCGAACTTGTATACAGTGTTACCGATTCCCGCATACAGGAGATGCACCAAAAAATACAAGTGATTGAAATGATGAAACCCGGTATACAGGCGATTCATCCGATGGACGCAGGCGGATATGCACAATGCAACGTGCTGCTTAACAATGAGTTTAAAAGTGCATACTTCACTATAATGGCATGGGCACCAATTTATGATGAGTGGTATTACAGCTGTGATATGAATTCAGCATATGCTTATCACAAAGTAATATTACAGCTTCTGCAATGGCGCTTACCAAGTGAAGGGTGGGTATTGAAATCTCCTGGACATTTACCTTGGTTGGATTGTCTTTTTAATCAATATCCTGACGCTCAGGTCATTTTTACACATCGTGACCCATCTAAGGTTGTACATTCCTCGTCTAGCCTCGTTTCTGCGATCCACTCTATGGGGAGCGATAAAGTAGATATTAAAAGAAATGCCGCCTATCAATCACGGGTATTGTCAGGTGAAATGGATAAGGCAATGAAATTAAGGGAACGATTGAGCTCCGAGGCATTTTTTGATCTCCAATTCCTCGATTTAATAAATGATCCGATTAAAGCTGTAGAGCGTATATATGAGTATTTCGGAAGAGATCTGAGTCCCGGGCACAAGAAACGAATGCAAGTGTGGATAAGGGATAATCCCCCCGGCAAACGAGGGCGTCACAGGTATTCATCTGAAGACATCGGAATTGAACCTGATATGGTGCGAAAAAATTTTAAGGAGTATCAAGAACGGTTTCAAGTCCCGATTGAGAAATGATTCCGGGTATAACCATAAGGATTGATACGACCTGAAAGGTCATATCAATCCTTTGTTCAAGAAGCCCGTATTCGAAGAGTATGCCCTTTGGGTAATGGTTGGATCTTTGACAAGGCGAGACGGCCCCCCGGCAGCAAAAAGATGCCAAGGGGGCGGCGATAAAGCAGTACGACGGCGGCGTTTGGTGGGAATTCAGCACCGATTTCGCTGAGATCCTATCGCGATTTTCGGGTACCGCCAGCGTAAAGGCGTAGAAGATCATTGCCGATCAAGCTATTGGATCGGCTGGCTTGATAAAGCAAAATGATCCTGCGCAGATTATCCGGATTCTTGCGATTTTACTCCAATCGGGATGATCGAAGCATAGTAAATGAGATTGCCCCCGCAGGTCGAACATACCGGTGAAGGATGTACGGGGATGGTTATTTCGGCAGGCGTTGCTTCAGTGCCTGCATGGCGGCTGATGCAAGCCGAGACTTGTTCCATCGATATGGAAGAGCCCGGGCTCATGAAGCCGTAATAACGCACTTTCATAAATCCGGTGGGCAACACATGCTGGAGAAAACGGCGCATAAATTCCATTACCTCAAAGGCTTTGGTGCGCCACCGGTTGCTGCCCGTTTTCTTGTATTTGAAAAAAACCTGCCGGTTTTCGATTTTAACAATGCGGTTGTTAGAAAGGGCCACTTTGAAGACGTAGGGTGCCAGATATTTAATGCTCTGCGCACCGGTGCCAACGGCCTGACAGTTGACCACCCAGGGTTGCTTCCAGACATCCGGGCAGATACTGGAAGCAAGCCCGCTCTTTTTCATCTCATCGAGAAATTTGGCTTTGAAGATTTTGGACATGACCCCTACGGGCAAGTAAAAGTCCTTGCGCAACGGGTGCCAGCATCCATCGGACCTGGAGAACGCGCCGCCGGGCACGATGTAGTGAATATGGGGATGGTAGGGCATCGTTCGGCCCCAGGTGTGCAGCACGCCGAAAAAGCCGGCAAGATCGGCGCCGATGAACTTCTCGTCGCGCGCCAACTTTTGCAGAGTCTGCGAGGATGCCGCGAACATCGCCGAGTAGCACCGCCGCGGATGGCTGCGGATAAAAGCGCGGATATTTTCGGGGACCGTGAAAGTGATCATGAATTGGTGCACGGGAAGTTGCTGATGGATGCGCCTTGAAAGCCACTGCCGGGTTTTATGATTTTGGCAGTTTGGGCAATGGCGATTGCCGCAGCAGCGGTAAACCAGATGGTTTTGCCCACAGTCTTCACAGCGCCAGACGGTCGCACCGTAAGATTGGGTACGGCAATGGACGATGGCGTCGATGACCTTGCGGTGCTCGCCGGGCAGCCTGTCACCGTAGCGCTCGACATATTCGGGGCCGTAATCGCTGAACTGTTTAAGCGTCGCCCTGGTCGAATCCTTTCATCAGCTCGTTGATGATCTGGTAGGCGTCTTCGGCTCCCTTTTGGGTCAGATGAAAGTAGGCCATGGTGGTTTCCAGGCTGGTGTGGCCCATGTAGCGCTGAATCACGCGAGGATTGGTTCCGGCTTCGAGCAAATGGGTGGCGTAGCAGTGCCTGAGCGTGTGAATAGAAACCTGGCGCTTTTTGATGCCGGCGGCGAACTTTGCCTGCCGGAAAGCGCCCTGGACGCTGTCCAAGGCCATGGGGTTTTTGGAGGTTGCCCCCAGGTTTTGTCCCCGGCCCATTGCCGGGAAGATCAAGACCGGGTTCTTGTGTGTGAGCCAATACCGGCGCAGCAGCAAAAGCGTCTGTTCGGGCAACGGTACGAAACGGTCCTTGGCGCCCTTTCCCCTGTGGTCATGGAGCATCATGCGGGTTTTATCGATATCGGAGACCTGTATGGCCAGCGCCTCCGATAGCCTGAGCCCGCAGGCATAAACCGTGGATAAAAAGGCGTAGTTGTGGAAGGTTTTGACCTTGCTCAGAATTTGAAAGACTTCTTCCCGGCTTAGAATGCAAGGCAGTCGGCGCTCTCTTTTGGCGCTCAGATAGTTGAAGGTGTGCCAATCGCGTTTGAGTACGTTGGCGAAAAAGAACTTGATGCCGCTTTGGGCGATACGCAGGGTAGCCGCTGACCACTTGTCATCGTTGCGCCGATGCAGGAAATATTCTGGAAGCTGTTTTTCGGTAATTTTGTTGGGCGTCTGCTTGTAAAAATCGACCAACTGACGCACTGATCGGGTGTAGCATTGCTGAGTGCGTTCGCTTAAACCGGCAAGTTGCAGAGCGTTAATGGATTTTTGGTAATAGTCTTTCATGGTATCTCCTCTTTAAGGTTTGACCATCTGCCCGTTGCAAATGGCGTTGCGGAGGGATACCATACTCAAAAACAGTATGTCAGATCGGAACGATAGGGGCTGGCAGGTCCTTTAATGAACGGAGATCCGGGCCACCTCTGCCGCGAAGCGGCTTACTTGAACATCCGGCTTGTGTCGGACGCCGGAAGCAATACACTGCCTTAAAGAACTGTTTGCCGCCGGCGCCGCACAGCCGGGTCGTTATCCCCTAATGAATATGAAGAAGCTTAATTGGAAAATAATTAAAAGCAATATCTCAGAAGCGAGAGAGGAACTTGAGAATATCGAAAAGTCAATTGAATCCGGAAATTTCCTTAATGAAGCTGAGTACCAAATTAAAATAGAACATGCATACCACCATTTGAATTTTGCATGGAATGCAAGGCATAGCTCTACTGAACGCTATAAAAATTTGACCGATCGTGATTTTAATAAATGGAGCAAATTTCCAAAAGATATTGAAGAAACAAAAGTTTAGTTCACCCGTAAAGCTGTCGCAGCTCGCAGGCTGCAATTAAAAGAAAAATTGGGATAACCTCGCCACTCACACGGACTCGCAGGGGCGGGCCGCCTTGGCTTTAGCCAAGTTTGTTGTTGAATTATCATTAGCGAAGTCCGCAAACCCTGCTCGCCGGTGGTGGCGGGCGTTAGCATGAGGATTTCAGTAAATAGTGAGTAATAATCGTTTCAACTGTATAATAATATTGGATTCCATCCCGACTGGGGAACTTAATACCGCCCGCAGATTGTATGAGGACCTACAAGTATATACGAACGCATTTTCTCACACACCTGGTGTTGAATATGTGAGGGTAGAAAATGAAACAGATTTTTTCGATATTCTTAAACAATTGAAGTCGCAGATTGAACAAACTGGCGTTTATCCATTACTGCATTTTGAATGCCACGGGTATGACGACGGATTTCAGCTATCAAATGGCTCATTAGTGTCATGGATTTCGCTTAAAGAGGCACTCATTCCAATTAATGTTGCTATGCGCTTGAATCTTATGATTGTTCTTGCATCCTGCTATGGGGGTTCATTTACAAAAGCACTACAGCTTACTGAACGTGCTCCTGTTTGGGGATTAATTGGACCCACCGATAAGGTGAGTTGTGGCCAATTAGAAACACATTTTGGCACATTTTACAGAACTTTATTTTCCAGTGGTTCTCCAAAAGATGCTATTGAAGCCCTTAATAAAGCTTCAGACAACAATACGTACTGGAGAACTTCAGCTGTATGGTATTTTTACAATGTTTGGAAGTCTTATAAAGAGAAACTCTGTACACCCCAAATGCTAAAAGTGCGTGCGCGGGAGATGAGAAATAAAGCAAAAAAAGAGAAAAGACAACCACTTTTCAAAGTCGCTGAATTTAAAAAAAATTTGGCCAAAAGTGACCCAGATGCTTTTAATCGTTATCGTGATATTTATTTCATGATTGATTTATATCCGGAAAACCAAAACAGATTTCAAGTTACCTATGAAAAAGCAGAAGAATCAAGGCATGCTAACCCTTTAAATTCAGCGGACCCAAAGGGCGGGCCGCTGATTAAATCGTTGGCGCTTTGACTGAGAAAGGAAAGATTATGTCTGTTGATATTGTGACGTTATCAGAAAAATTTGCAAAACTGAAAACGCAAAACGAATACAGGACGATTGCACAGATGAACAATTACCAATTCAAATTGATTAGAATGAATCGGGAATTCATCTGGCACGCGCATGAAGATACTGACGAGACTTTCTTTGTCGTGGACGGCGAGATGGAGATAGCGCTGAGGGACAAGACCCTCCGACTGAAAGCAAATGATCTGGTGGTAATTCCAAAAGGGGTTGAGCATAAACCAAAATCCATAGGCGAGTGTAGGTTAATGTTAATTGAGCCGGCTGGCACCTTAAATACAGGCAATGCTGGTGGTCGACTAACAGACACAAGAGGAGATTGGATATGAATTAGGGATGCGCCAACAACCGGCTGGTGCCGGACGCCGGAAGCAGTGCACTACTTTGAACGGAATAGTTTCCGCCGGCGCCGCACAGCCGGGCCGTTGAGCCTGTCGAAAAGTGAATTTTGCAGGGGCAATACTGCCAAGAGGCTCCAAAACCTATCGTAAAGAAAAAAGAAATGTCATACGGTAGAAAATATGTAAAACGTGGAATGGTGAGGGGCTGCGGGGGTTGCGCATAGCTTTTATAAGATTGGCTTCGATGAAGCGCTTTCGTAGAAAAATCAAAATCCGACCGAAAAGGGACTTTTTCGACAGGCTCGTTCGGTGGTATTGGGCTATCAATCCAAAATGGTTTAATCATCAGGTGGTTATTCCGATGGAGCTTTCTTTCAGCGTCTTTTTATAAAACATGAAGGGCAGAATGTTTGATCCTTGCATGATTCACAAATAAAGTGCGAATCATTTTGGGAAACCCAATCTTCGATGATCTTGTGTAAAGCGTCATTTATAGACGCATCGTATCCCCAGGCGATCCGACGCAGGACTGAAAAATGCCTTGGTGAAAGTTTCAGTAGGTAAGTCATTGTTATTGATATCCAGTTAACATTATCATCGTCTGAGATTTAGTCGTCGAAATACAGGCCGCGTATCATGCTCTGAATTTTGAAGCAAGGATTATTTGCTCGTATAATACGAGCATGAAAAAAACGATAAACAGCAAATATGGAAAAATTATTAGCCAAAGGCTTGTGGAAATCAGAAACAAAGCAGGGCTGACTCAGAGAGCTTTAGCCAAAAAACTGAACCGAGAGCCTTCTTTGGTTGCTCATTACGAACTTGGTCAAAGGCGTATTGACTTGGCTGAGTTTTATTGGATTTGTAAGGCATGTGGGGCATCTCCTCATAAAGAAGCTTCGGATTTGATGAAAGCCTTTGATCAAATATAATTTTACCGAACCAGAGCATTCAGTTGATCGCAAAGACCATTCGCCCACTGATGCTTACCGTTATGCGCAGAAAATCGGAGTAACTATTGTAATCTGACAGCCCCGTGTGGAATTGATTGTTTTAACTGTCCTGCTTATTTGCCAACCAATAATGAGGAACTGAGGCACAAGGTAGCCGAAGCTCTAAAAGTTTTACCGGAGCAAGCAGTATGTGCTGGATGCAGGCAGCAAGCGGGTATTATTAAATGCCTTATGTTAGCAGAACCCTGTCGTGTGTACGAATGTAGCAAAAATAAAAACCATCAATTTTGCTTCGAATGCGATGATTTTCCATGTGACCATCTCCATCCATACGCTGATAAGGCTTCCGATAGACCTCACAATACCAAGGTTTTTAATCTGTGCCTTATAAAAAAAATGGGGGTTACGTCATGGGCCGAATCAAAAGCGAAAAATGTCAGGGAGACTTATTTTAAAAAGAATTTCAAATTCCAATGAATGGTAATGCATAACCTTTTGCTTCACCGGTTTCGGGCCAAAGGGCGGCCCTCTCCGGTGAGTAATACGTTGTGGCAAACTTAGAAGATGAGGAGTTACTATGGTCTATAGGATTCCGTATATCGTTCTTCTATGTGTTTTGCTGGCGAGCGTTTCATTTGTGAAAGCGGATTCCGAGACGGAGAAGGCCGCAATATCGGAGGCTGTGAAATGGCTGGCCGGGATCGATGAGGGGCAATATGAAGAAAGTTGGAAAGGTGCAGCAGAATTCTTCCGGAATGCTGTAAAAAAAGGGCAGTGGGTGCGATCTCTCCAAGCTGTGCGGAAGCCTCTTGGAAATCTTATCTCAAGAGAGCTTAAGAACTCGGCATACAAAACTTCGTTGCCCGGAGCACCGGACGGACAATATGTGGTTATTCAGTTCGAAACATCGTTTGAAAACAAAAAGTCAGCAATCGAAACGGTGACTCCAATGATGGACAAAGACGGAAACTGGCGAGTCTCAGGATATTACATCAATTGAGGCCCCAACCTTTGCGTCCACGGGGGGGCGAGGGCCGTGCCGCCCGTGCGCAGGCGTTAGCCCAATAAAAATCCTTGCATTGTCCGCATTAGATGCATATTAGCATGTATATTTAGGGCATATCATAAAAAGGAGCTCGTAAATGCGAACAACGTTGAACATAGAAGATGCCCTTATCGAAAGGGCATCAAAACTAACCGGAATTACAGAAAAAACAGCATTGGTTCGCAAGGGACTTGAGACTCTGATAAGCCTGGAGAGCAGCCGGCGTTTGGCTGAACTCGGTGGAACCGAGAAAAAAATTGATATGCCAGGACGCCGAAGGCCAGAGTGTTGAAATGATTCTTGTAGACACAAGCGTTTGGATCCACCATTTCAGAAAAACGGATCAAGAGCTTGTTGACCATTTAAACACCGGATCGGTCGCATGTCATCCTTTTATTATAGGAGAATTAGCGTGCGGCAACCTTGGTAACCGTGCAGAAATTTTAATGTTGGTGCAAGCGTTGCCTTCTACACCGATTCTTGAGACAAACGAAATTCTTTATTTTATCGAAAAGAACTCACTTATGGGGCGAGGTCTTGGCTATGTAGATATTCATCTCTTGGCTTCCGCAATTCTTGGCAATGTTGTTTTGTGGACTGCTGATCGTCGTCTCTGTGAAATTGCAACAGAACTTGGGCTCTCGTATTTAAATGGCTGACAAGCGGCTGTTGCCGGACTCGCTTCGCTCTCCGCAAAGCCGCAGCGGACCCCACGGTAAGCTCGAAATTTCGCGAACTGCGGGGTTTGAGGGTTATGTTAGGAAAACATGAAGCTGGTGCCAATAAATAGAAACGAATTTTCAATTTGGATGCAATTCAGAAGTAAAATCTATCCGTTGATCAGTCACGAATACGATCTGAAGGAAATAGAAAACATATTTGTTAGCGAGTTGTGGCATTGCTGGTTTATCGAACGTGAAGACAATATTCGGATTGGGTTGGTGGAGCTTTCACTTAGGAACATTGTCGATGGTTGCTTAGGTAGCCCGATCCCTTACCTCGAAGGCCTATATTTAGATGAGGAGGAAAGAAGTAAAGGTCGTGGTTCGGAAGTAATTGAGATGATTAAACGTTGGTGCCAAAGCAACGGGTATTCAGAGCTTGCTACGGACGTTGAACTAACAAACATACGAGCTCAAAAATTTTATGAAAAACTCGGTTTTGAACAGGTGGATCGAGTCGTTGAGTACAGGCTTGAACTCAAGAAAACATCACAAGGCTAATAAGCTTGGGTGATATTGCGAGAAGGTTGCCCATGTGCCAATCGGCGGTGAGCCGTTGTCCAGAAAAGGTGAAAAAATTGCTGGTGAACGTGGGGCTAAATTGGTTGAGGACAAAAGCATAAAATCATAGGCGTCCCCATATGGCACCCCGTCCCCATATGCCACCCATAGGCGTCCCCAATATGCCTCCCAATATGCCTCGTCCCCATTATGCCTCACATACAATCCGGGAAATCGGTGGTCGAAAGTTACGATCACTTCAAACTTGTTGATTTTTCGACGAAAGAAATTGTAAATAATCCCGTCCCGTTTTGCTCCAATATTTATTGATCCATCAGGTCCGATCATTTTTTAATTCGCATTTATATTTCATGAGATTGCGTCAGAAATGCGCGGAAAAAAACTATTGGCTACGCGATAACCTGAAAATCGGAAGGGAGAAGATGTGAGTAAAACCCCGTTGACTACGTTGCTCTTATTTGTTCTGAGTGTATCTTTTTTAATGGCTTGCGCAGGAGGTTCAAACATTCAATCTTCAATAAAAGATATTGAATCAATAAAAAGCATTTCAATTGATGCCGAAGTTGTAGTACCCGCATTGCCATATGTTCAGGGTATAAATATGAATAAATATAGTTGGTTTGGTGGAATAGGCGCCGTTGCTGGTGCAAACAAGGATAGCATGCTATTTCAAGAATATTTAGAAAAAAATGGCATCAAAATATCCGAAATCGCATTGAATAGCTTTAAAACCGCCCTTGCTCAAAAGGGAATGTTCAATATATCCGAGGACAGCCCTACTAAGCTTAAAATTACCGTGAATACCTATGGTTTTGGAGCCGCTGGTGCTTTTGATAAGGAGAATGTTAAGCCATTGATTAATATCACTGCTGCGCTAAGCAAGCATGATGATAACATCTTATGGAAAAAAACTGATTATGTAACCAACCTGTCATCAAAACTTACTAAATACCCATTTGAGCAATTGGCTAAAGATCCATCCCTTGTGAAAATATCGCTTGCGGAAGCTTCTGACATTGTAATTGAATCGATCTTAAATGATTTTAAATGAACGAAATAGAAATTAAGGCCGAACATCTATATGGCCGCGGAAGTCAAGAGAGGATACTAACCTTTTAGGATTGAGTCGACCAAATGATCAAAACAGATGAAGATGGCCACGCATCTCGCTTGGTCGATCTCAATACTTTGTTCAACCTCGCGCTTTACTAGGACTGGTGCTCCGCTGCCGCTTCGCACCAGCCGGTAAGCGCAACGTTAGTGCCATGACCGAATCTATTCACACCCGTAAGGAGATTTTCGGCAGTGGACATTCCACGGATCTTCAACATCACCGAAAGTGCTCACCGCATCCATAACCCGTTCACACCCGAAAAGCTCGCCACTCTCGGCGCGGCGCTGCGTC
>QZKV01000095.1 GCA_003599575.1 Desulfobacteraceae bacterium | reverse complement strand
TGTATGTAGGGTGGATTAAGCGAAGCGAATCCACCGCATCATGCGATGATGCAAGTTCTGTATTGGTGGATTCGCTTCGCTTAATCCACCCTACGAACTAACTACGAACTGACCACCTTTTCCGCTGGTTCCCAAGCTCCGGCTTGGGAACCAGCGCAACCGGCTCACGCTGAAGCTGGAGCTTGGGAGGCGGCGCAAAATGGTGCGTGGAATCCGCTTTAATTCTGATTATTTCACAATGATAGATTATCTACTTTTTGCTTTGTCCGGCCTGGGTTGATACCTTTTTGGATTTAACGGCGGCGCTGACCTTCAATATCTCGTCTGCAAATGTGCGCGCCACAATGGCCGCGCCTTGATCCGTGAAATGAACCGAATCGGCAAAATATTGCGTGGAGCGCGGCAGCCTGGCAGCAACATCCGCCAGGGGTACGCCCAGTTCACCATTTAGTTTTTTCAGGACCATATTGGCCGCCGATTCGATTTGGCATAGCGCCTGCTCGGATGCCCGGGGCGAATTTCTTCGGGCTTCGATGATATGGGATTTCAAATTTTCCCCACTGCAATCCGACAGAAGGTTGGCGTAGGTAGACAGTATTATACTGATATCGTGCCTGCGCACGACTTCAACCAACCGGGTCAATTGGTCGTGAAAAATCGCCACTCGCTCCTCGGGTACGGAGTCGAATATCCAGCCGGAAGGATATTGGCTGACGACTCTTTTCACCCGCAGGTCCCGCAGCCAGGTCTGGATTGACAGGGGTATGAATTGCTTGAAAGCTTCGTGAAATTTGTTCTCAATTCGCAGATTCTTCTTTGGCTGCCATCTCCGGGCGGCATTGAAATGGAATTCATCCGGAGGAGGTTTTATATCCAGGTAGGCCGTGGCGCCCGGAAAGTAAATGAGGATGTCGGGTTCAAATTGACGGAGCCAGTGTTCAAAATAGTAATTGATCCGCGGCGGGGTCATGCCCGGGCAGGCCGCATTGATCACTTCGAAGCGCCCCGGTTCGATCTCGTCGAGAATGGCTTGCAGTTGGGATGGATAATCTTTACCCTCGCTTTCAAACAATCCGAACGTTTCCGAAGCACCGGTGGATACCACCCGGATGACACCGGGCGGTTTTTCTTTGGCGATCTCGTTGCCGCGAAAGCCCCATTCGTTGATCCGCCACTTCAGGTAGCGGGCGCCCGGCCGATTATGAAAACCCAGCTCGTCGGCCACGCGCAGTATCTCGTTGTTGTAGTTTGCAAAGAATCCGGCGTCCCATTTGATCCAATCCTCCAGACGGGCGCAAACTTCGAGGACTGCAATAAAGAGAAGCGCCAGACCCGCGGTTTTGACGATGCGCAAAATCGATGAACGAAACTTCATATCACTTTCCTTAAAACTGGAAATAAATAAAGCTTTGGGCCGTTGCGCCGTGAAAGGCGATGAGATAGAACATGACCGCATAGGCCTGGGTACGAATCCATGCAGGTATTCGTGCAATCCGGGGCCACTCATCCATGGATAGCTTGTACTGCGCATATTCGTACAGCGTAAGGGGGGCGACGTACGAGATCAGTTTATAAACCAAATCCATTTCCACCTGGAAGCGCAAAGCAAGCAAGGTCTGAAGCAGCTCAAGCATGTGGGCAATGGAGTGACTTCTGAAGATGATCAATCCGATACAGACCATCTGAAAGAAAAAGAGCATCTTCACCAGGCGCAACACGGCGCCCGGCAATATTTTCCTGAAAACGGTTATTTTGGAGGCAACCGGCTGGCAAACGCGGTGGACAACAACCAGCATGCCTTCCCAAGCCCCCCAAAGCACAAAATTCCAGCCGGCCCCGTGCCACAGCCCACCGAGCAGAAATGTCGCAAAAAGGTTACGGAGGGTTTTCACGAGCCCATTGCGACTGCCGCCCATTGAAATATATAGATAGTCACGCAGCCATGAAGAAAGTGAAATATGCCAGCGCTGCCAGCGCTCCACCGGGTTTACGGCCACGTAGGGGTGGTTGAAATTCACCATCAGTTCGAACCCAAGGCACTTGGCGCAGCCCCGGGCGATGTCCGAATATCCGGAGAAATCGCCGTACACCTGAAACGCGAAGGCCCAACCGCCGAAGAGAATTTCGAAACCGGTGGGATCGGGCGATGAAAAGATGCGGTCTACAAATGGTGCCAAATTGTCGGCCACAAAAACTTTTTTAAACAAGCCGAGCAGTATAAGGTGCAGCCCCTCGTTGAACTGGATCAAGTCAAATTGCCTTTTCTGCTGGATCTGGGGGATCAACCGTATGGCCCTTTCGATGGGCCCGGCGACGAGCTGCGGGAAGAAAGCAACATAAACGGCGAAATCAAGCAAATCGGTGGTGGGCTTCATTTTGCCGCGATAAATGTCAATGGTGTAGCTCATGGTTTGGAACGTATAGAAGGAAATCCCCACCGGCAGGATGATGTTCAAATACAGGGAATTCTCGGACACAAACGAGGCCGGCAGTAAGGCGGCGAAGCTGTCTATAAAAAAGTTGAAATACTTGAAGAAGCCTAAAATGCCCAGATTGGTGCAAACACTCAGGACCATCCAGCGTTTTTTCCGCCGGGCGGCATCGAGGCCGCCGCGGTTGTCTTCCTGGTGGATTTTTATGCCGGCGCCATAGTCCACCAGGGTTGAGATGGCGATCAGGGACAAAAAGCGCCAGTCCCAGCATCCATAGAAAAAATAACTGGACACCAGAAGCAAAACATTCTGCCGGCGGTGTGAAAGGCACCAGTAAAGCAACAAAACGGTCGGGAAAAAAATGGCAAAAGCAAAGGAATTAAATAGCATGGTTGGATTCTTTGGTTGGTTGGGTTGATTGAGTTGTTGGGTTTGTTGAGTTTGTTGGGTTTATTGAGTTTGTTGAGTTTGTTGAGTTTGTTGAGTTTGTTGAGTTTGTTGAGTTTGTTGAGTTTGTTGTTCCTGGCGAATAATGGAAGCTGGAGCTTCCAGGAACCGGTTCCCAAGCTGGAGCTTGGGAACCAGCGTGAGAAGTTGGAGCTTGGGAAGCAGCGGAACCAGCGGGAACGGAAAATTCTGGAGCTTGGGAACTATCGGAACCAGCGAAATCAGCGGAAGTAGAAGAGGGTTGCGGGTTATTGGGCTTTTCCGCTCGTTCCCAGGCTCCAGCTTCCCCCGTGTACTGGAAGAATTACGGGATTTCGCTCGTTCCCAAGCTCCAGCTTGGGAACGCGTACTCGGAAGCTCGCAGCTTCCCCGCCCTTCCCTGCGTCCGGCCTGCACTCACCCGTCCACGCGAAGCCGGAGCTTCGAACCTACGGGTTCCCAAGCTGGAGCTTGGGAACCAGCGGGAACGGGGGAAGCTGGAGCTTGGGAACCAGCGGAGATGCTGGAGCCTTGGGACCAGCGGAAAAGCTGGGGGTTGGGGACCAGCGGGGGAAGTTGGAGCTCGGGGACCAGCGGGGGAAGCAGGGCTTTTGGGTTGTTGGGTTGGGAGACTGCCGGACACCTATACTTCTCTTTCCAGATCGATGGCGTCGATCAGGAACTTGGGGCTTAAGAAGGTAAAGGGCATATAGCCGCCGTGCACGGGGAAAGATCCTTTGATGGCTCCCGTTAACTCTTCCGCGGCCTCGATTTTTACGCTGCGGCGGATATAGCGATTGACCGCCAGGGCGGCGCGGCGATATTTTTCATCCGCCGTATACTTGTACAACATCAACCAGCAGCATGCGATTTGCGCGCTGCCCACCAGGCAATTCCAATCGGCCGCGGCCCTCCAGTCGCCATGCATCAGGCCGGGCAGGAAACCATCTGCGCGCAAGGCCTGCAGCAGTCCGTCCGCGGTTCTGCGGCCGGCTGCCAGTATTTCTTTTTCTCCGCAATGGCCATATGCTTCTATCAACCCGCGCAGCACAAATCCCAGCGCGTGGCTGACCACGGGTTGTTGGGCGGTCACGCCAATTTTGGAAAACCACCCGTTGGAGGCTTGATGCGATATGGCCCAACGGACATTTTTCAGTGCCGCGTCGGCATACCCCCGGTTGGGGGTCACCCGCTCGGCTTCCAGCAGCCCCCAGGCCACGTGTACGTCCTGGACCTTTTCACCGGATTTGGCGAACGGGCTCGGGTATTTGCGCCAGCACCCGTCTTCATCCTGGGTCGCCTGCAGCCATTGGGCCGCCCTGGTCATGGCCGCCAGGTAGGCATGGCCGAATTCAATTGCACCGGCAGCCAACCCGAGCAGCACCGAGCCGGTATTGAAGGTCACCGGCACCTTGGGCCGGGCGTCGATCAGTCCCCCCTGGAATCCGCCTTCGGGCAGCTGGATGTCGACCAGCCAGTCCAGCATTTTCAGGCCCCGGCCCCTTAATTCCAGGTCCTTTTTTCCGCTCGCATGTTTCAATATGGTCGGAATAATGTAGCCCGTGGTTTCCGGATAGGATGAACTCCAGCCATTGATCATGCTATAGAACCGGGCGATGCCGCCGTCGTTGGACCTGGAACTGTCCTGGGCGGTTTTCATCCAGGCCATGGCCGCGGCGACAACCCTTTCGTTGCCCGGATCGCCGGCCGGCAACCCTGATGTATCGCTGCGCATCTCGGCCTTGGCGGCCGGCGGCAGTTTAAAATTACGGTAGGTTGAACGGAGCGATTGTTTGAGTCTGGCAAGCATCGGGGTTTGTTGGGTTTGTTGGGTTTGTTGAGTTTGTTGGGTTGGTTGAGTTTGTTGGGTTGGTTGGGTTGTTGGGTTCGTTGGGTTCGTTGTGATCGGGATTTGATGGGGCGCCTTTGGTTAAGGGTTTTGTCCGGCGTTGTTGTTGAACTGCCCTGTTTTAATGAGTTTGAGCTCCAGCATATTGGCATCGATGGTGAATTTACAGGCCCAGTTCAGGTATTGATAGCGTCCATATTCTCCGCCGACCGGGAAAGAGCCTTTCACGGCGCCGCGGATATCGGGGTTGCGCTCATCGGTGATTATTGTCCGGCGCACGTACCGATTGGCTGTCAGGGCCGCATCGCGGTAAGGCGTGTGGCCGGTCAATTCGAATAGCTTCAGCCAGCAGTAAGCGATTTGAGAGTTTCCGGTCAGGCAAACCCAGGGCGCTCCAGCCTGCCAGGCGGATGTCAGTCTGCCGGGCAGATATCCGTCCGTGCTGCGGAGTGCCTGCGACAGGCCGTCGGCTGTTTTCCGGCAGGCCTGCAGCAGCGCAGCGTCCCTTGTGAAAATATAGGCCTCCAGAAGACCGCGGAGCACGTATCCCAGGGTATGCGTAAGCGGCCGGTGCGGGTCCGTCAGACAGCATTTTGCAAACCATCCGTTTTCCTGCTGGTGGGACAGCGCCCAGCGCACATTGCGCAAGGCGGCCCGGCCGTACCCTTTTCCAGGAGCCACCCGCGCGGCTTCCAGCAGTCCCCAGGCCACGTGGGTCTCGTAAACCTTCTCTCCGGGTGCGGCAAAGGGCGTCGGATGACCGCGCCAGCAGCCGTCCGGATCCTGGGTTTGCACCAGCCAATCGGCTGCCCGGCACATGGCCGTGAAATAGGGTTCCCTGAATTCGGCCGCGCCGGCGGCCAAACCCAGCAGAATCTGTCCGGTGTTGAAGGTCACCGGCACCACAGGGTCCGAATCGATCAGCCCGCCTTGAAACCCGCCTTGCGGCAATTGGATGGCCACCAGCCAATCCAGCATGCGCCGCGCCCTTTCGCGCACCTCCTTTTCACCGGTTGCGCGGGCATAGTCCAACATGGTGGGCGCTATATATCCGGTGGTTTCCGGATAAGATGCACTCCAGCCGTCGATCAGGCTGTAGTGCCGGGCTACGCCGCCGTCTTGCGTGGCGGACCTGTCCTGGGCCCGGCAGAGCCAGGCAATCCCCGCCCTGATGATTTGGTCGGCCCCCGGGTCGGTTTCCGGAAGCCCCCGCAGGTCCTTGTGATGCGCGTCTTTGGCGGCCTCCGGGAGTCGGGCCTGATAGCGGTAGTTATGGATTTGGTCGAATACTTTTTTCAGCATCGCTTTTTCAGAAGCTCCCTTTTTTGCGGACGATTTCGATGCGGTGTTCGGGTCCGGCCACACCAAACAGATTGACGCTGCGAAACACCAGTTGATGGTCCTTGTTCTCTATTTCAAATTCAAAAGATGGTTCGCAATCCCGCCAGGCCTGCCCATCCACCCGAACCTGATAGTTCCGAAAATTGGGCGTAAAGGAGTCGAGGGTTATCAGGGCGCGATCGCCTGCAACAGCGACTCTGGAGGCAATGGTGTTCGGCGTCCAATAGATCCAATCCCGTCGTGCGGTTTTCACCAGAAAAGGCGTCCCGTAGGCCCAGTGAGGCTTTCCGTCGCGGAACCAGATATGTTCCTTGTAAATCCGGTCCTCATACATGACGAGAGCGGAACTTGGGGTGTTCGCGGGATAGGTTGTAAAGCTGTTGGTGTTCAAATCCCAGCTGACCCAGCGGTAGTTCTGAGGCGTGGCCCAGATCCCCCAATCGCGGTCGTTGATCTGCGGCACGGCGGGCTTGCGCTCCAAACCGAAAGCGGCTGTCACATCGCGGGCTTCATTACTCCAGACCTCGTCACGGATTTCGAGGGCGGACAAGGGGACGCCATTCTTTTCGAAATGCAGGTCGTACTTGGCGTCGACCAGCACCCATTTGCCGAGTGGATTGACCCAAACCTCGTTGGCGGCGTGATGGCCGTCGATTCCCGAAGCATTCCGGCCGGGCCCGACCCCCAATGTGCGGGTGATGTAACCGAAACTGTTTAAGACGGCATGCTGCACCACGGCGAAATGGAAGCAATTGAATTTGCCGCCCTGCATGGCCGTTTCGAGGATGGCAAAAACGTCCGGGGCCGTTCGGGCGGCGTTGGGATCGTCGATGGGCATGGTGCTGTGGATCCAATGCCGCAGCAGCATGATTCGCCTGAATTCATCTGCTTCGGCTTGGATGATTTTCTCCAGCCCGTAGCGCTCACGCAGGTTCGCTGTCCGCGGATGATGGTAATTCTCAAAGGCCCGGAAAAGTTCGTTGGACCGGTAACTCAGGTTGTCCGGCATGCGAACCTTGTACCGGTCTCCGGCTTTGGCGTAAGCGGCTGAAGTGATCAGCAACGCCAAAGCCGCTGGTATGAAGTATTTGGCATACATCATAAGATCCGGCCGATGCGTGCAATTGGAAGCAAAAATACTGCAGTGGCTTGGATTTCTTTGCTCAAGGCAGACGTCCTTTCCAGACGCCGCCGCCGAAAGTGGCGACATAGATGACTTTTGGATCCCGCGGGTCCACGGTCACGCGCTGGGGGCAGACGTACGGAAGACCTGCGATAGGATTCCATGTCATCCCGGCATCGGTGCTGCGATACACGCCGCCCGCAAAGGTGGCGGCATAGATGATAGCGGGATTGCCCGGATCGAAGGAGAGATCACAGCTCCATGGCTGGTCCAGCACTTTTTTCCACGTGCGTCCCCCGTCAATGCTCTTGAAAATCCCTCCGCCCTCAGAAGCGGGCCAGGGCACGAGGGTTCCGAGTGCCGCGTAACCGTCCGGCGGCACATCGAAGCAGGCGGCATAGATGGTATTGGAATCCCTTGGGTCCATCCGGGCGCCGAAAATGTATTGCAGCGGCTGGTTTTCATTGATCTGGGTCCAGGTTTCGGCCCCGTCGGTGGAACGGTAGAGTCCTCCGGGAACGGGGCTGCCGTCCACGTAAGCGATTGTTTTGGCGCACAACAGGGTTCCGTCCGGATGCAAATCCAGACGCCAGATGTTCATGTTGTCGCGGGAATCCAGCCCCTGGTTCTTTTGGATCCACGAGCGGCCGCCGTCCATGGATTTGTATACGCCCTGGTTGAACAATCCGGCGTACAGAGTTCGCGAAAGCGCGGGCGACCCGGGGTCCAGCACGATGCTGACCGCGGGAGCCTCCGGCAGCGAAGCCCCTCCGATAGGGGACCATACAGCGCCGTGATCCATCGATTTGGCCAACCCGCCTTTATAACGCGCCAATCGTTGCCGGCCGTCGACAAGCATCTTCCATTGAGGCAAGTCGTGGCTGTTGGCCCAGGCGCCGTAAACAACGCCGGGACTATCGGGATCAAAAGCCAGATCGTAGCAGGTGTTTTTCCAGGGTGATCCGCGGCCGGCCCAAATCCAGGACCGGCCCCCGTCGAGGCTGCGGGTCAGGCCGAAGTCCGTGTAAGTAATATAGGTCCGCTCCGGCTGATGAGGATCGAAATGATATCCGTATGCTGTCGAGACTTCCAGGCCCCGCCCCTGCCAGATCTCCCCGCCGGGTCTTAAGCGGTGGGTGCTGATGGGATACCAGTTCGCTCCGCCGTTGCCGGAGCGAATGGCACGGCCTTGGTCGGTGCAAATCACATCCTGGGGATCGTTGGGATTGACGGCTAAACCGAGCGCTGCGCCGCCCCACCCCCAAGCCAGCTCCAGGGTGAGCCAGTCGGGATCGACATTGAAGTTCCGCCAGGCAGGATCACCGAACAATACGGCTTTCCAACGCCGCCCGCCGTCATCAGAGCGCCAGAGGGTGGAATGATGGGGCGGATCGATGCCCGGGCCTCGGCTGCTGACATAGACGACTTGCGTATTGGACGGGCTCATGGCCAGCATTTGATACTGTTGGAGCTTGCCGGCGTAAGCCTGGGTCTGCAGTCCGTGCAGCGTTTGTTGCCAGGAATCGCCGCCGTCGATCGATGCGTACACGCCTCCCGAAAACCGTCCGCCGCTGTTTTGGCTTGGCCGCGTGACAAAGACCACCCCCGTCCCGCCGGACACATTCCAGGCCGCCGCACAATCGCTGCGGTCATCGCCGGGCGGCAACGAGCCGGTTTTCAGGGTCCAGGCGGCGCCGTGATTGTCGGAGCGGTAGAGGTGGCCGTCCGCAAATAGAAACACCTGCCCGGCCTGTGGTGAAGCCAGCTGGCTGAAAATAATTTTCGAGATAGGTTTATCGGTATGGGGCCAGCCGGGGTGCCGTTTCCAGGATCGCCCGCCATTTTCGGTATATACGAGGTAATGCCCTTTTTGACCCAGGAAGGTGTCAAAGCCGGCCCAAACGACGTCAGGCCGCAAAGGATCAATGGCGATCGCCTTGGCAAAATCCGGATTGCCCGGGTTAAACCTGCCGATCAGGTGGTGCCAGGTGCGGCCGGCGTCTTGTGATCGTTTGATGCCCCCTCTTGCAGCGGCATAAACGATGTTCGGGTCGCCGGGGTGAAACACCGGGGCGTGAAACACTTTGCGCAGTGCATAGCCATCCAGCATGGACCAGCTCCGGGCACCGTCGGAACTGCGGTAGACGCCGCCCATATCACACGCAACGAATACAAGGTTTGGGTCGTGGGGTGAAATCGCCGGACTGAAAATCCCGCCGCCGCCGCCGATGCCCAGGGACTCCCAAACTGCTTGAATCGTTGTCCCCGCGGCCTGCGCTGCTGCCGGATGGACGGCAGCCTGGAAGAATAAGATGAGGAGCATGCCGTAGATTGCGGTCGATGTTTGGTTTCGCATGGTTGGGTTGTTGGGTTTGTTGGGTTTGTTGAGTTTGTTGGGTTTGTTGAGTTTATTGAGTTTGTTGGGTTTATTGGGTTTATTGGGTTTTTCCGCTCGTTCCCAAGCTCCAGCTTGGGAACGCATACCTGGAAGCTCCAGCTTCCCTGCCCTTCCCTGCCTCCGCGCACTCACCCGTGCACCGCGAGGCCGGTGCTTCGCGGCTGCGGGTTCCCAAGCTGATTGGGTTTGTTGGGTTCGTTGAGTTCGTTGGGTTCGTTGGGTTTGTTGAGTTTTGTTGGGTTTCCGCTCGTTCCCAAGCTCCAGCTTGGGAACGCGTACTCGGAAGCTCGCAACTTCCCTGCCCTTGCCTGCGTCCGCGCGCTCACCCCTCCACGCGAAGCCGGAGCTTCGCACCTACGGGTTCCCAAGCTGGAGCTTGGGAACCAGCGGAAACACTTTGCGCAGTGCATAGCCATCCAGCATGGACCAGCTCCGGGCACCGTCGGAACTGCGGTAAACGCCGCCCATATCACACGCAACGAATACAAGGTTCCGCTCGTTCCCAAGCTCCAGCTTGGGAACGCATACCTGGAAGCTCCAGCTTCCCTGCCCTTGCCTGCCTCCGCGCACTCACCCGTCCACGCGAAGCCGGAGCTTCGAACCTACGGGTTCCCAAGCTGGAGCTTGGGAACCAGCGGAGATGCTGGAGCCTTGGGACCAGC
>QZKV01000092.1 GCA_003599575.1 Desulfobacteraceae bacterium | reverse complement strand
CAATCGAAAGTGACTTTTGGAAAGAGATGGTCAGAGAGTCGGGCGATTTACGGGAACATGGAAGGTGGGGAAACTGCCGCGCAGCGGCTTACTTGAACAATCGGTTAGAGGGGACGCAAAAACCGCGCGTCTCAGCCAAATGAAAATTGGACGATCAACCGTTTATAAAATACTACAATAAATTGACACACCAAGCATGAGTTGTTATAATTGGTGTTACCAAATAACACTTATTGTTACTGTGTGGAGAAAACGTCATGCCTGCTACTGCTGCTAAAACCGTATCTGTGAAATTGGATCAAGAAACACGCGCCCGAATCGAACATTTAGCCGAAACACATCGCCGTACAGCACATTGGGTGATGCGCGAGGCTATCCAGCAATACCTTGAGCGCGAGGAAAAGCGCGAATCCTTCCGACAAGATGCTATTAATGCGTGGGAGGAATACCAGGAAACCGGCTTGCATGTGACCGGGGACGAAGTTTCCACGTGGCTTGATACGTGGGGCGAAGAAAACGAAAAAGCTGCGCCCATATGCCACAAGTAAGATTTGCGCCGCAAGCGTTACGCGACCTGGAAAGGTTGCGCGAGTTCTTGCGCCCTAAAAGCCCAGATGCGGCAAAGCGTGCCGCTGCCGCTATCAAGAAAGCGGTGCAAGCATTTGGGCAGCAGCCACAGATCGGACGTCCTGCCGACAACTTGGAGCCGGAATATAAAGAATTGCTGATCGACTTTGGCGACAGCGGCTATATCGCGTTGTACCGCTACGACGGCGGCGATTTCGTTACCGTGCTGACGATTCGACACCAAAAAGAGATAGGATACTAACTGTATTGTGTTAGCTCGCAAAGGAAACATATGCAGATTCGACAGGCTGACCAACATATGCCAACCTCACTGCGGGGAATAGCAAAGATGCTTTAGTACGAAGCGAACAATACTGAGGAGCCTTTTACATAGAGGAGTCGGAAATGCGAACAACATTAAATATTGAAGACGCTCTTGTTGAAAGAGCATCAAAACTTACAGGAATAAACGAAAAAACAGCACTTGTCCGCAAGGGGCTTGAGGCACTGATTAGCCTCGAGAGTAGTAAACGTTTGGCTGCACTTGGAGGAAGCGAGAAAAAAATCCGGATGCCAAGGCGACGAAGATCGGAGCTATAAATGATTCTTGCTGACACGAATGTTTGGATCAAACATTTCAGGGAATCTGATACTGAACTTATTTCTCATCTGAATATTGGCTTTGTTGCATGCCATCCGTTTATTGTTGGAGAATTAGCCTGTGGTAACTTAGGCAATAGAGCGGAAATTCTGGAGCTTCTCCAGGCACTTCCTTCGTCACCCGTTGTTGAGACAACAGAAATCTTGGAATTTATCGAAAATAACTCACTAATGGGGTGCGGCCTTGGATACGTTGATATTCACTTATTAGCTTCTGCAATTATTGGCAATGTCGTTTTTTGGACTTTTGATCGACGTCTCCATGAAGCAGCGACAGAATTGGGCGTTGCATATATAAGGAGCTAGCCATGTTTTTGCAGCGGAGCGCAAACAGCCGCGCCCGCTGAAAAACCACGTTAGTGCCGTTACCGAATCTATTCACACCCGTAAGGAGATTTTCTGCTTGGATATTCCACGGATCTTCAACATCACCGAAAGTGCTCACCGCATCCATAACCCGTTCACACCCGAAAAGCTCGCCACTCTCGGCGCGGCCCTGCATCTGGAAACGGGAACCCGGGTGCTCGACCTCGGCAGCGGTTCGGGCGAGATGCTGTGCACCTGGGCACGCGATTTCGGAATCATCGGCACCGGCATCGACATGAGCCAGTTGTTCACCGAGCAAGCGAAACTCCGCGCTGAAGAACTCGGCGTCACCGACCGAGTCAAGTTCATCCATGGCGACGCTGCCGGCTACGTCGCCGACGAAAAGGTAGGTGTGGCAGCCTGTGTCGGTGCCACGTGGATCGGTGGGGGAGTAGTCGGCACCATCGAGCTTCTGGCGCAAAGCCTCCGTACCGGAGGGATCATCCTCATCGGCGAACCCTACTGGCGGCAGTTACCGTCGGCGGAAGACGTTGCCAAGGGGTGTCTTGCCGGCTCAGTCTCCGACTTTCTCCTGCTTCCGGAACTTCTCGCCTCTTTCGGCCACCTCGGCTACGACGTCGTGGAAATGGTTTTGGCAGACCACGACAGCTGGGACAGGTACGAGGCGGCCAAGTGGCTCACCATGCGCCGATGGCTTGAAGCCAATCCCGACGACGATTTCGCGAAAGATGTTCGAGCCAAACTGACCTCGGAACCCGAGCGCTACGCCACGTACACGCGTGAATACCTGGGCTGGGGCGTGTTCGCGCTGATGGCGCGGTGATGTGAGGCAGCTGGGCGTACTTGCGGGGAGGGCATCGCGCATAGAAGCCGGGACTAATGATGAAGAGAGAAACGAAAAAGTATTTTTGTTGTTTATTAGTTTATTTCTCTGCTAGAAATGCCTAGCTCTTCTTCGGCACTGTCATAAGCTGGCTTGAACGTTATAGTTCTATGTGGGGGACTCAAAAGTGATTCGCGAGTTTAATGTCGTTATAGAAAAAGATGAAGATGGATATTTTGTGGCCTCTGTTCCAGCTCTTCGAGGGTGTCATACTCAGGCTAAATCTTTAGATGTTTTAATAAAAAGAATAAAAGAAGCCATAGCGCTCTGTCTTGAAGTGGAAGAACCGGTAGCAAATGAGTTTGTAGGCGTCCAGCGTGTCGCCGTTAATACATGAGCACTTTTCCTTCTATTACTGGCCGTCAGCTTATACGAGCGTTGAGTAAGGTCGGGTTTGACGTTATTCGCATCAAAGGCAGCCATCATTTTCTACAACACCTGATGGCAGATGCACGGTTATGCCGCATTCAAAGGTTGTATTTGAGACAGCTCTTTGTGGAATCGCTGCTCGGAATCCCACAAATCCCATGAATGTTGCGCGTTTAACCAAAATTCCGGGGAATTTCCAAATAGACGAGATAATCTCAACGCCATGGTGGGAGTTATGGCACGCCGCTCCCTTAGAATCTCATTAATGGTTTGGCGTGATACCCCCAAAGCTTTCGCGATAGTTGTGGTGTTCAGATCGAAATCCGGCATGAAGTCTTCCTTGAGCATTTCACCGGGATGTGTCGGACGGGATTCCCTTTTTATGGTGTTTGATATAGCCATGTTTATCATCCTTTACTTTAATGGTAATCGGTTATTTCAACATCAAAGGCATCGCCTTCAACGAATCGGCAACAAATTCGCCATTGGTCGTTGATCGATATTGAATATTGTCCATTCCAGTCCCCTTTTAGCGCATGAAGCCGGATACTTGGAGGCGCCAGGAGGTCATTTAGGTTGCTGATTAGCGTCAATCTTCCGCAGTAGAGTTTCTGCGCATGGACGATGTGAAACCGTACGAAATTATTCGTCATTCCGGCACTCTGTTTAGTCCTCGCTTGACGGGGATGTCGTTAGCCGGAATCCATCCTGTCATCTTTACTGGACCCCGGCTAAAAGCATGCCGGGGTGACAGCTTGCGGAAGATTGACACTAATCAGGTTTAGGTTTGATGCATAATGGATATATTCTAAACGTCTTATGGCTCTTTTTATTAAATCGGAAGGGAGGCATCTTGATTTTCCGACAATAAAAAGCTGCTGCGTTTCTTTATCGGCAAACGTTTTGATCATAGGGCTACTGTAATTAGTCACGTGACAGTTGTCAATAAGAGCAATTCCGTACATGTGCCTCAATCAGCCTATGGGCACAGACGATTATCTCCAGCGTAACCTATTACCCGCAGGTATTCCGCATCTACTTCGCGGCCTGGAACCAGTTCGACCTCAATACTTCGTGCAACCGGCTCAAGTCATACGAACTCGTCGGGCCGTCGCCGGCCCCGAAGTAATCACGTTTCCCCACAAGGGGTATAATCCAAGAAAGGAGGAAAATATGGCCTCTGATGATCGTGTCAGTAAATTGGAAAACATCGCAGCGCTTATGCGGTATTACATTCTTACCGCCTCCACCCGGGCCGGTTCCGGCCATCCCACTTCCTCGCTTTCCGCGGTGGAACTGATGGCAGGCCTGCTTTTCGGCGGCAGCTTCCGCTACGACCCGGAAGATCCGGCCCATCCGAACAATGACAGGCTGATTTTTTCCAAAGGTCATGCCTCGCCTCTCTTTTATTCCCTCTGGGCTCTGGCCGGCAAGGTGAGCGAGGAGGAGATGATGACCTATCGTCATTTCGGCAGCACCCTGGAGGGGCATCCCACGGTTTCCTTCCCTTATGCCGAGGCGGCAACCGGTTCCCTGGGCCAGGGTCTGGCCATCGGGGTCGGCATGGCTCTGAACGCCCGGCTCGACAAACTGCCGTACCGTACCTTTGTGCTTCTCGGTGACAGTGAGATGGCTGAAGGATCGCAATGGGAAGCGCTGCAGATCGCGGCCTATTATGAACTGGATAATCTGGTGGGGGTGCTGGATGTGAATCGTCTCGGCCAGCGGGGTCCGACCATGTTTGGCCACGACCTCGCGGCCTATGACCGGAGAATATCCGCCTTTGGCTGGAAAACGATCACCATCGACGGCCACAGCCTCAGGCAGGTGCTGGATGCCTATGATCAGGCCTTGAATGCCGGCGGCCGGCCGGTGATGATCATTGCCCGGACCATCAAGGGCAGGGGGGTCTCCTGGATGGAGGACAAAAACGGCTGGCACGGCAAGCCCCTGCCCGAGGCCGACCTGCAGAAGGCCCTGGCGGAGATCGGTCCGGTGGATAAAACCGTACGCGGCACGATTTCACTCCCCGAGAACCGGCAGCCGGTAAAAAAATCCCCCGCCTCTGTTGAACCGCCGCGGTATGAAATGGGAAAGCCGGTGGCGACCCGCAATGGGTACGGCCATGCCCTCAAGCGGCTCTATCCCGCTTTCCCGGAGATCGTCAGTCTGGATGGGGAAGTTTCCAACTCCACCATGGCCGAGATTTTCAAGGAAGCATATCCGGACCGTTTTTTCGAGATGTACGTGGCCGAACAGAACATGGCCGGCGTCGCCCTGGGGTTTTCCCGCCGCGGCAAGATCCCCTTTGTCTCGACGTTTGCCGCCTTCATGAGCCGGGCCTATGACCAGATCCGCATGAGCCAGTATTCGGACGCGGATATCAAGTTTGTCGGCTCCCACGCCGGAGTGGAAATCGGCCAGGACGGCCCGAGCCAGATGGGACTGGAGGATATCGGTTTTTTCCGGACCATCCGGGACGGGGTTGTCTTCTATCCCTCCGATGCGGTGAGCACCGAAAAGGTGGTTGAAGAGGCGCTCCGTTACCGGGGCATCGTTTACATCCGCACCACCCGGGGCGCCACCCCGGTTCTCTATGATCCGCGGGAAAATTTCCCCATCGGCGGCTGCAAGGTGCTGCGGCACAGCGCCGCTGACCAGGTTACGGTCATCGGCGCCGGGGTGACCCTGCATGAAGCCCTGGCCGCCTATGGCGAGCTGCGGAAGGATGATATCCCGGTCCGGGTGATTGATCTTTACAGCATAAAACCCGTGGATGACAAGACGCTCCGGCAGGCGGCGCGGGATACGGGCCTGATTCTCACCGTGGAGGATCATTGTCCCGAGGGCGGCCTGGGCGAAGCCGTGCGCAGCGCCTTGTGGGACGCCGGAGTGCCGGTTTTGAGCCTGGCGGTGCGGAAAAAACCAAAAAGCGGCACGCCCCGGGAACTCCTCGATTATGAGGAAATTTCCCGGGACGCCATCGTGGCCGGGGTCAAAAGAATGATCGCTTTGAAGGCACTTTAAGTACCGGGATCAGGTTGGCTGAAGTTCGGATTATCGGGCAGGGGAGGTGCCATGCTGCCTAATAATTAGCAGTATGAGTTTTTTGATTTTCTATTATAATAATTTTTATTATATTGCACCATTTGGCGCTTCGGCAAAGACCCCTCCGCAAGAGGTTTTACAGTATGCAACGACTCATCCCGCTTTCCCTTCCTGGCACTTTCTGCTTCTGCGCGTCCGCCGGGCGCGGCGGGGAGAGGCGCGTGCCGTCCGTGGCCCGATGCATGCCGTGAGAGATATATCCGAACTTGAGCGGGCGGAACAGAAATTCCGCATCCTCTCCGAAACAGCCGGCGACCTGCTTGCGTCGGACAAGCCCCTGGAAATCGTGCACCGGCTGTGCATGAAGATCATGTCCTATCTGGACTGCCAGGCCTTTTTCAATTTTGTTGTCGATGAGAGGGTTGGCAAACTCCATCTCAATGCCTATGCCGGCGTTCCCGCTGAAACCGCCCGGGAGATCGAATGGCTTGAGTACGGCAGCGCCGTCTGCGGCTGTGCGGCCCGGGACGGCATACGGATCATCTGCGAAAATATTCCCGATACCCCGGATCCGCGGACCGCGTTGATCAACTCCTTCGGCATCCGGGCCTATGTCTGCCATCCGCTCCTTGCCAGGGGAAAAGTCATCGGCACCCTCTCCTTCGGCACCATGACCCGGCCGAGTTTCACTGCCGATGAAGTCTCTTTGATGAAGACGGTTGCCGACCAGGTGGCGGTGGCCATGGACCGCATGCGGGCCCAGGAGGCCCTGCGGGAAAGCGAGGAGCACGTCAGGCGCAAACTGGAGAGCATTCTTTCGCCGGAAGGGGATAGCGGCGACCTGGAACTGGGCGACATCTTTGACGGCCCGGCGCTGCAGTCGCTGATGAACGGTTTCTACAAGCTTGCCCGCATGCCCATGAGCATCATCGATCTCAAGGGCAGAATGCTGGTCGGGGTGGGGTGGCAGGAGATCTGCTCCAGGTTTCACCGGGCCCATCCGGACACCTGCCGCCACTGCATGGAAAGCGACCTCGAATTGACCAGGGGCATCGCGGCCGGGGAATTCCGGCAATATAAATGCAAGAACAACATGTGGGATGTCGCCACGCCCATCCTGGTGGGCGGCAGACATGTCGGCAATCTCTTCATGGGGCAATTCTTCTTTGAAGACGAGCCGCTTGATTATGAATTTTTCCGCTCCCAGGCTTTGAAATACGGTTTCAATGAAGAGGAATACATTGCCGCGCTGGAGGCCGTGCCCCGGTTGACCCGGGAATCCCTGGACGCGGGCATGGGCTTTTTCCAGGATTTTGCCGACATGCTTTCCAAGCTGAGCTACAGCAACATCAAGCTGGCCCGGTCGCTGACGGAGCGGGAAACGCTGATGCAGTCGCTCTCGCAGAGCGAGATGCGATTGAGCCGGGCCCAGGAGATCGCCCATCTCGGCAGCTGGGAACTGGACCTGGTGAAGAACGAACTGACCTGGTCGGATGAGGCGTACCGGATCTTCGGGCTGCGGCCCGGGGAATTCGGCGCCAGCTATGAGGCTTTCCTGGCAGCCGTCCACCCCGATGACCGCCCTGCCGTGGACGAGGCCTACTCCGGGTCAATCCGCGAGGGCAGGGATAATTACGAAATCGAACACCGCGTTGTCCGCCGCGATACCGGCGAAATCCGTATTGTCCATGAAAAATGCGAGCATTTCCGGGACGAAGGGGGCCGCATCATCCGTTCCGTCGGCATGGTGCATGACATCACCGAGCGCAAAAGGGCGGAGGAGGGGCTGTTGCAGCGCACCGCGGAGCTGGAAGCCGCCAACCGGGAGCTCGAATCATTCTGCTACTCCGTGTCGCACGATCTGCGCACGCCCCTGCGCAGCATCGCGGGTTTCAGCCAGGTCCTGGCCGAGGATTATCATAACAAACTGGACCAGGAAGGACAGGATTCCCTGGACCGGATCATCGCCGCCACAAACAGGATGGGACAGCTCATCGATGACCTGCTGACCCTCGCGCACCTGTCGCGCACCGAAATCAAGCGCGAACGGGTAAACCTGAGCGAAATGGCTGAAACCATCGTCCGCAATCTTCGCCTGGCAGAGCCGGAAAGACGGGTGGAGTTTGTGCACGCCGACGCCATGATCGTTGAGGGAGACGGTAAACTGCTGAGGATCGCCCTGGAGAATATCATCGGCAATGCCTGGAAATTCACGGAAAAACAGCCCCTGGCCAGGATAGAATTCAGCGCATTCAAGGCCGGCCCCCCGGAGGAACGCCCGGGGCATGACACGGAACAGACGCAACCGGGGAAAACGGTTTACTACGTCAGGGACAACGGCGTGGGCTTTGACATGATCTTCAAGCACAAGCTGTTCAACTTGTTCCAGCGGCTGCATCCCCAGCGGGAATTCTCCGGCACGGGTATCGGCCTCGCCACGGTGAAAAGCATCATCAACCGCCATGGCGGACAGGTGTGGATAGAGGGCGAAACCGGCAGGGGGGTTACGGTTTATTTCACGCTGTAATCATAAAATATCGACAACGTATCAAAAAAACACATGAAGGAAAAAATCATTCTGTTGGTTGAAGACAATCCCGATGACGTGAAGCTGACGATGCGCGCCCTTGCCAAGAGCAGGATCATGAACGGGATCGTGGTGGCTGAGGACGGCATCGAGGCGCTCGATTATCTGCGGGGAAAGGGCAAGTTCGCGGAGCGGGACACATCCATCATGCCCCAGGTAATCCTGCTTGACCTCAAGATGCCGAAGATGGACGGCCTGGAGGTGCTGCAGTGCATCCGCGCCGAGGAGAAGACCCGTCTGCTGCCGGTCGTCATCCTCACCACATCTCGAGAGGAGAGGGACCTGGTCGAGAGCTATAAACTCGGGGCCAACAGCTATGTCCGCAAGCCCGTGGACTTCAATCAGTTCGTCGAGGCGGTGCGCCAGCTGGGGCTGTACTGGATGGTGTTGAATGAAGCGCCCTGACAGTCTAAATATGTATTCCGGCATCTCCTGGACGTTCAGTCCCAAGTGATAATACTTCCTAAAACGTCAAAATCGAATCGCCTCACAACCAGATAGCGTTATTTTCCGCTCCTTTTTGCAGAAGCAGACGATGAATCTGTTTCATCGTGACGACACCACGCTAAACGCATTTAGCAAACATCATGAAAATATTGGTATTTTTCATGTCTCTAAAGAGAGACTTCGTATCTCACACCCCTCTTTCCGTCCGCCTGAAACAGGGTGATGCCTAACAAAATCCGTCCTGAAAAACTGAACAGTCGTGCAAAATAAGCAGGCGAATGGCTTTTGCCCGTTGCCGAAATATTGCGGTAATACATTGATATTAAATGGTATTTGCCTGAACACCTATTTTTTTATTTTCCCGTCTGGTCTCATCGGAAAAAAAATAGATGAATAAGTCAATTCTGGTTTGAAAATTGCTTTGAAGACGTAAACATTGCTTCCCGCTGCAGGGGAAGAAAAAAAAGTGGAGGAATGGGGGAACCGTAAATTGGAGGATTTCGTTACCCCAATTACCAAGCCGTCGTTCAAAAAATAACCTGACACCAACACGTAGTAACCGGTAGAGGAGAAAGCCGGCACGAATGGAGTTGAAATGTGATGGTTATATTTCATGACGGTTCCTGTTAAGCATTTTAGATTCATCATTACTAGGAGGAGAAAATGAAGAAAATCATTGGAGCAATATTTCTCGGAGCATTTCTTTGCGCCGGCACTGCATTTGCCGGTTCCATGCCGGCCGGCCAAGGGGATCGCATCCATCCGCTGCTGGATGACGAGAAAGGGTTTTTCGGATCAGCAGCCATCGACAACTTTGCAAACGACGGCGAGGGAGATCGTATGCATCCGCTGCTGGATGACGAAAAAGGGTTTTTCGCATCAGCGGCTAATGATATATTTGAAGACGCCGATGACAAGCCTGGCCAGGGGTATCAATATGCCGGACAGCATAACGAGCCGCCGGCAGTGCCTGTGCCGGGAACGGTGTTATTGCTGGGCTCAGGCGTTGCCGGGTTGTTTTTCATGCGCCGCAGCAGCATAAATAAGGCATAATTGCCGGTTGAAAGATCACAGGGTTGCAGCGCCATGAGGACGTCATTACGGGAGGGGGATTCCGGAATGAACGGGTGTTACAACTCTGTGATCTCCGGCAACTTCTGATTTTGCCGGCCTTCTGCAAAGAGGGCCGGCTTTTGATTTCACCCCCGCCTCTCGCTGCCAGGATGATCCGATTTGCCTGCTGTGCGCCAAATTCCGTCATCCATTTCCAGCAGTTACCCAATAGCTTTCTCCTTCTTCTTCCCAGAAAATTATCGGCCATCCGCTTCGCAGCATAGCCGATTCCTTACCAATCATCGTCAGATTGCGATGTGTTGTGTCCTTACATGCGATTTTCCCGCCTGACATACCTTTTCCCCGTTGCTTAATACAAAATTATCAGAATGATAATAATTTCCACATATATGCCATGTAGTCTGATGGTAATGGTTGAGAGCGGATTGCCTGGCCGGATGGTTCGTTGAGCAAAAAGAGGACATTATGGTCCTCCAACTCATCCACCGAGTAATTGGCGATTAACCGGGGATACAAATTGCGATAAATTCCTTGCCACGGAGAAAACTTGAGCAGCCAGATATTTTCCCAGAC
>QZKV01000054.1 GCA_003599575.1 Desulfobacteraceae bacterium | reverse complement strand
GAGATCAAGGACACCAGCTGGGCATTTGGCGTCGATTGGGCCATAGACAGAGATGTCGGCCCCGGCGCAAGAAAAACCTACAAAGGCCGCTCGCAAACGATATGAGAGGAGATGTTCATTATCTACAAATAAGTAAGGCATGGCAAAAAAAAGCGGGAAAGCCTTGCCGCGCTAACCCGCCCAATATTTATCAATTGGTCGGGGCGAGAGGATTTGAACCTCCGACCCCTTGAACCCCATTCAAGTGCGCTACCAGACTGCGCCACGCCCCGACACAAGGCATCCTCCCTACCATCGCGATCAGCGGGTGTCAAGCAGGATGTGGTCTGAAACTGGTCTGAAACCGGTTCACCGCGACTATAAACTGTTCAAAACCAGTTTGAAACAAAATGGGCGGAGTGTCTGCAGAAGAAGGTCTGGGATGGACAGGCGGCCAGTCCTAGCCGTTCGTCTTGGCCGTTGATGCAGGCGCAGGAAAAACGGCCCAGACTGGTTGATCCCGGCCCCTTTGCGGTTTCAATAAATAGCGTTCGAAATTATGTCCTATGAATGGATAGACAGCTGAATGGATAGACAGCAGACCTCGGGTGCAATTTCAGTATTCCGGCGTCGGCGGCGGTATCGAAGTGTTTGCCAGGGCGGACACCAGGCTGACTGATTCTGATTCATTATGAGCTGCCGATGAGGGCCCGGAATTGGTGCAAAATGGTGCTTGACTTGTTTTGCCTCTGCGGATAATCCCAGCCTGAAAATACCGGCGTCGGCTTTACCTCGATCCTGAGCGGGCGAGGATCGGGCTTGTTTGCTGAGAGTTGCCGCTGTCTGTATGGGAAGAGGAGAGAAAAGGATGAAGAGCATGTTGCGGTTGGCAATGGCATTGTTTTTGGCGCTGATGATGGTGACGGCTTGTTCGAAAAAGAGCGAAGAGCAAACCTCCCGAAAGCAATCCAGCGACCAACAGCAGGCGCTAGAGCAGCAGGGGCAAGCCCCGGCTGTACAACAGCAGGAAGAGACGCCCGCCGATCGGCAGCAGACGCAACCGTCCGGGCAAGGCCGGACGCAGACCGAAGAGACGCCTTTAGATAAGCAAGACCAGGAAGAGACACCCTCCGATCAAGATCAGGCGCAGCCGGAAGAGGCGCCCTCCGATCAGGCGGATCAGCAAATTTATGAAATCAGCGGCACGGTGGTCACCACCGAGGAAGGAATTGCCATTTTCAGCGCTGAAGGCAATTATCTGGTCGCTGGGCAGGATCTGACCGATCTGGTCGGCAAAAATGTCACGGTTACCGGCACCCTCGAGGAAAGCCCTGGAAAAACGATCATTATAATCTCATCGGTATCGGTGATTGAGTAAGCCAACGGGAAAAGAATGAAGGCATTCGGCGTATCCGGGTGCCTTTTTGTTTCGTCCGAAGCCCATGCTGGCCGGACAGGGAGGGCTTCCCCCCCCCCAATTTGCGCCAGGTTCCGGGATTTGACAGGACGGATCCGCCATTGACGCAAGCTGCTTTATTCGCATAAAGATCGTGAAGTCATCGGCCGAGGCGGTAGCGCGCCCTGGCGGCTGGGGCCTCGCCACTGGGCCCTCTGATACCCGCCGGCAGCGCCGGCCCTTTAGTGCAGGATATTTTCATCACAGCGGAGGAGGAATGGGACACTTTAAGATCAATGCCAAAGACATCATGTTCATTCTCAAAGAACAACTCAACTACGGCCGGCTGTGCGGTCTTGAGCGCTACAAGGGCCAAAGCGAGCGCATTCTGGACATGCTCGTCAAAGAGGCGATCGAGTTCGCAAGGGGTGCGGTGGATCCCTTGAACGAAATCGGCGAGACGGTAGGCCTGCGCTTTGAAGGCAATCAGGTGATCTGCCCGCCCGAGTTCGGCAAGGTTTACAAGCAATACGGCCGGGATGGCTGGACCGCCGCCGCCAGGGATGTGGAACACGGCGGCCAAGGGTTCCCCCATATGATGCGCATCGTGATCAACGACTTCATGTACGGGGCCTGTCAATCGTTCAATATGGCACCCAGTCTGACCCACGGCGCGGCCCACTTGATCGAAAGCTTCGGCGCGCCTGCTCTCAAAGAAACCTATGTGCGCAAGATGTTTGACGGCACCTGGGCCGGCACCATGTGCCTGACCGAACCCAATGCCGGTTCCAACCTGGCCGCCCTTGAGACCACGGCCTATGCGCAGGGCGATCATTATAAAATAAAAGGTTCCAAGATTTTCATCTCATGGGGCGAACACGACCTTACCGAAAACATCATTCACCTGGTCCTGGCGCACATCGAGGGTGAGCCCGAAGGGGTTCGCGGCATATCTTTGTTTGTCGTGCCGAAGGTGCGGGTCAGACCGGACGGCAGCCTCGGTCCGCCCAACGACGTGGTTTGCACCGGCATCGAGGAGAAGTTGGGGTTGCACGCCTCGCCGACCGCCGCGCTCAGTTTCGGCAGCCGCGACGGCTGCATCGGCTATTTGTGCGGCGAGAAGAACAAAGGGTTGGCGCATATGTTCCAGATGATGAACCAGGCCCGCATCAACACCGGCGTGAGCGGCATGGCCATGGCGAGCACGGCCTATTTGAATGCTCTGGCATATGCCAAGGAACGGGTGCAGGGCAGGGACGTGGCTGGTCGAATGCCGGGGGAGGTCAAGATCATCCAACACCCTGATGTGCGCCGCATGCTGCTCTCGATGAAGGCCCAGGTGGACGGAATGCGCTCCATGATCTACACCGGCGCTTTCTGGTCCGATCTGGCCCTGGAGCTTCCGGAGGGAGAGGAAAAGCGCCATTATCAGGACCTGACCGATTTTATGACCCCCATTATCAAGGCCTATTGCTCCGATATCGGCTTCAAGGTCTGCGAAACCGCGATTCAGTGTCTGGGCGGCTACGGCTACTGCAGAGATTATCCCCTGGAACAATACCTGCGCGATGCCAAAATCATGTCGCTGTATGAAGGCACCAACGGCATTCAGTCCATGGATCTGATGGGGCGCAAAATGAGCCTGCGCGGAGGCGCCTGCCTGGCAGCCTTCACCAAAGAGATTCAGGGGTTCTGCGATCGTCAGAGCGCGCATTCGGAACTGGGCGGCTGCGTGCGGGGCCTGTCCGCGGTGGTCCGGCGTCTTTTGGAAATGGCCGCGGCGATGAGCGACCGCAACATCAGCGACCCGCTGCAGTGGGCCTCTTACACCTACCCGGCCTTGATGGCTTTCGGGGAGGTCATCATGTGCTGGCGGCTCTTGGATATGGCCGTCATCGCTGCCGAAAATCTGAAGAAGAAGAGCTCGGAATTCTATCGGGGTAAAGTGATTCAGGCCACATTTTTTGTGGATACCACCCTGCCGCATACTTCGGCGACCATTGAGAGCTGTCTGCGAGAGGGCAGAGAAGTGGTCGAGATTTCCGACGGGTCCTTTTGATGTGAAATGAATAAGGATGCATGCCTTGATGCGTTTGTCACAGAAATTGCCCCTCAAAGCGAAGCGCCTTACACCGGGGGCCACGATCGGCGTGGCCGCGCCGGCCAGCCCTTTCAAGCGCGAAGAGCTGATGCAAGGGTTGTCCATCCTGCATGCCATGGGCTATGCGACCCGCCTGGCCGACGGGTTATTCAAAATGAACGGCTATTTGGCCGGCCACGACCAACAGCGCGCCGATCAGCTGCACGCCCTGTTTCTGGATGACCGGGTGGATGCCGTCATGTGCGCACGGGGAGGTTTCGGTTCCCTGCGCATTCTGACCTTGCTCGATTACGCGCTGATTGCCGCCCATCCCAAACCCTTTGTGGGCTTCAGCGATATCACCGCCCTGCATCAGGCCTTCTTTGCCCATACCGGCCTGGTGACGTTTCATGGGCCCATGGTCTGCACGCTTTCGCGCAGTGACCCGCAAACCAGAGTTACATGGGAACAAGTGCTTTGCGGAGCCGGTCCGCAGGGTCCCCTGATCGGAAATCATCGCACCCTCAAGCCGGGAAAATCGCAGGGTCTGTTTTTGGGTGGAAACCTGGCGACCCTGTGCCATTTGCTCGGCACGCCATTTGCGTACAAATACGAAGGCTGCATCCTGTTCATCGAAGAAACGGGTGAAGCACCGTATCGTATCGACCGCATGTTGGTGCAGATGAAGCTGTCCGGCTGTTTCGAAAATCTGGCCGGTCTGGTGCTGGGCTCCTTTAAGGATTGCGGGGTCGAGGCGGAGATTGACGCTCTGGTACGTCAACTGTTTGACGACAGCGCGACTCCCATCCTGGCCGGGGTGAATGCGGGCCACGGGAATTGCAACTTGACCTTACCCCTGGGGATTATGGCGGCTCTGGATACCGACCGAGGTGAGTTGCGATTTCTGGAAACAGCTGTCGTGTAATTCGGCGCCTGTAAAGGAAGGTGCCTGCGAGCATGGCCGTGGACGGATGAATATCGATTTTCACAATGCTGAACGCCTGATGCATGAAGCCGTTGCGCAAGGCACGTTTCCGGGAGCGGTTCTGCTGGTATCCCGAGAGGAAGGGATCCTGTTGCATCGCGCTTTCGGAATGGCCGACCTTTTCCATCATCGGCCCATGACCTGCGATACGGTCTTCGATCTGGCCTCCTTGACCAAACCGCTGGCCACCGCCTTGGCCGTGATGCTCCTGGTTCAACAAGGCCGCATTTCGCTGGACCGGCCCTGTCAATTCTACTGGCCGCGGTTCAATGGACCCGGTAAAGAAAAGATTACCGTCCGGCACCTGCTGAGCCATTGCTCGGGATTACCGGCCTGGCGCCCATATTATCTGCATCTGAGCGGAAGTGATTCCGCCCGCCGTGAGGCGCTGCGCCGCACCGTCCTCGCGGAACCCCTTTCGGCCGTCCCGGGTGAACGGTCCGAGTACAGCGACATCGGTTTTCTGGTGTTGCAATGGATGATCGAGCACATGGTCGGCCGGACACTGGACCGCTTCGTGGAGGCGTCCGTATACCAACCCCTTGGCATCGATTCTCTTTTTTTCTGCGCCCGCTCCCGGCCTGTGCCCCGGCGGGATTATGCCGCAACTGAACTGTGCCCGTTGCGGGGGCGGCTGCTGAACGGCGAGGTGCACGACGATAACGCCCATCTGGCCGGAGGCGTTGCCGGTCATGCGGGCCTGTTTGGAACGGCGGGCGCGGTCTGGACCGTATTGCACGGGCTGTTGTCGGCCGAAGCGGGGCACCAAAGCCCGGGGCTTTTTGAAAGCGGGTGGGTACGACACTTTTTTGAACGGCAAGGCGCCGGCAGTTGGGCCCTCGGGTTCGATACGCCGGCGGACAAGGAGTCGAGCGCGGGGAGTTGTTTTTCGGCCGGCAGCGTGGGACACCTGGGCTATACCGGCACTTCCTTCTGGATGGACCGCACCCGTGGCATTATAGTGATCCTGCTGTCCAATCGCGTTCATCCGTCACGGTATAACACGTGCATAAAAGCATTTCGTCCCCGCTTGCACGATGCCGTCATGGGCGCCCTGCTCGCCGGAAGATGAGGCTGTTTGATGAGACGATCAGGCCGGACCCCGCCGTAAGGAAGCATACGATCGGGAAACGGCTTTCTTGGATGGGCATATGGGCAATTTCTCAGGCGATTTCGATTGTTTATTCTTGAAAAGGAGCACTGTTTCTGGTAGCCAGGGATAGCTTTCATTCGATACCGCTCAAGTGGGTCCGGCCAGCAGTGACGATACGATCGAACCACCACTCTCACGATAGGATTCAAATATGAATTTCATGGACTCCTTACTAGGCTTTTTCTCCAACGACTTGGCCATTGACCTGGGAACCGCCAACACCCTGGTCTATGTGAAAGGCAAAGGAATCGTATTAAGCGAACCGTCCGTAGTGGCCGTTCGTACCGATAATCGTTCCCGCAATCGCGTTTTGGCGGTGGGGCTCGAAGCCAAAAAAATGCTGGGCCGCACGCCGGGCAATATCGTCGCCATACGTCCGATGCGCGACGGCGTCATTGCCGATTTCGAAGTCACTGAAGCCATGCTGCGCCATTTCATTCACAAAGTGCACAACCGGCGCTCACTGGTCCGTCCACGCGTCATCATCGCGGTGCCCTCCGGCATCACGCAGGTGGAAAAGCGGGCCGTGAAAGAGTCTGCGGAATCCGCCGGAGCCCGCGAGGTGTTTCTGATCGAAGAGCCGATGGCCGCGGCGATCGGGGCCAATTTGCCGATCACCGAACCGACTTGCAACATGGTGGTGGATATCGGCGGCGGCACCACCGAGGTGGCGGTCATATCGCTGGCCGGTATCGTCTACAGCCGCTCTCTGCGCGTAGCCGGCGACAAAATGGACGAAGCCATCATCCAATACATCAAACGCAAATACAACCTGCTGATCGGTGAACGCACCGCCGAGATTATCAAAACAACCATCGGCAACGCCTATCCGGATCCGGAAAAAGTTGAAACCATCGAGGTCAAAGGCCGCGATCTGGTATCGGGTATTCCTAAAATACTGGCCATTGACTCCGAAGAAGTCCGCATGGCCATTTCCGAACAAATCGATGCCATTGTGGAAACGGTCAAGATCGCCCTGGAGCAAACGCCGCCCGAACTTGCGGCCGATATCGTCGATCGGGGCATCGTGCTCACCGGCGGAGGCTCGCTGCTCAAGAACCTGGATCGCCTGTTGCGGGAAGAAAGCGGGTTGCCGATCACGGTGGCCGACGACCCCTTGTCCACGGTCGCGCTGGGTTCCGGACGAGCCTTGGACAACATTGAAATTCTCAAGCAAGTGGTGATTTACTGACCCGATGTTCTCAAGACAGATTGCGCTGATCGTTGGCCTGATTGTGCTGATCACCCTTAGTATTTTGCTGCTGTCGATAAGCAGCCGCCGGCCATATCCGGACGAGGGGTCGGGGCGTTTTGCCATTGCCGTGGTCGCCCCCTTCCAGAAAATGATCAGTCAAACAACCCGCTTCCTTTGCGATATCTGGCAACATTATTTTTTCCTGATCTCCGTGGCGGATGAAAACGACCGTCTTCGCGCGCAGGCGCAGCAAGCCCTGGCCCTCCAGCATCGCCATGAGGAGGTGCTGCAGGCCAACGCGCGGTTGCGGCAGTTGCTGGAGCTGGGACAGGAGGTCCAGCAGCGTTTTCAGGCGGCCCAGGTGGTTGGTAAAGACCCCTCACCCTGGTTTCAGACCGTGCTGGTTGACAAGGGGCGTGACAACGGCGTCGTCATGGGATTGCCGGTGATCAATGCGCAAGGCATCGTGGGCCTGGTGGTTGAAGTCACGCAGCGCTACGCCAAAGTGATGTTGATTACCGATCCCAACAGCGCGGTGGACGCCGTCGTTCAGAAAAGTCGCGCCCGCGGCATCATCAAAGGAGGCACTTCCGGCTACTGCGTCTTTAATTATGTATTGCGCAAGCACGACTTGGATATCGGCGATACGGTGATCTCCTCGGGCATGGACGGCGTTTTTCCCAAAGGCCTGGCGATCGGTCAGATTGCTGACATTGTCAAGAAGGATTCGAGTATTTTCCAAGAGGTTACCGTTCGGCCCCACGTGGATTTCGAACGCCTGGAAGAAGTGTTGATCGTACTCACGAAAGAGCCGGACGACCCATCATGACGGTACTTTTTTATATTCTCGTGTCGCTGTGCCTGGTGCTGATCAAGACCACCTTAATCCCCGATTTGCCGCTGTTTGAAAAATTCTATGACATGCTCATTCCGATCATCATCTACTTGAGCTTTTTCAGGAGAAAGCTCGAGGGCGTTCCTATTGTGGTATTTTTCGGTTTTATCATGGACAGCCTGTGCGGCGGCCCGATGGGGCTCTATTTGGCCATTTACGCCTGGCTGTACATGACGGCCCGCTGGATTGCGCAGTTCCTGCATACCGGCAGTTTTTTCCTCATGGCTGTGGCCGTAACTCTGGGTGTCATTTTCGAGATCGCCATCCTCTTGGGATACATGGTTTTTCTGGCCCCCAACGCCAGCATTCCGGTGGATGCCGGAGAAACGGTCGTATTGCAGATCATGTGGTCATTGATCACCGGGCCCATCATATTGATCATCATCTCCTGGGCTCAGAAGCAAATCGATCTTTGGCGTTCAAGAATTTTTGCCGACCTGTAGGGTTCGTTAAAATGTCAAAGTGCAATTCGTTACATCGGTTGAATCCATGCTTTAATCCATCGAAGCAACTCATTGACCCATTCAGAGCAGACGAATAATCGAATCGACGATTCAACGGAATATGCGTACTTACCTGCAAAGTGTTGACAGCGAATGGTACAATCAGCGCCTGGTGCGGGTTTTCGTGGTCGTTTTAGTCGCATTTGCCGTTTTGACCGCACGACTGCTTCATTTACAAATCATCGAGGGGGACGCGCTTCGGCGTCTATCGGAAATCAACAGCATCCGGCTGCAGGATATGGATGCCCCGCGAGGGTTGATATACGACCGGGGCGACCACATGCTGGTGGACAACAGGCCTTCATTCAACCTGTATATCATTTTAAAGGACGCCCGGCCCCTGGATCCCACTCTGCATAAGTTGAGCTTGCTGCTTAAAGAACCGGTTGATGAACTCAAGGGCCGTATCCTCAACAGCAAGAAGCGCGGCACCTACACCCCCATACTGCTGAAGGAGGATATCGGCCGGGACATGTTGGCCGCCATTGAAGTCCACAAGTTTGAATTGCCCGGCGTCCAGGTGCATGTGACCACCAAACGCCATTATATCTACACGCAACACGCTGCCCATCTGCTCGGATACATGGGAGAAATCAATCCCGAGGAACTGCAGTGCAAGCCCTTTGAGGATTGCAAAAGCGGTGATTCAATAGGCAAATTCGGCATCGAAAAAGCCTACGAAAGCTTTTTGCGGGGTAAACGCGGCGGCCGCCAGGTTGAAGTCAATGCCATCGGGCAGGTGGAACGCATTTTGAAAACCGTAGATGCCCAGCCCGGTCATGATGTTGTGTTGACCATCGACTGGACCCTGCAGCAGAAAGCGGAGGAGATGCTGGCGGGCCGGGCGGGTGCGGCCGTGGCCATTGATCCGGACAGCGGGAAGGTGCTGGCCATGGCCAGCAGTCCCTCTTTCGACCCCAATCAATTTGTCACCGGCATCAAGCGCGAACAGTGGAACGATCTGATATCCAATCCTTTTCGTCCGTTGGAGAACAAAGCCCTGCAAGCGGAATATCCGCCCGCTTCCACTTATAAGATCGTTACCGCCATCGCCGGGCTGGAAGAAAAAGTCATTGATGCCCGAACAACCTTCTATTGCCCCGGCCATTACAAGTATGCCAACCGGCACTATCGCTGCTGGAAACGCGGCGGACACGGCGAAGTGGACGTGGTGCGCGCCCTGGCCGAATCGTGCGATGTCTTTTTTTATCAGACCGGAGAAGCGCTGGGGGTCGATCGACTGGCCAAGTACGCCAAAGCCTTCGGCCTGGGCGGGGCCACGGAAGTGAACCTGGATCGTGAAGGCAAAGGCCTGATCCCCACGGCCGAATGGAAAAAGAGGCGCTTTGGTGTTCCCTGGCAGGGGGGAGAGACCTTATCGATCGCCATCGGCCAGGGGTTCAACCTGACGACCCCGATTCAAATGGCTGTTTTGGCCGGTGCGGTGGGTAAAAGCGGTTTGCGCTATAAACCCTATATCGTGGAAAAAATCAAAACCGCCGACGGCCAGGTGGTCTTTCAAAGTTCGCCGGAGATAGCAGGAGGGATACAGTTGCATCCCACGACCCTGAATCTGGTGCATCAGGGGTTATGGCAGGTGGTCAATCATCCCAAAGGAACGGCATGGCAATCGCGCATCAAGGAGCTCGATTATTCAGGAAAAACCGGTACGGCCCAAGTGGTCGGCCGCAGGGAAGGCGACGAAAAGGATCCGGAAAGAGTGATTCCCAAGGATCACGCCTGGTTTATGGCGTATGCACCGTCGATCAACCCCAAAATCGCCGTTGCCGTTATCATCGAGCATGGCGAACACGGGTCCTCAGCTGCTGCACCGGTTGCCAGTGCCATGATCAAAACCTATCTGGGAGCGGATCAGATTGCGCCCGCGACAGCCGGACAGTCCATGGGCGGTGCTCTGGAAATCCCCGCCGCCGTGCGGCCCGGCCTTCCGGGGCCCGGAGAGAAGCTTAGCGGGATGCGCCAATGATCCCTTGGGAGAATAAACAACCATGATCGATCGCCGTTTGGTTGAAAATTTCGACTGGTGGATGCTGGCCTTGACAGTGTTCGCCGGTATGGTCGGACTGATCGCCCTGTACAGTGCCGTGAATGCCGGTGCGGACATCCATCCGGGATTGTTTACAAAGCAGTTGATCTGGTACGCCGGCGGTATGGTGGTGATGATTGCGGTGTTCCTGGTCGATTTTAAAGTTTATGAACGCTGGGGGCACCTGTACTATGTCTTTTGTTTAGGACTTTTGGTAGCGGTGCAGCTGTTTGGAAAATACGTGGGCGGGTCCAAACGCTGGCTGGTTCTCGGCCCGGTATCCATACAACCTTCCGAAATGGTGAAGCTGGCGATCATTATCATGCTGGCGAAGTATTATG
>QZKV01000068.1 GCA_003599575.1 Desulfobacteraceae bacterium | reverse complement strand
TACCGTGAGCGTTGCGGTCAAAAAAGGGGCACAGATTGTCCGCGAGGAAGGTTTGGTGCTGGCGGAAGTGGTAAATGTAAAAATATAAAGGGCGTCCCCACACTATGGTTCAGACAAGTAGGCCAGACCGTGGCGGATGGCTAGGACGGCCGCCTGGGTGCGGTCCGTTACCCCGAGCTTGTCGAAGATCGAGCTGACGTAGTTTCGCACGGTTCCTTCGGAAAGATAAATCCGGGCGGCGATCTCGCCATTGGACAGTCCTTTGGCCAGCAGGCGCAGCACCTCTTTCTCGCGTTCGCTGAGCAGAGCCGAGACGGCGGCATCCGGCGCGGCCGTCCCTTGCACCACCTGTGCGAATAGTTTGCCGGCGACGCCCGGGTCCACGGGCGTCTTACCGGTCACGGTCTCGTTGATGGCCGCAACCAGACGATCCCGGGGGGAGTCTTTCAATAAATAGCCGTGCGCACCGGCGCGGATGGCATCGAAGACCCATTCATCGGCATCGTAGGTCGTCAGTACCAGGACTTTGATATGCGGGTATTGGCGGCGTATCCGGCTGGTGGCCTGAACACCGTTCATTACCGGCATCTTAAGATCCATCAGCACCAGGTCGGGCTTGCAGGCGGAAATCAGATCGATCGCCTCGGCGCCGTCGCGGGCCAGGCCGACCACCCGCAGATTCGCATCGGCGCTCAGAATCGCCTTCAAACCCTCGCAGACCATATCCTGATCATCGCATATCAATATTTTGATCATCGCCGCTCCCCATACTTGCCTTGGATTTATCACATGGCCGATTCAGCGGGCCGCCAGGCAAGGCTCAGGCGCGTGCCCTTTCCCGGCGCGCTGGCCACATCGAGAACGGCATGGATGAGGCCTGCCCGTTCCGATATTCCCTGAAGTCCGAAGTGGCGGCCGGGCTCCACGGCGGCCGGGTCAAAGCCGATCCCGTCATCCGTGATCACCATCTGCAGTTGCCCGGCACCACCTGCCAGCATCACACCGAGAGAAGATGCCTGGGCATGCCGGGCCGCATTCTCGATGGCTTCCTGGCCGATGCGGTAGAAGCATTGTTCCACTTCAGGCGGCAGCCCCTCTATGCCAGGCGGCAGATCGAGACTGAGCCGCAGTCCGCTTTGCTCGGCCTTGGCGCCGGCAAGCCGGCGGATGGCCTGCACCAGCCCAAGATCCTGCAGCGGCGTGGCACGGATAGCCTGAATCGCCTTACGCGTCTCGGTCAACCCCTCCCGGGTGGCTGCCAGAGACTGGTGCAGCATGCGGCGCGCCTGCCCGCTGTTCCCGGTCCAGAGCGTGTCGATTGCTTCGAGTTGCACGGCCAGGCCGCTGAGGGTATGCGCCAGGGTGTCATGCAGTTCGCGGGCCAATCGATTCCGCTCGCGGCTGACAGTCAATTCTTCGAGAGCCGCCATGAAGCGCTCAAGCTTGCGGTTGGCTTCCTGCAAAGCATGGCGTTCGCGGCGCAATTGCCGCATGATCCGTGAAATGACATATCCGACCAGAAAAAAAGATAAAAAACGGATGAAAAGCAGGCGCAGTTGGGTTTGTTCCAAAAGAAATAAATCCGGACCCGCCCACCACAGAACGGCGCCGTCGATCAGCGTCGTGAGCAGGCAATAGGCGGCCACCGATCGAAAACCGTATTGCCAGCTCACCAGCACCAAGGGTACGAAAAGAAAGAGAAAGGCCTGCCAGGCGCTCTCGGCGCTGCCCCCGGCATGTTCCGAGACGGATACGCTCAGAAACAGATGTTGGGCGGCCAGGGAAAAGAGAACCGCAAAGACAATGGCCAACGGGAAGTAAAGGCGGCCCAGTTTGTCCCGCAGCCGGGACGGGGAGAGATAGCCCATAAGTGCTGCAACAGATCCGACCGCGAAGGCGACGGCAAGACCGGTCCGGCCCGGCAGCAGGCCCCGTGCGGAATGCACGTGCAGGTTGATCAGGATGAAAATCAATTCGGCAATAAGGTAAAGCCTGAAGATGGTCAGCAAGCCTGATTCCATGCGGGCGGGTTTCATGGCGCAATCATAGCACAGGTTTGAAAGGCAAGCCAAATGAGGCCGATCACATTCGATATGACAGCAGTCATAAAAACATCTGAGTCTCCTCCTATTCGATTCTGATTCCCTTCACTAACAAGCCAGCCTGCCAAGCGCTAAGATCGCCGCATGCTCGATAGGTCCCTGTCAAACAATTAGAAGAAGGAGTGAAAAATGAAAGCATCCAATCGAAGTTTCAGAGCCAACCCAGTCCTCTGGTTGTCCCTGGTCCTTACGGTGGTCTTCCTGGCGGCCGGCCTGCATGGTCATGCATTAGCGGGAATCATCCTTACCGTCGTATCGCTGGCGCATGCCTGGCGGCACCGGACATGGCCCAAGGCCGCCCTGGCCGGCAAACTGAAAGGCAGCTATCGGGTCAAGGTCATCATGTCAACCGTAAGCATCCTCGGACTGCTCCTGGCATGCTTTTCCGGACCGGCCGCCATGGCAGGCGCAGGAGCCAAGGTTTTTCACGGCGTAGTCGGGTCGATCACGCTGGCCGGCCTATTTGTGCATGCCCTCGGGCACGTACGCCGGCCCGCGCGGACCCGCAAAAAGCAGCTTGGCAAACCAATACCCGGGGAGGTGCTGCAATGAAAAGCCATGTTTGTGCATTGGCAATGCTGTTGTTGGCGATCATGCCCGCGAACGGGTGTACCAAGCAATTTGATCCAACCGCCACCGATGCCCGCCTCAAGACCCTGCTGCAGCGGGCTGTTTTTGATGTTGATCCCTCGGGACAACGCCATGCCGTCCTGGGAATTCAAGGACCGGTAGGATACGCCTTCGAAGGTGCGGCCGGCACCGCCCGAGTGGATACCGGCGAGCCGATGACCACCGCCCATCAGTTCGCCATCGCCAGCGTGGCCAAAACCATGATAGCAGTGCTCGTCTATCAGCTTTGGGAGGAAGGCGCATTGGGGCCCGGGGGGCTCGACGCCACCCTTGGTGAACTCGGGGTATTGCCTCCCGAAGTGATCGATTCCCTGAGCATGATCGAAGGGATATCTTATGGCAGATCCATCACCATCCGCCATTTGCTCACCCACACATCCGGTTTGCGCTGCCTGTACTTCGATGACGAGCGGTCCGCGGTTGGTCTCATGCCCGGCACGGCGGACGGTGCGGCCCCCGATTCGCTGGTCGGGAGAGTCGTCTATGATCCGACGCGCGGTCTGGATGCGCTGCTGGCGTGCACCATGAGGGGTGCACCGGCCGGATGTGATCCGCAAGATTACCTTCTTTCACATCATTGGTCGCCCTGGGACGAAGAAGCATGGCGGGCCGATCCCACCGATCGCATGGCCGGTCTGCTGAACCTCTATCTATCCGGAATGAATTTACATGCGATCGCGCGTCCCGGCGCTGCGTTCCACTACGCGGACACGAACTATCTGTTGCTGGGTTTGCTGATCGAAAAGGCAACCGGTATCGGCATCCAAAAGTCCCTGAGATCCCGAATCTTCGATCACCTGGATATGACGCATACTTACCTGCGCTATGCCGGATCCACCGAATCTGATGAAACCCACTTGGCCGACGTGTGGGCGTGGAATGCACCGATGATGAGCGGACAGGTCAACCTCTCCTTCGAATGGGTCGGTGCGATCGTTTCGACCATAGACGATTTGCACACCTTCGTGAAAGCCCTGGCAGCCGGAAGGCTTTTTAAGTATCCGCACACCTTGGCCGAGATGCTCAAGGTGCCTGAGAGTATCCGCGGGCTTTCCTATGCATCCGGCTTGGTGGTGTTTCCTGCCGATAGCGGGCAAATTCTTCATCTGGCCGGCTCCAACGGCACCTGGGTGGACTATCATACGGCGCACGATCTGACGGTCATCGGCTCGGTGGATGACTTTCATGGCGTGATGCACCAAGTCAACTTCCGGGGGGATGTATACAAAATCCTGGACAACAGCGGCTTGATCGGGACTCCCATCAGGGCCATCCCGTCCATGACGGTGCGGATCATATCCGGCATCTCCGCCCTGGTCCTGATCATTGGGATGGCGGTCTGGTTATCGGAGACAGTCCTTAGGTGTAGTCGGAGGCGGCCTTTGACCCGGCTGGTTCGCCGGACCCGCGCAATAGTTGTCGGCTCAGCTCTGATCCACGGTTTACTGGCCGTAATTGCTTTCCTCCTGGTTTCCCAGGAGCCGGTGCAGGTCATGTTCGGTTTCACGCCGGCCGTCCGCGCGGTCATGAATGCCGCCTGGTATATACAGATGGCTGCCGCGGCCATCGTACTTCTGGCCGCAGTTCACTTGTGGCTGAAGACCCAGGGCCGGCCGGCCGACCGGGCGACGATCGGACTGGTAGCAGTGGCGGGCGCGGCCTATGCCTGGGCCCTCGGGGCCATGGGGTTGATGTAGGCCGCGCCATCATTTTTTCCCAACAGGGGCCAAAGAATCAAACAGATCAGACTGGTCGCAGCATTTATCGATCCGTAGGCAGTAATCCGGTTGCCCCAATCCAGGGAAACAGGAGCATGCCCACGCTTCCGCAAAGCAGGCGGACAAAATGGCCGAAAAGAAATAACTGAACACCTGCTCGCTTAACCCGAATCCGCTGATGTAAATCGCCGAGGCGGATGCCAGACAGGTCATGATCGGAGTGCTCATAAACGAAACGACAATCAGCTGTTTCGAAAAATCGGGATTGCTCAAGGTCACGGCGATATTGAACAAGGTCCCCAGCAGACTTTTTTTTCTCCAGGTTTTCCGTGGTATCACGCATAAGCAGGCAACCGGCGAAGGCTATCCCTCCAAAACCGGCCGGCACGCCGAAAACCTCTCGCCATGAAAAGAATTGGAGAATCGCACCTCCCAGCAAAGGCGCGACGATCAGAGCGATGGCGGGCAGTTCTGTTCCGAAAGCTAAACATACTCGCATTCGCTCTTGTTTTTTCATTCGATGGTGGACCTTCGATATTCGACGTTCATCTGCTTTTTGGTCAACAAGAAAAGCCGGGGCGTATGGGAACACCCATGGCACGGTTTTTATTGAGCGAAGGGGGGATTATGAAATATAAGGAAACTTGGCGATGCACTAAGTCCATATATCCGTAAATATGATAACGAATGCTTCCGGTGCAGAGAGCTTGGAAATCGCGCAGAGTCGCAGAGGGGATCGAAAATGAGACCGGGAGCGTCGTGGTTGGATCGACAAATTCCCCGTGGCGCTGAAATAATGGGAATCAAACCCGGGTGTCAATGATTTCAAGGGATGATCCCCTCTGCGCCTCAGTGGAAAAAATGATCTGTAGGCCGGCCGGCTATCCGTTAAAAGAATTTGTACCAAGCCTTCAAACACCTGAGCGGTACCTTTAACCGGGAATCACAACCATGTTATCGGTCAAGAAAATACAAAGCATGGCACTAAGCCTGCTCACTTCCTGGCGGATGAACCTGATGATCTTAGCGGTAGGATTCATTCTTATCGCCATATTGAGTTTCGGTTTTTATAAAGGATTAAGGTTGAATCAAATCTATGTGCCCCTGGTGGACGCCACAATGGAGATAAGATTTGAAGCGACTTTGGCATACCTTTGGTACGAGGAAATTCTAAGCGGCGACAGCAGTACAAGCGTGGATTTGGTCCGGCGACATTTCGGCCTTGCGGAATGGTACGCGCATGCGATGCTGGAAGGGGGGAAAAACCCCCACGGCGTATTTATCGCCGTTACGGATCAACAATTTCGGCTCGCCATCGAAAGTGTGCAGGACAAATTAACCGAGTTAAGAGAAATTCTCGAATGGCGGCTCGCTTCGCTGAACCATACCGGCTCCGGCGCTTCCTTCGACCGTGCGTCCCATGAAAAGTTCTCCGAATTTATCAATCAGACCCAGGACATCGAATCCAGTCTGAAGAGGGTCATCGCCGATGGCATGCGCGCTTTTAAAATCATCCAGATTATGTTGATCGTTTCGTGTATTTTTCTAGTATTAACGGTTTTTATCGCATTTAATCGTTTCGAACGTAGAAGAGAACAAGATTTTCAAAACATCAAAAGCGCCAAGGAACACCTCGAAAAAGAAATTGCCAATCGCAAAATATTGGAAAGACAAATCATACAGAGTGAAAAACTGGCCGCGCTGGGGAGGATGGTGGCGGGGATCGCCCATGAAATCAACAACCCCAATAATTTTATCAACTTCAATATCCCCATCCTGAAAGAATACATACAGGAAATCATACCCATCATAGACGATTATGCCAAAGGGCAAGCCGATTGGGTCATACTAAATATGCCATATCCCGAGTTTCGACGTGATTTTCGCAAGCTTATCGATAACATTGAGAATGGATCGAGACGAATTAATAGAATCGTTTCGGATTTGAAAGACTTCTCCAGAAAAAAAGATAATGTACGGCAGGATTGGGTCGATATTCGTGAAGTGATTGAAAGTACGCTGACGATTTGCGGCGGAAAATTAAGAAAAATGGTAGATTCACTTGAAATCAGCATTCCTGAACATTTGCCTAAGATTTATACTGATCCGGAGATAGTGGAATTGATCCTGATCAATTTGCTGATCAATGCAGCAGAAGCAACTGAAAAAGAAAACGGACGGGTCAAGCTGAGCGCATCTTTGGATGCATTAAAGGATGGTTTGCGAATTGAGGTGAGCGATAATGGCTGCGGCATGGACGAGCAGACCATAAAGAGGATATTTGATCCCTTTTTCACCACCAAGCCCTCCAAAGAAGGTTCCGGCCTCGGACTATATCTTTGCCTGTCATTGGCGGATAGAATTAATATCGCCATTGATGTCAAAAGTGCACAAGGCGCAGGAAGCATCTTCGAATTGACCATCCCGCGCGTAAAATAAGATTCCTGTCTATCTCCCTATGGACGCATAGGGGGGACGCCCTTTATATTTTTATATTTATAATCTCGACCGGAATATGCTAACAAAACCAAGCCAGACTAGACGCACCGGGTGCGGTGCTAAGGATCGTCGTGACAGCGTGATGCGTTGCGGTCGAAAAGGGCACAAATCGTCCGCGATGAAGGTTTGGTGCTTGCGGAAGTACTAAATATAAAAATATAAAGGGCGTCCCCCACATTCTTTTCGGTATACACATAGTGGCTGTAAGCACGATCTTTGTGATCTTTGAGCGCTATGGCGATATGGTCGTTGCGGCTGTCCGGCCCCTCCCATTTAATTTCGAATTAGGATCCGGCGGGAACCGAGGCGGGGCCGTCAGTTTGGCCGTACCCGGATCCTGGACAACCGGCTTCGGAGGCTCTTGTGTTTTGGCCACCGTCTAGGTCAGGGCATCACTCAGGGATTGGGCGTTACCGGCCGCCAGAAACAGGCCGCCGGTCTTATCGGCCAGACAGCGCAGCCGGGCCTGTTCTTCTTTGGTAATGTCAAAGCCGATCACATGCACGGTGAAGTCCACGCCGCTCATGGCCAGAGCGCAGGGATCGGCATCGCAGGTCTCCAACCCGTCACTCACCAGAATCACCGTGGCCTTCTCTTCGGTGTAGCGCAATGCTTTGGCCGCCTGCTGCACGGCCGCGCTCAGCGGTGTCTTGCCTTTGGCGTTGAGGGCCGCGATTCTGGCCTTCATGGCCTTGCTATCGACGGCACCGGGACGAGCATCACGATATCCCGGCAGTCCCCCTTGCTGCGATGACCGTATGCAAAGAGTCCCACCTACAAATCCTGGGGAAGGCCGTCGATGAGATTGTTCAACACCTCTTTAGCAATGACGATTTTGGCCTTGCCGTCGATCTGGCCCCACATGGAGCCTGAAGCGTCCAGGACAAAAACCACCTTGGCAGAATCGGCGGCGACCGTTGCCGCGCTCAGCAATGACGCGCCACATACCAACAGAACCATAAGAAAAATGAAGCCGAAATGTCTTTGCATGCACACCTCCGAAGCGAAAAAGCATCATATCCGCTCTTTTTCAGATTTGAGGATGTTCCAGAGCTCATCGACACTCGTAAAAGCCGTTTTCACGTCTTCTCCGACCGTCTCCACGATTCCCACAACACCGCCGCCTCTTTTTTTATCAAAGCGGTAGATGCGCACAATGTAATTGGCCACGAATGCGTCGGGCGCCCGTCTTTTTTCGTCCATACGCGGTATTTAGCAAAAGGGGGTTTACAGATGGGGTACAGATTGGGGGGAATTTAAATGGAAGGGAGGAGTGGAGCGTTAAATTCGACGTTCGATGTTTGACGTTCGATGTTCAGCTATTTTGATAAGGCCTTGAACAATGTCTCGGTCCCAGGTGCGGGATCGACCCCCAGCACGGCACGCAATACCCGCTTGCATCTCATGTAAACGGCAATGGCTTCAGCCTTGCGTCCGGCCGAGGCGTAGCATTTCATGATGCGATAATATAATTCTTCCGCCAGGTTGTCGATTTCGAGGCCCTTCTGGTAGCACTCGATCGCCTTGTCGAAGACTCCGCGCTCCTCATACTGTCCGCCCAGCCATGTCACGGTCCGGAGATACTTTTCCCGCAGCCGTTCACGATAGGAGAGCGCATAGGTTTCAGTGGATTCGCTCAGGAACGCATCCTTGTAAAGCAACAAGGCCTTTTCAATAAATCGGATCTGTGCTTTTCCAAAGGATGACGGCTTCGGACCGCCTGCCGCGCTGTCGAGAAGCTCCTCGAAGGCATGGGCATCAACCCAGCAAAATAAGGGGTCCAGCCGGACTCGGCCGTCATTGCGCTGGATTGTTTTATCATTGCCCAGCAACTGCCGGAGCCTGTGTATGCTTGTGGCAAGCGACTGAAGGGCTGCATCACCATCGGCTTCCGGCCAGAGCATGTCTGATATACGCTCCTCGCTCGCGCCGTTTCTCCCGCAGGAAACGAGCAACCTGAGGAGGGCGATTATCTTGCGCGGCGCTTTGGCCGGAAATTCAAGCGGCCGGCCGTCGCGCAAAACTTCCAAACGCCCGAATGTGTAAATTTTTACCGGCCAGGGCCAATGCTCGACATAGCGGGATCGCTCACCCGGGACAAGGTCGAGTTTCTGAATGAGGGATTGAACGTAGCCCACCTCCATCCCGGCCTCGAGTGCCTCTGCACAGAGGCTGCCAAGGACGGACGGCAGCCAGAAATATTGCATGGTGGCAAAACCCTGCTGCCGGCCGTTTCTCATGGCCTGAGAAAGAGCCTCCTGTCCGGTTTCTCGATCGCCCCGGCTTAATAAAAACCAGGCTTCCGTGAGCAGATACAGGTACTCAAAATAGGAACTGCCGGTGCGGGGCAATATCGTTCTGATAACCGAGAGCTGCTGCTCCGCCGGGCCGTATTTGCCGGATGCAAACAGCGCGTGCGCCAACAATATCCGGATGATGGTTTCGGAAACGGGAACGCCCGTTTCTTCAGCCATGGCCAGGCTTTTCCCGGCCAGCAGCACAGCCTGGTCCGTGCATCCGGTGAACAGCTGATGCCAGGCCGAAAGACAGTAATAATGGCTCGAATGGGTCCGGCTTCCGCTGCGCAATGTCTTTTCGAGTTTGCGCAGAAATTCCTCCGCCCTTTGCGGATTCTTTTCATTCAGCGAACTGACCACCCCCTGGATATACAACAGGGGATCTACGAGGTGCACACCCGTTTCCCGGGCTATTTCCAGACCTTCCTGAACCGACCGCACGGCCTGCTCCCGGAACTCGGCGGCCGTGTTGTAAAACATCGCTTCCGGAACTTTTATGGAGATGCGCCTGAGGGGGGAAACGGCTTCGGCGCTGACTTTTTTGCTCATTTCTCCGATCAGGATCGAGCACTCGTGAAACATACCCATCCAGATGTAGTAAGCCACCGCATTGGTGCAGGACCGCATGCCTGCTTCGCTGTTCGCACTTTTCAGGGAAAGTGAAAGAGCCCTTTCCACCCATTTGCGCATCGCAGGATGAGCGGGCATTCTCCAGGTCAGCGCGCCGGTCATGCCGGCGGCCACACTCGCTTCGATTTCAGGGGAAGGAAACGATGCGCCCTTGCGCAAGCGTTCATCGAGCCAATCGATCCAGCGGTCGAGCGGCCTGAAATCGTCGAACTCGAACAAGTAGGTTTGAACGACCGCCGACCAGGCGATGAACATTCCTGCGTTGTCCTTGTGTGACTCGAATAACCGAAATGCGTCTTCCAATAACGGCCGGCTTTCGGCGGGGCTGACAGGGAGCCTGCAAAGCCCCTTCCAATAGAGGAACCAGGGAGTGTTTTCAACGATTTCCTGCGGAATTCTTCCAATCCATTCTGCGATGGTCCGGCTTCTGCCCATGGACATCAGAACGGGCGCCTGTCTTACTAATAAGGCAACAAAAGCGTTCCAGTCTTCCGCCTCCAGGAGGAGTGCCGCCGCATCGTCCGTTTGTCTCTCCTTGACCAACAATGCAGCAGCTTTCCGCTGCAGGGCCGCTATCTCTTCGGGCGTGAGGCTCTCCCGGGCCTTCGATACGAGAAACTCACGGAAGAGCGGGTGGTAGAGAAAAAGCGGATGGTCCTTCATCACATGCCGTTCCGTGAAATAGTTGCGTTCATTCAAACTTCGTAAAATTCTCCCGGCTGCCTTGATGCCGGTGAACGCTTCGGCCATTTGCACGGTCATGGAAGGTAAAAAGGCGGTGGCGAGCAGGAACTCCTGCTCCCGGCGGTCCGACTTATGGAAGAAGATCGGAA
>QZKV01000080.1 GCA_003599575.1 Desulfobacteraceae bacterium | reverse complement strand
CCGATCTCCCCCCGGGCAACACCGTTAATCTTAAGAAAAGGAGCTCTCGATGATCAAAAAATGTATCGTGCTCATGGTAGGCCTGGCAATGAGCGCCATGATGTTGACCGGTACGGCCGGCGCGCAAACGTCTCTCGTTTTCGGCGTGCATCCTTTTAAGGCGCCGGACGAACTCGCCAAAATGTTCCGCCCCCTCATCGATTACCTGCAGAAAGAGACGGGCAGCACGATCAGCTTCCGGACTGCCAAGGATTATGACGCTTCCTTGGCGGCCCTGGTCGCCGGCGATATCCATATTTCCTACCTGGGGCCGTCGCTTTACGCAATTGCCACCGAAAAGCATGCCGGCAAAATTCAACTGCTCGGCACGGTGGTCAACAAAAGCGGCACACCCACCTTCAAGGGCGTCATCATCGCCAAAGACGGTTCAGCCATCAACTCGCTCGCCGATCTCAAAGGAAAGAAATTCGCTTTCGGCGACCGCGAATCCACCCTTTCCTGTTATATGCCGGCCTACATGCTGATGCAGGCCGGGGTTTTCGACAGCCTCGTGGAGCACAAGTTCCTCGGCTCCCACGACAATGTCGCCAAAGCGGTGAGCATGGGTGTTTTCGACGGCGGAGGACTTCAACCCTCCGTAGCAGAGAAGTATGTGGGACAAGGGGTTAAAATCATCGCCGAATCGGCACCGGTTTACGAGCATGTTTTAGTCGTCAGTGCCAATGTTGATCAGGAAACGATCAAGAAGCTCCAGGATGCTGTTTTGGCCCTAAAGGATCCGGCAGTGTTGGATCCGCTGATGAAAGGGATGACCGGCTTTGTGACCACCAGACCGGAGGATTATGATAATCTCCGTACAATCATGAAGGAAGTTGACGCGAAAATGCCGCAATAACTGCTTTCCTGCCGGACGTTGCCGTTCCCGGTCCGGCGTCCTCGCAAGGGGGGCGTCGGACCGGATTGATTCAAATCCCGAATAGTAGCAGTCGCTCTCCCGCTCTCCCTGGAGGTTGCCGATGACGACGCGGAAAAGAGGAATAGCCACCAAGTTCAATTTCTTTGTCTCCTTCCTCGTTTTGGCCATCATAGCCGTGCAAACCGCGATTATGCTCTATACGGCCGGCTCCTCTCAAGCGAGACAGGCAGACGGTTTTATCGCCCGCCTGAAAACCGAGCAGGCGCAGCAGGAAAAACTTCTTGCCGCGGAGCTCCGCAAGAAGGGAAACTCTGTCGCCGCCCTGCTGGCCCAGACCGGCGGCGCCCTGATCGGCAGTTTTGATTTTGACGGCCTTCAGCGGCTGGCCGATAACGCCGGAAAGGATTTGGATATTGTCTCCGTGGTTTTCCTGAGCAAAGAGAATCAGGTTATTGCGGAAAACCGTGACACACAGGAGAGCGGAGAGGTTCTGCGCCACGAGATCAGCTTTGCGGATGCGTCCGTGGGCTTTGTGGAGGTGGGGCTAAGCTTCGCCGCTGTGCAGAAAAACATAGAGGAGGTATCCAGCCGCATCGAGGAGCAGGTAAAAACAACCAACGAGGAGATCAAGGCCGCCACCATGCAGCTTGGGGCCATCGGCCTCCTCATGGGTGTTTTTTTTCTCCTGGCGCTGTGCGCTACCGTTTATTGGTGTTTGTCCCGACTGGTCATAAAACCGGTTGGCCGCATTATCGAGGGACTGAATGAAAGCGCTGCTCAGGTCGGCGGTGCTTCCGTGGAGCTCTCCGATGCTGCCCAACAATTGGCCAAGAGCGCTTCCGAGGGCGCCTCCTCTCTGGAAGAGACCTCTGCCTCTCTGGAAGAGGTCTCGACCATGGTCCGGCGCAATGCTGATAACGCTGCCGAGTGTGACTCGCTCATGCTGGACGTGAATACTGTCATGGACAAGGTCAACAAATCTCTGGCGGCCCAAACCGCGGCCATGACCGAGATTTCCAAAGCCAGCGAGCAGACTTCCAAGATAATTAAAACAATAGATGAAATTGCGTTTCAAACCAATCTGCTGGCACTGAATGCCGCAGTTGAGGCAGCCCGGGCCGGCGAGGCCGGCGCCGGCTTTGCCGTGGTGGCCGAAGAAGTCCGCAATCTGGCGATGCGGGCGGCTGAGGCTGCCCGAAATACCGCGAGCCTTCTGGATGGCACAGTAAAACAGGTTAAAAATGGCGAGGGGCTGGCTGTTCAAGCCAACGAGGATTTCACCGAGGTCATCGGGGCAGCCACCAGGGTTGGCACCCTGGTCCGCGAAATAGCGGCTGCTTCCAAGGAACAGACGCAAGGACTTGAGCAGGTCAATATTGCGGTGACCCAAATCAGTGAGGTGACCCAGCAAACAGCATCCAACTCGCAAGAGGCTGCCAGCGCCTCGGAAGAGCTGAATGCGCAGGCTGAGTCCATGAAGGGCTATATGCAGGACCTTGTATTATTGATAGGCGGCAACAAAGCCGTGGCGAGCACGAATGCGATGACAGTAAAATAGCCTCATTTGCCCGCGTCTCGGCCCTTCCGCCCGCCTCTCCTCGTCAATGATATGGCGCAAATACCGCCCCGCATTCGGTTCTGTGTCCTTTCTCCCTTTCATGGTGACCCCACCGCTGAAGGCCTCCTCGGCAGACGATCCTTGACGCCCGGTGCCCTATTGTTTACAGTTTGTAAACAAAAAGGAGGGCTGCTTGGCCAGGAAAACTTCTCCATCCATAGCTTCGTTGCGATCTCTGATTAAACGTCATCATTTGACATTAAGTGATCTCAAGAATGAGATCGGCTCCAAAAGCACTGTTTCCCTGATTCTTTCCGGCAAACGAAATCTGACTCGTACTCATGCCGAGAAACTGAGCGCCCGGTTCAAGATCAGTCCCGGGGTCTTCTTTGACCCTGTCCAGTCCTTGCTCTTTATCGGTAAAAGTCCCCGAGTTCCACGCCGAAACTTGCTCGACCCGCTGGTTGAGCCGGAGGAACAGGTTGAGGATGCCCTCCTCACCGATGTGGCGATCAAAGCCAATCGGCGAGCCGCCACGGCCCAGCAGAACCTCCTGCAGGGATTACGTATGTCTATTCAACGAATTGTTACCCATGAGCGCTGAGAGTAACCCCGTTATTATCATCATTGCCGGCCCCAATGGCGCCGGCAAGCATTATGGAAAAACCAAGCCCAAGGGGAAGGGCACCTGGATGATTACGCGCGAAGCGCTGTCGGCGAGGGAGCGACCTTCATCATTACTCTGCCTGCCGAGGCGGCCGTAACCGCATGTTAGTGTCGCAAAGAAGGCTCAAATCATGCGCTTCACAACGCCACCGGTTGCCGCCGGCTCTGGCGTTCCTTCAGATATTCGAACACGGCAGGCAGCACGGAAACGATGATAATGGCAAGGATGACGTACTGGAAATTCCGCTTCACAAAGGCAAGGTTGCCAAACCAGTAGCCGAGAAGCAAAAAACCGACGATCCAGGCCAGGGCGCCGGTGATATTGAAAACGGCAAATCTGGTGTAGCCCATCCGGCCGATTCCGGCGACAAAGGGAGCAAACGTCCGGACGATCGGCACGAATCTCGCTAAGACAATCGTTTTACCGCCATATTTTTCGTAAAAAGCCTGAGCCTTCAGCAGATGCTTCTTGTTCCACAGCAGCGACTGCTCCTTGGCAAAAACCTTGGGGCCCATTTTGAGCCCGATGGAATAATTCACCGCATCTCCGATCACGGCAGCCACAAAAAGAAGGGCCATGCACCAGCCGATCTGGAGGGGCGAATTCTCCCGGGCAGCCAAAGCTCCGACCGCGAATAGCAGTGAATCCCCCGGCAGGATCGGAGTTACCACCAATCCCGTCTCGCAGAAAATGATGATGAACAAAATACCGTAGAGCCATAAGCCGTAAGCGGCCAAGGCCTGGTCGAGATGGGCGTCTAGGTGCAAGAAAATGTCGATTGATTGAGAAATAAGCTCCATGAAAATGTCCGGCCTTTGAGAGTGGTCTTTTTGTTGACGAGAAGCAGCAAGAGGTTGGAATGATGCCGAGTCGGGAAGGCTATCACATATAAGTTGGCGCATCAAGACATATTGGCGAGAAGTCAGCTACGACTGCCCGTCACCCGAATCGGCACCTTTTTCCTGTTTGACCGGCAGCGACACCAGAATGCGCGTCCCCTGGCCCGGCGTGCTGCGGGCGACGATCGTGCCGCCATGTCGAGTGACGATCTTCTTGCAAATGGACAACCCCGCGCCGATGCCTTCGTAGCTCTCCCGGTCGTGCAGCCGCTGGAATGGCGCGAAGATGCGCTCCGCGTATTTCTCGTCAAAGCCGATGCCGTTGTCCTGCACGGCAATCTGACAATACCGTTTTTCAGGCGCTTCCGGCTCCTGGACGACCGCGGCCGAAATGCGTATAACCGGCGGCGCATCCGGCCGCCGGAACTTGATGGCATTGTGAATCAAATGGTGAAACAGCTGGCGCATTTGCGGAGCATCGGCTTCGATCCGCGGCAGTGCGTCGACTTCGATCCGGGCCTTGGTCCGAAAGATCTCCTGCTCGAGATCCGCCGCCGCCTCGCCCGCGAGGCGGCTTAGCTCCACCTCTCGCATCGGCTGGGCCCGGGTGGCAAGCAGGGAAAAATCGAGCAGGGCGCCGAGCAGATCCTGCATGCGGGCGGTTGACTTCTGCATGCGCGCGAGATAATCGCTGCCTTGCTCATCCAGGGCCGCCTCACATCTTTTCTGAATCAAGTCCCCGAAGATCCTGACTTTGCGGAGCGGCTCCTGAAGATCGTGCGAGGCGATGAACACGAATTCCCGGAGCTCGTCATTGCTCCGCGCCAGCGCCTCATTAACCGTGGTAAGCTGGGCCGTTCGCTCCCGCACCCGCTGCTCGAGCTCGTCGCGCGCTCTCCTGAGGGCCTCCTCGGCCTGCTTGCGCTCGGTGATGTCCTGGCAGGTAACGACTACCCCCATAATCATGCCATCCTCGCGTAGCGGCCGACTGGTAAAATCGACGGGCAGCATGGTGCCATCCTTTTTCCAGAACACCTCTTCACCGAAATGATTGGTTCCATCTTTGTAACTTGCATAGATCGGACATTCTTCGGCCGGATACGGGGTGCCGTCAGGCCTGGAGTGGTGCCATTTGGAATGGCTATGCTGGCCGACAAGCTCATGCTCTTCGTAACCAAGCATGGCGGCAGCCGTTCTGTTGATGAAGATAACAAATCCTTTTAGATTCAAGCCGAAAATTCCCTGCCCAGCTGATTCCAAAATGAGCTTGTTCTGGTAACTCAGCTGGCGGAATGCCTTTTCCGCCCGCTTGCGCTCAGTAATGTCGCGCGCTGCCGCAACTGCATATGTCGAGCCGCCAAGGGTCACGATCCGGATCGAAATCTCGACCGGAATCCTTTCCCCGCTGCTGCCGATGAGAGTGGTTTCCAGCATTGTCCGGTCTTTGTCCCCTGCTCTTTCCCTCTCGATCAGCTCGGCTACGGCGCTCATGGCAGTTGGTTCGGCGACATTCTTCAGGGAGCGGGCGAGGAGCTGCTCGCGGGAGTATGCTAATCGCCGGCATGCTGTCTCGTTGAAATCTACGAAGGCCCCGGAGGGCACTTCGACGAGAAAAATCAAATCATTGCTTTGATCGAGCAGGGTTTTGAAACGCGCCAGCTCTTGCAGATTCTGCAGCAGCTTCGGGTAGTAACTCTTTTTGACGGAGGTCACCCCGAGACCGATGATTTTTTCCCGCAAGGCATCGAAGTCTTCGGGATTAAAGCAGCGCTTGCTCATAGAGGCGCTCGATCTCATCCTTTGTCGGCCGGCGCGGGTTGGTGGCAATGCAGGGGTCACTCATCGCATTCTCCGCCAGCCGGGGAATCTCTTCCTGCTTCACCCCGAGTGCCCTGAGGTTGACATCGAGATTGATAGCCTTTTTCACTCTTCCCAGGGCGGCGAGCAGTGCTTCCTTTTTCTCCTCGCTCCTCAGACCGCTCATTTCTTCTACACCCAGTAATTCGCCAATGGCTTGGTACTTCTCCTCCGCCATCTCGAAATTGAAGCCTACAACATGGCTGACGAGTATGGCGTTACTTTGTCCGTGCGCAATATCCGAGTATCCGCCGAGGCTGTGGGCCATGGCATGGACGAGTCCGAGACTCGCATTCGAGAAGGCTAACCCTGCATAGAGGCTGGCGAGCATGGTCCGGGTGCGGAGCTCTCGATCCTCAGGATGCTCCAGGGACGGGACCAAAGAGGATGCCATCAGCCGAATCCCTTCCAGGGCGAACAGATCGGTAATCGGTGAGGCGGCGTTGGAAACGAAGGCCTCCAAGGCGTGGGTGAGAGCGTCCATGCCGGTGTATGCCGCCAAATCGCGCGATACGGTGGTGAGGGTAAGCGGATCGACCAAGGAGACATCCGGGACCAGCGTCTTGCTGATAATGGTTATTTTCACCCTCCTTTGCATGTCGGTAATGATAGCGAATTGGGAAACATCGGCGGAGCTGCCGGCAGTGGTCGGCACACAAATGAGCGGGGGGCCGGGCTCGGAAACTTGGTCGACGCCCTCGAATTCGAGAATATGCTTTTTGTTGGTGCTGACGATACCGATACCCTTGGCGCAATCCATCGGGCTTCCCCCGCCGACGGCAACAATCGCATCGCAACCCTCCTTCTCATATTCTTCGGCGCCGCGCATCACCTCTTCGGCTTTCGGATTAGGGGTAACAGCAGAAAAAACATGGAAGGGGATCTTCGCAGATTCCAATCCCTCCGTCATTTCCTTCGTCCACCCCGCGGCGATAACACCCGGATCGGACACAATGAGCACTTTGGAGGCACCGAAGTTTTGCGCGTACCGGCCAGCCAGGCATCGGGCATCAATGCCGAAAATAAATTCCGGAGCGACGAACTTTCGCAGGTTGATCTGCGTGTCGGCCATCATTGAGTGCCCAAATCGGTACTTTTCAAAGGAGAAACGCCGAAATAGCGGGCGAAGCCTTTTGCTGCTTATTTACAATGTTATGGTCAGCTATCGTAGGTGGACGAGAAAGTCAAGGGGGGGAAAACAAGAAGATCGGTTCCTGCTTCGAAGGTGCTCCCCGCCCTATTTCAGCACGGGGAGCACCCGGGGGAAAACGTTTTTTCTACCCCACGCGCTCGAAATCCTCGTCATCCAGATCAAGGGCCAGGCCTGGATCCGGAACGGCCGGCCGTGGTGGATGCTGGCCCTGCGGCGGCTTTAGCGCGCCTCGTTTTTGGACCTTTCTGCTGACCCGGACCGCCGGGCGCTGGCCCTTGATCTTGAAAATAGCGATCTGCTCTCGGAGCATTTGCGCCTGCGAGGCCATTTCCTCGCCGCTGGCCGCCATTTCCTCGGTGGCCGCGGAATTCTGTTGGATCACCTGATCGACCTGTTCGATCGCCTTGGTGACCTGGCTGACGCCGCGGGCCTGCTCTTCGCTGGCAGCGGCGATCTCCTGCACCAAGTCCGCGGTTTTCTTGATGCCGGGCACGATATCGCCAATCAGGCGACTGGCCCTTTCCGTAATCTGCATGCTGTTGTTCGACAGGGAGATGATCTCCTGGGCGGATGCCTGGCTCCGCTCCGCGAGCTTGCGCACCTCCACCGCCACCACCGCAAAGCCTTTGCCGTGCTCGCCGGCCCGCGCCGCCTCGATGGCGGCATTAAGCGCCAGCAGGTTCGTCTGCCGGGCAATCTCCTCGATGATGGTGATCTTCTCGGAAACCGCGGCCATGGCCGCCGCCATCTCGTTTACCGCCGCCCCGCCCTCTTGGGCGTCGGCCGCCGATTTGGCGGCGATCGCTTCCGTCTGCCGCGCGTTCTCGGCGTTCTGGCTCACGGACGAATTCATCTCCTCCATCGAGGAGGAGACCTCTTCTACGTTCGACGACTGCTCCGAGGTCCCTTGCGAGAGCTCCTGAGCCGAGCTCGACACCTGCTCACTTATCGAGGCGATGCTGTCCGCCGCCTCCTGGATGCTTGCCACCGTGCGATTGAGATCGTCACAGCTCTTTTTGAGCGCGACGCCGATCACATCTTTCTCATCCTTGGGGACCGCCTCGAAGGTGAGATCGCCGGCCGCCAGCTTTTCCAACGCAGCGACCACGATATTCTGCAAATCATCGGCAAACTGGTCCATGGTTTTGGCCATTTGCCCGATTTCGTCCGCTCGGTCCATCTTGAGCCGCATGCCGAGATGGCCGCAGCCAAGCTCGTTGAGCATCGTTACCGCTTTGGCCAGCGGCCCGGTGATCGAGCGGGTTATGACCAGGGCGGTGAAGACGATTGCGACCACACCCAAAATGAAAACGATCCCCATCAGCCACTTCAGGGTATTGACGGCGGCCAGAGCTTCCGCTTCGTCGATCTCGGCCAATAATGCCCAGGCGAAATCTCCGACCTTCACCGGGGTAAAGGAGGAGAGCACGGGATTACCATTATAGTCGATAACGATCTTCGTATCGGTGCCGCCAGCCAGCGCTTGCCGGGAAGCTTCGGTATCGACGCTGCCCTTGGCGGGATTGGCGAAGGAGGCTAAGACCGTATGATTTTGCGGATCGAGAAAGGAGTCGGAGCGCATCAGCTTGTCCGGCCCGACGAGATAGGTCTCGCCGGTTTTGCCCATCCCGGAGCGCTCCTGCATAATGGCGTTGACGGCGTCGAGGGAGAGCTGCAAGGCAACGATGAGCTTGATCTGACCATCCTCCAGAACCGGCTGGGCAATGAAAGCGGCGGGCGCGCCATTGGAGGGTGCGTAAGGCGCAAAATCGGCAATCCCGAACTGTTTGGTTTGTGCGACTTTACGCACCAGCTTGCCGAGTCCGGAGTCGGCATATTGGCCGTTCATGATGTTGGTGCCGTAATCCGCCTCATGCCCCACGGTATAGAAAACCATACCCTCCCGATGAATGAGAAAGAGGTCATAATAGCCGTATTTACGGATGTATTTGGTGAAATAATCCTCTTTTTCGCCCTCGATCCGAGAGGCAATCGCCTCCTCCAAATTGATCTTCGAGATGATCGCCCACTGGAGTCCTTCGATCTGGAGGGGATCATAAACCACCATAACCAACGCGCCGGCGCTGTCCGTGACGAGCTCATAACCGGACTGGCCGGCGAGCGCCTTTTTGATGTACGGGGAGGAAATTTCGTGGCCGATGATATATTTGCCGTCTCCCATCGTCTTCATGTCGCTGCGGAAGGAGGACTTATCATCCTGACTGCCGACCAGATAGGTTTCGCCGCTCGCCCCCATGCCCTCGCGGCGCTGCACCATGGTATTCACCGGTCCGGTCGGCAGCTGCATCGCCACCACGCCGACGGTCTCGCCGTTAGCGCCCTTGACCGGCGCACCGATAAAGGCGGCGAATTGATTGTTCGAGGGCGCGTAGGGCTCGAAATCCTGAATCGCCGGACCATCGAGCGCTTTTTGGAAGCACTTGGCCAGCGGGCTGTTTCTAAGCCCGCCCTTGGCAATGTTTTGCCCAAGATCCGATTCCTTGCTGACCGTATAAAGGACATCCCCATCTCGATGGATGAGAAAGAGATCGTAGTAGCCGTACGTCTCCTTGTATTCTCTGAGCCAGGTGCCATACTTTTCCTCGGCCGCAAGCCACGCCCCGCCGCCCACTTTCCCGCCGTCACTCGCGAAAGCATTCCCAAAAACGGCGAGAGCCTGGCGGACATGCTCATTCTGCGACAGGACCGCGACATCGTCGAACCGTTCACCAAAATAAGCTGCCACCTCGGCGCGCTTGATCTGCTGCACCGCCTCGAGCCGATTTTTCGCCTCCTGCTCCAGGGACTGCACCGTATCGACCAGGACTCCGACGTCACCCTCGCGCTCGGCAAAAAATCTCTCGATCTGCGCCTTCTTGATCTCCCTGATACCGGTGAGCTGCGCGAACGCCTGATCGGTTAGCGCCCCGCTCGATTTAAACAAAGAGGTGAGGCCGATAACCACAAAGGGGGTGACGCCGACCGCGAGAAAAGCAAGCAGCAGTTTAGCTCCGAGCTTCAAATTCTTGAACACAGGTTCCTCCTTTCGCTATACTTCGTTACTTTCAGGCCGGGGAACAAACGCCGGGGGTTTCCCTCGTCTTGGGGCTGCCGAACATCGATGCCAAAATCATGGGCCTGCGCCACCGGCGAGCAGGGTCGCTGGTGGAAAGGGTTGGGCAATGGGCTTCAACAGCAGGGCGAAATGCCGAAGCGAAGCGAAAACATCGGGGGCGGGATGGTAGAGGTGGAAAAGAATGCGCGCAGCTTTTTTCGGGGAGAAATAGAATCTGTCTTTTGTGCTAAAAATGAACACATGCCAAAAAGCATAACCGGACCCGCATTCTCGTATGATCGGGCAAAAACAACTCGACAATCAAATAGTATAGTTTTTGGGTAGGATTTACAAGCGCAGACTGCTGCTCTGTTGGTCTTCAAGGACAGCGCAATCGAGGGTGCTCAATGAAGCAAGATGCTCTAGATACCGCCCCGGCCCGGCTCCGGGGTGAACGAATCGTCGCTGGCTTGCTGGGGGAAAAAGAAAGGCTGATCTGCGCGGATGTTCTCTCGAGGGCGCGGGAAGGAAAGGTGCTGGTCGCGATCGGCGGCGGGATTGCCTGCTCCGCCTACTCCGGCTTTCTCCGGGCCACCAAAGATCTCGACTTGTTCGTGCTGCCCGAGGATGCGGAGAAACTGCTCAAGATCCTGGCCAGAGCGGGGTTCGAGGAAT
>QZKV01000193.1 GCA_003599575.1 Desulfobacteraceae bacterium | reverse complement strand
GTTACAACCAGCGCGAACCTCCCGGTGATTTCATGACAACTCACGGTTCGCGCCCCTTATCAGACAATCAACGGCCCCTCCTGATCAATCCCTTTTTTGGCCCCGACATGCTCGACCCGGTGCTGCCAGTTCGAGCCCAGAAAATAAAAACGCAGGCTGTCCGTCCCTTCATCAATCTCATCGATCAGTTTCTGCCGGAAAACCGTCCACTGCGCCGGATCAACGATACATTCAAAAACGGAAAACTGCACCCGCTGGCCGAAATTTTTGCAGGCCTTGGCCACGCGACGCAGCCTTCTCTGCCCGGCCTTATCCATTGTCGACACGTCATAGCTTACCAGAACAAACATAGGCTTTCTTCCTCCCGGCTACCCAAGAATACCGATACTTGCAAAACTATTTCCAGAGGAAAACCGGGTATCCGTCAAGATCACCCCGCAGATATCGGGCAAGAAGCAGGGCCTGCGTATGAAACAACAGGCCGACCGGCATTTTTTCCTTTATGAAAGGATGCATGATCTCCTCCTGCTTGCGATTCTGATAGGCAACCAGAACCACCTTGCGGGTATCGTCATCCATCAAAACTGCCCCGGATTCCATGATTCGGAAGCCCTTGTCCTTCACCTGACAAAGATTGATCAGCGACAAAGCGAGACGGTCGGCAAGAAACGGTCTGAATTCCTCCATCATGTCCAGGGCCAGCCCCGGACGTCCTGGGCGGTCACGATGCAGAAAACCGACTGCCGGATCAAGGCCGACACATTCCAGGGCGGACCGGACATCATGCATGACCATGGTGTAAAGAAAAGACAACAGACAGTTTACCCGATCCAGCGGAGGCCGGCGGCTTCTCTCGTGAAAAACGAAATTTTCCTTCTGCGAAGTGATCAGACTGTCAAAAACGTTGAAATACACTTGGGCCGCCTCCCCCTCATACCCTCGGATGGTATCAAGCGGGATGTCCTCGCGCACATGCATGAGAATGGAATTGAGGCGGTCAATCGCCCCCTGCAGGATCGCCTGGTCGATCTTGCCCGCATGATCGCGCAGGACGCGCTGCAATACGGTCCGGCAGTTGCTGATTTTACCGATCACGGCTGACCGGGCAATTGTCGTTGATTTATGCTCGTCATCGGCCCAGCGGTACTGCTCCCGCCTCAGTAGGACATTGCCGGAAACAGGCCCCTGCACCCTGGCCAGAAAACGGCCGTGTTCGGACAAAAAGCTTATGGCTACATCTTTTTCGGCGCAGAATCCCATGAGATAAGGACTGCAGGAGATCTGCCCGAAACAGACAATGCCGCCCAGGGTGTGCACCGGAAATTGCTTACGTATTTTGCCCTCCACCTTAACGGCAACCGTCTCGCCTTCTTTGGCCAGATACGCACCCTGGGTGGTGACAAACAGTGTGTTCAGATGTTTTTTCATTGTTCCTCGCAAGCCGTTGTAAATAAATTACATGACCATCTGAATGCCCAGTACGGCACTCTTTTCAGTACCCCCTTGAGGGGTATAAGAAGCCGTAACGAAAGAGTTATAAAGAGACAGGTTATTTCGTAACGGCTCCTAAGCCTGATCCAGATAGTGATCAATCTTTCTTCTTTTCTCCAGTGTCTTTGGCAAACATACTTCGTAAAACGAACAGGAATCGCATCTTTTGGTATAAACCGGCGCCGGTGTTCTGCCCGCGAAAATCAGCGCATGCAGCTTCACCGCCGTATCTTCCGTCTCCCGCCGCAGCTCGTCGGTAAAGACAACGTCCTGCCGCCGACGATTCTTGCCGTAAAAAAGCGCTCCGGCCGGCACCGCGAGCCCAAGCATCTCTTCAAGGCAGATGGCCTGGGCGCAGAGCTGCACCTTGTCCCAGTTCTCCTTTTTCTCCTTGCCCCGCTTATATTCCACCGGGAACGGCAGCCACCCTTCTTCAGTCTCCACCTTGTGAAACTCGACGACATCGGCCTTGCCGATCAGGCCCAGCCGCAGGGATCGCAAAGGCATGCCGTATTCGATGCGGACATCTTTACGTGACTCCCGGCCCGACTGATCCACCCGTTCATGCATCAGCCTGCCCTGGGCGGTGTACAGATTCTCTACCCACGCCTGCTCGATGTGAATCAGGGCGCACTGCCGCGGACAGAAAAGCAGATGCTGCAGGGCCGAAAGGGCAAGGAGGTCGTCTTCGCAATATGGCATACTGTTAACCCTTGACGATAATATCTTGCAAGGTTATTATATCTGCATGATCAAATCTTTTGCATGCAAAGAGACGGAGAAAATATTCTCCGGCCGTTTTTCCAAAAAGCTGCCGCGCGACATTCAGGGCATTGCTGAACGAAAGCTGGTCATGCTTCACTATGCGAAAACACTGGATGATCTTCGTATTCCGCCAGCCAATCGCCTTGAATTGCTGGGCGGCACGAGACAAGGGCAACACAGCATCCGCATCAACAAACAATGGCGCATCTGTTTCATCTGGCGGGAAGATGGGGTCCACCAGGTTGAAATTACTGATTATCATTGAGGTGACCGACATGAGAGATTTTCCTCCTGTACATCCCGGCGAAATACTTCTGGAAGAATTCCTGAAAGCTTTGAACATCAGCCAGTACCGGCTGGCCCACGACCTCAACGTCCCAGTTATGCGGATCAACAAAATCTGCCGGAGGGAACGGGGTATCAGTGCCGACACAGCGCTGCGACTTGCCCGCTATTTCGGCAACTCGGTGGAGTTCTGGACCGGCATCCAGTCCCACTTTGATACCGAGACCGCCCGAATGAGCCTGGGCGACCGGCTGGAACGTGAAGTAAAAATTCTTGAGCATCAGGCCGCCTGATCGCGGGGACATTTTATCCTCAATCCGATTTTCAAAAGTACAGGCCAGCAGACGTAAGGGACTCGGCAATTCTAAATATACCGGTTATCGAGTCTCAACGCGCCGTCATTACCGCAATGCTGTTGAGCGGGAATCCAGGATTTTTTTGCTGGATGCCCGCTAAAACCATTCGGGCATGACGATAACGATAAACGGTAAATTTAGAATTTCTATCTCCCTAAAATCTGCCGTACCACTTCCACGCCACTTTCCGCCAGCCGCCGCTGATTGAGCGAATAACCGCGCACCAGATGGTCTTTTAAAACGGAGATGATGGCATCCAGATTATAGTATTCGACCTGGTATATCTTTCTGTCCGAAGCAGTTGTTGCATTTTTTGCAACAACTGCTTCTTTTACCAACTCGCCGGCCTGAAAAACATTGCGAAAATGGCGAGAAATAACGGATTTATCCCTTTCGAACAGATCCGATTCATATTCCCCATTGCTGACGCAAGCACCTTATTGTACAATATTCCTGTACAATAAATACCAGGAGGACATCATGCTCCAAACCACCTATTCCAATGCACGGGCCAACTTCGCCAGCCTGTGCGACGAAGTCACGGAAAACCGGGAGATCGTCGTCATCAGCCGCCGCAAGGGAGGCAGTGTTGCCATGATCGCAGCCGATGAACTGGAGAGCCTCATTGAAACAACCCATTTGCTCCGCTCCCCGGCAAACGCCGAACGGTTGCTCGCCGCCCTTGACCGCGCCCTCAAACGCGAGGGTGAGCCGTCTTCGCCAGAAACGCTCCGCCAGGAAACCGGCCTTGAGAAGTAAACACCGGGAGGCCGTCTTCCAGCCGGAGTTTCGTGACGACCTGCGCCACTGGAACGAGACTGACCGCAAAGTGGCGCTGCGCGCCTTCGACCTGATCGAGGCCATCATGCGTGAACCCTTCACCGGCATCGGCAAGCCGGAACCTCTCAAATATCTTGCCCCAGGCGTCTGGTCCCGCCGTCTCACCCAGGAGCACCGCCTTGTCTATCTCGTCCGCGATGACCGGATCGACTTCCTTCAAGCCCGGTATCATTATTAACAGAACGCCGGGCCGCGCGTTCCATTTCCCCTCCTGGGATTTGTCTTCGCCCCACGGTTCTGCCACTCGTCAGTCAGATCGGCCATTTCAGTCTGATATTTTTCCCCATCGATGGACTCAAGTTTGAGTTGTCGACAAAGTGACGACAACTCAAACCCGGCCGATTCCAACTCCCGCTTTTTCATCCGATACCAGTAATCGCGGGGCTTGTCGCTGTTCGTCAAAGCTGCCACCACATCAACGACGGCGAAATACCATTCGTTGTTGTGCAGGATGCGCCGGATTTTCTTGTTTTTAAAGACAACAAGTTTGTTTTCCAAACTCCCACCCCCTCATGCTGAAATCAGTTTAAACTCCGTCACTCCAAGTGGTAAAGTCCCCTTAATTTCAATCGGGCTATAATCGGCAAAGGAACGGATGGGCTTGTTTTCGTCCTTGGGTTTGGGGTTGGCCACCAGCTCAAAGAGCGTTTGGGCCGGGGCATTTCCTAAAGCGGAGTCATGCTTGAAAATAATCAGTTTCCGGGTGCTCATAAGTCCACGGGCAGCGGAATGGTCATGATCGAACATGTTGCCCAGCGCCTCCCAAAATAACTTTAGGTCTTTTTCGGAAAAACAAGTCTGGGCGGCAAGGTGGGGGGAGATGAACCCGTGGCACCGGTACAGGCCATAGGGGACAGTATATTTGCGGCCCATGGTGCGGTTATCGCCTTGTTGTTTTTCTGCCTCCGCCTCGGTGGCTACCGCCATGCGGGTAATGCTGTGTTCAAACGCGACAATCTGGTCAACGCTTCGGGCAAAGGTAAGCTGAACAGGACCTCGTACCTGGCCACAATTAGGGGCTGATTTGAGGGAGAGCACCCCACCAAATGTCCTAATGTCGTAGTAATCTTCACACATCTTGCCCCTTCCTTTTTCCACTTCGACACCCGTGGGGCGCCTTGGCTTAGCGTCCCTTATGGCTTTATTGACAGCATCCTTGACCGGCTTGGATGGTTTTGCTTCTTTCAGCCACTCTTTTATTTCTTTTTCGTCAGCATCGGCGGCCACAACAAGGGTGTATGTGTTGCTGTCCTCGTCAGTATCAACGCTCAGCCCGTCAGGCAAGCCTATCTCATCAAGTCCTTCATGGATTTCCTTGGTAATTGGAGCCCTTGATTCTTCCCCCAGCTTGATTCCCAAATCATTGAAAGCCTTTACATGGGCACGGCCAAGCACGGCTTTCTCCTTCACATATATATCGAAGCCCTTAGCGCAGTCATTTGCCAGTTGCACATAATTCCGCACCTTACGCTTGAGGCAGACATCAGTGATCAACCCGTGGCCGGTTTCGGGATCGATGCGAGGCAGGTTACCGGCATCCGGATCGCCGTTTGGGTTGCCGTCCTGTACATCAAAAAAGAAGATAAAATCATACCGATTTTTAATTGGTTCGTTCATGGTCATTTTCCTTATTGGTTTTCATTCTTTTTGGTGAAATAGTCCTGCCGCTGGTGATAGTAACCGACAGCGAAACGTCCCTGATCATCGAGCGCAAGATGAGCCGGCATCTCCGCCTTAATGCCATCGACTATCTCCCCAATGAGAGACTCAAAATAGACCTTGCTACGGGTTGGCAGCTTGGCGACATGATGATTTTTTAATTTCAGCAATTGGGGAAAGACAGTGACCGGGGAACTTGCCGCCGCGCCATAGAAGCGATCACGAATGGTCGTATTTATTCTTGGGCTCGCCTTTTCCTGAATGAGTTCCAGAACGGAGAAAAGCCTTCCCAACCTATAGGCCGGATTCATGTTGGTTTTATCAAGAGACACGGTAAATTCCTCCTTTGCTGTTTTTTGGTAAATCCGGTTATGCCGGTTCAGATACGCCTTAATGATGGCGGCCCGGATGCGGGTAACATTTCTTTCTGCCCTGATGCGTCGCACACATTGCTGCAACAAGGTCGCAGGATACGGTGTGCCGTTCAGAATGGCCTGAATGACGGCCCCGGCTAGATTTGGCGGTACATTGCTAATTTTGAATTCAAGCGCCGTATGGACCAGTAGCCGATGGAGGGAGAAATATTCATCGTCTTTGGGGCCTCTGGCAATTTCAAGATCATCGAAATGGGCCTTTATGCGATAGCCGAATTCCCGCACCGTGCCCTGCACCCAAAAACGGACCGCAATACGGGCCGCATTTGGTGCAAGGCCAAGGACGTAAAATCTATTGTCATCTTCAGTCGACAGTTGTCCTGCTGCAATACTGTCATAGAGTTGGCGCACCGCCCTAACGCCCTTATTGGGATCATCTTTCGGTGGGCTGGTAAAGAAAAAAGAAAAATCATTTTCAAGTTGCGCAGGCCTTGCCGCCCAAAAGACCGTGGTAGTATCGCCAACCAGCATTTGGGTTTCACCCTTGATCAGGGTATTTAATGCCGTGGTGTAAGCCGCATGGGCATATTTGCTGACCGGGGCATTAAACCCCTGCTCCTTACCGTAAGAATCAAACCCTTTCTCTTTCTGAAAACCAACCAATTTACCGCTTGCCTGCCCGCCGGGAATGGCAGTTGATGCGCTCAGACGTTGAACAATTCCTTTCTTTCCGGTAATCAGGCAATTGGCCTCGTAGGTTTCTGTCTCATCAGGGAGCAGGGCATTGGCCTTCTGGTATTCAACGACTGCCTTTCTCCCGGTGACAGGTTCCGTCTCGCCCTGAAGCCGAAAAGTCAAGTTGCAACCTTTGAGACTGCTACAGTCCGACCAGTTGTCCAATGCGGGAACCTTCTTATATTCTCCCTTCTCGTAAAATTTGAGCACTGCGGCAACGTATTTATCGGCCTGAACCAAGGCGGGAAGACTGGACAGTTTAGCAATGAAAGTACCTAGCTGTTTTTCCGCCATGGCAATAGCCTTGGCTCGATCTTCATCTAATTTAGGCTGCCCCAAAACATAGCCGTAATGATCCCAAAGCAAAAAAGTTGTCTGCCATGAATTTTGTCCGGTCCTTCCTTCAGACTTTGGTAAAAGGAACATTTTTCTGGCCGCCCGCTTCCCCGTCCCCTCTCTGGTATTCTCCAAATTCACTACATTGCCATCCACATCAATTACAATGAGAAAAGGAATCTCCTTCCACTCAAAACCCACCGGAGCGATACCACTCTCCGGGTCTTGCGCCTTACGTTCATAATAATCATACAGGGCCTGCAAAATCATTTATGCACCTCCTTACTGTCCCATGGCGGCACGATAATTCTACCCTGCCGCAACTCCGCCCGGAAAAAGGCCGGGCGCGGGTCATCCGGGTTGGCAAAATCCAGATCATAGAGCATGAAACCCAGGTCGCGGCTCTCCGCAATTGGCAAGGCGCTTTCCTGCTCGGGATTTTCGACAAATCGGAAATAGGCGGAAAACTCCCGACAACCGAGATAGGGCTGGTTGAAGCACTGCCCTTTCCTTGCTCGCCGCTCGAACATGGCAAGATACTTACCGGGCGTTTCGTCCTGTTTTGTCTGCCAGGCGGTCCGGGCATCTTCCATTTCCTGGCGCTCGTCGTTATCCCAGAGCATTTCCGGCACTTGGCCCCTGGTCGTTTTTCGTTGACCAACCGGGATATATTCCAACCAGGCATGTAGCCGGTAGCGCACATTCCGCAGGAGAAGTCCGGCCCGTTGCAGCCGATGTTCCTCGATAAATACGCAATCTTTCCCCTCGCTGGCTGTTGCCCCAACCTCATTGCGGCGCACCGAAATCCAACGGACGGGACTGAGCACCTCAATCTCCCGGATATGCCAGCGGATGGCAGGTTTCCAGAAAATCGCTTCGAACACAGCCCGTGCCGCTGATGGGGTGATAACATCGTAGCTCACCCGTTCCACCTTCATTTCTGGCCGGGTAAAGCAAGCATAATCACCTCGCACTTCAAGACAAAATCGTTTTTCCAAGTTCGTCATAGGCAGTTCTCCACGCTCATGTTTATCTTGTTCAACACATAAAAGTATCTTCATTCCAAACCATATTCAATCCCACAAAGCCGAGCCGCTGATCATAGATCCCATCGGCTGCCTGACACCAAATTCCGTGCTCCTCATCCGGCACCTTCTCCAGCCCGTACTGCGCTTGTACCAAACACCGTTCAGGAATGGTAATGGTGAAACGTTGCAGCTTGCGCATCAGCTCCTTACTTGGCCCGGAGTACCGCAATTTTTGAATCAAATCCTTACTCTTTGCCTTTTCATCCGCAAACCAGACGACCACGGGAATCTGCTGCTGGTCGTCGATAAGATGAAATTTTTGCGCCGCTTCACGAAACTGAAATTTGCACTCCCGCGCCTCCTGCTCCAGAAGGGATTTCATATCCTTGGTATCAAAGGAGTTCACCTTTCCATAAAAGAGGGCAAAATATTTTTGGAAGGTGGCTGGTTCCAGGTTTGCACAACCATCAGGGTCGCAAGCCAATATCTCCCGTCCGGCATCGGCGCCTTTACGTAACAGCCCTGGCGGGGCGGCTTTAGGTGGCTCGAAAACCACTACCTTTCCCACATCAAGGCGACCTTCCCGGTTACAGCGACCTGCCGCTTGGGCAATGGAATCGAAACCACCCATGGCGCGATAGACTACAGGAAAATCAATATCCACTCCGGCCTCGACCAGTTGGGTGCTGATGACCCGTATCGGCTGCTTAGCGTGAAGTGTTTCTTTGATGCCAGCAATGACTTGGCTGCGGTGAGCGCCACACATATTGGCCGACAGATGAACAGTGCCTTCCGGCATCAGGCGATAAAGTTCCCGGCAGTCGTTACGGGTATTGACGATGCAAAGCACTCGCTCATACGCTGCCAATTCTCTGGCCAGCTCTGCCCAGTCCGTGACTTTATTCTCCCGCACCCGAACCTGCACCCGTTGAAGCTCTCTGGTCAGTTTGTTGGGATTAGTCATTATCTCCCTGACCGTTTCCTGGACAATGCCCTTAAATGCAGATTGTCCTGCCCCTATTCTGCCAGTCAAGGCTGGCTGGGTGGCGGTGCATAGTACCATCGACACCCTAAAATATGACACCAGGCTATTCATGACTGAAACTATGGGCCGCAAGTACCCAGGCGGGAGCATCTGCGCTTCGTCAAGAATGATTATGCTATCGGCAATATTATGCAGTTTGCGGCAGGCGGAACTTTTCGCGGCAAACAACGATTCAAAGAGCTGGACATTGGTGGTAACGATGATCGGCGCATCCCAATTCTCACTGGCCAGACGGCTTTGGCGTGATTCCTTGTCCGGGTCAAGGCTGCTGTGATGCTCAACCACATTTTCTTCGCCGAATATCTTTTTATACTCTTTGGCTGTTTGCTCAATAATGCTGGTGTAAGGGATGGCGACGATGATTCTCTTCTTATTGTTGTTGGGGACAACCGCGTGCTCTAGGGCAAAGGCCATCGCTGAAAGGGTTTTGCCGCCTCCCGTGGGCACGGTCAAGCTGAAAAAACCAGGTTCTTTGCATCCGGCATCACGGCACTCAGACAAAATTTGCTGTCGCAGCCGATTAACCTCGGTTGGCTCGGCCTTGGCTATCAAACTGTCCATATAGGATTCAAATTTACTTTTCAATTCGGATAAAGGAGGATATGTTCCTCGTTGCGCCCATTGATCAGGCCGCATAAATTCTTCGGTATCGAGAAAATCGGCATCAACCAAAGAAGAGAACAGCATGCGAACCCAAAGATGGAAGGCCTCTTCAGTTAAGCTACGACCGCAGGGCAGACTATACGGAACCCTGACCCTGGACACTGCCATCGTTTGCCAAACCTCCGGCACTTGGGGCAAATCCTTCTGTTCCTCCGCACTCAACCGATGTTCAAGGTTGCCGCCAATACCCAGTGTGCGAAACCAATCAGGGAGGCCCGCATGGTGACCGGCCACCAAATAGGCCAAAATTCTGCCGATGCCTTTCAGATTTTCCACTGACCAAACCGCCCCATGGCTGGAATGGTTGACTTTGCCCGGCGATGTTTCAATATGAGCCTCGGCATCAAAACCAGTGACTTGGCGGATATATTGCTGGAAGGCATCCGACCCTTTGCCAAGATCATGCAGAAATCCGGCGGCGCTTCCCCAATCACCATTCCCAAATACCCCGGCAAACTCGTCTGCCATTTTGGCCACACCGGCAAGATGCTCATCAAGAGAATGGGTACGCCATTCGCCGGTTTTCTCATCTTGTATAGCATGAGCCAATAATTCGGAATTGTTCATTTTTCGTGATTCTCCAAAAATTGATGGCTTCATAACAAGTCAAATTTCTACAATTCTGAAATTAAGTCGAGGATTTCCGACGCAAAAAACCATCTAGGGTCTTTTACTAAAACCAGGACATATCTGTTTTCATCTTCAAAGCCGTTTTCGGCGTACAGTTTTGCCTGAAATGCATGCGCATACTTGCCCAGATCATGACACAACCCGGTCAAATAGGCCCATTGATCGCCGCCAAGGGCTTGGCAAACTCAGCGGCCATCTCATCCACGTTTTCCAGATGCTCTGCTCTTCCAACGGCTGCCATTTTCCCGGCGGCTGTCCTTCAATGCTGTGGGCGAAATATTTCATGGTGAAAATGTCCCAGCGTTTCAGTGTTTAAATGTGTGAGCGTTCAAACATTCAAGCCGTGCAAGCGTTTAAAGTTGCACAATTCTTCACACCCATCCTATCATACTCACCCCGTCATCCAATGCCATAATCACAATATTTTCCCATTCTCGCATCAATACATGGTCATTGACACGGTCATGTTGATGACCTAGAATAAAACCATGATTACGATGAACATCAATGAAGCAAAAACACA
>QZKV01000093.1 GCA_003599575.1 Desulfobacteraceae bacterium | reverse complement strand
GGTGGCACGGCTGACGCGGGCCGCCGGCATCCCGATGCCGAGCCTCTACCTCATCCCGGGCCGGACGCCCAATGCCTTTGCTACCGGCAGGAATCCCGACCATGCCGCCGTGGCGGTCACCGAAGGCATTCTCGAAATCCTCACTCCGGCCGAGCTCGAAGGCGTGCTGGCCCACGAGCTGGCCCATGTCAAGAATCGGGATATTCTGATCAGCTCCGTTGCGGCGGTCATGGCCGGGGCGATCGGCTACCTGGCGCACATGGCGCAGTGGGCGCTCATTTTCGGCGGCGGCCGGAGCCGCGATGATGAAGAGGGCGGGGCCGGGGCGATAGGCATGCTGGTGGCAATGATCGTCGCTCCGATCGCGGCGATGATCATCCAAATGGCCATTTCTCGCCAGCGCGAGTATCAGGCTGATCGGAGCGGCGCCGAGCTGACCGGCAATCCGGCGGGGTTGGCCGGAGCTTTGGCCAAGCTTTCGGAATGGAACAAGAGGATACCGATGAAAGTGGAGCCGGCCCAGGCGCAGATGTTCATCATCAATCCGCTGCGGGCCGAGGCGTTGATGCAGCTCTTCAGCACCCATCCGCCGATCCAGGAGCGAATAAATAGGCTGCTCGGGCGCACGGCTTAAAAATTATTTCTTTAAGATCTCGCTCGCCATATAGACGCCCTCGCGGCCGCTTTCGTAGCACAGCCGGGCGACGTCGGCCAAGTCCTTGCCTTCGCGGGCCTGGGCCAGCTTGATCAACATCGGAAGATTGACGCCGGTCACCACGTCCACTTTTCCCTCCTCGAGAAAAGAAAGACTGATATTCGAAGGGGTGCCGCCGAAAAGATCGGTCAGGATAATGGTGCCTCTGCCGCGATCGACAGCGGTGATCGCCTCCTGGACTTGGGCATTCAAGAGGTCGACATCGAAAGTGCTGTCTACGGATAGAGTGCGGAGCTGCTCGACCTTGCCGACAATCAGCTCCGCAGTTTGCACCAGCTCACGGGCCAGCGGCCCATGGGTGATGATGAGGACGCCTACGGCGTTACGCTCTTCCTGATTGTTATTTGGAGCCTTTTTTCTGTTCATGATGCATCGACCTTGCCGAGGTCCCGGTGGCTGACCCAGGGGAGCTCCCCGCGTTGCTCGAGGATTTCCCTCAACGCTCCGGCAATGGCAACGGAGCGATGACGGCCGCCGGTACAGCCGACGGCAATAGTCAGATAGGCTTTTTTCTCCCGCCGGTACTGGGGGAGGAGAAAGTGAAGCAGGTCAGCAGTCAATTGGAGAAAAGTGGTTGTTTCCGGCTGGCCGAGCACGAAAGACGAAACCTGCCCATCGAGGCCGGTGCGCTCTCGGCATTCCGGGATAAAATAGGGGTTTGGCAGGAAGCGGACATCGAAGACCAGATCGGCTTCAGCTGGCAGACCATGCTTAAACCCGAAAGAGATGATGCCTATTCTTAGCTCCGCTGCATTCTTACGATTTGCATAGAGCTGCGCGACGGTGTCGCGCAGCTGGTGCACGGAAAGGGCAGAGGTGTCGATGATGCGGCTGGCCAACCGGCGCAGATGGGCCAACTGCTCGCGCTCCCGGACGATTCCGTCCCGCGCGCTGCCGTTTTGTGCAAGAGGGTGGGGCCGCCTGGTCTGACTGAACCGGCGGACGAGGATTTCTTCTTCAGCTTCGAGGAAGAGCAGCTCGAGAGCGGCACCGCTTTTCGTGATCTGAGCGGCGATGGCTTCATAGCGATCGAGGAAAGCATGCTCGCGGATATCCATGACCAGCGCCACATGACGAGCCTCCCCGTCTTGGAGGGCGGCTAAACGGCCAAGGAGATCGGGAAGGAGAACAATCGGCAGGTTGTCGATACAGAAATACCCAGCATCCTCCAATGTCTTAAGTGCCGTGCTCTTTCCGGAGCCGGAGAGGCCGGAGACAATGACTATGCGATGCGGGCCGGTGGTTTGCTGTATTGGCGCTCGCATGAGATTTTTAACTGCCATATTCTTCTTGGCGCCTGTTGCTAGTCCGCTTCACGAAATACCCGCAGTATCTCTTCCTCGGTTTTTGCTTTGGCAAGGCGCGACCTAATCTCGTTTCTTTTCAGGAACCTGGTGACTTGGGCCAATACTTTGAGGTAGGGCTCGGCTGATTCTTCGGGAGCGAGGAGCAGAAAGAAGAAATGGGCGGGCTGCCCATCGACCGACTCGAACTGCACCCCTTCCGGATTGCGGCCGAAGCAAACGAGCAATCCGCCCAATCCTTTCTTTTTGCCATGCGGGATGGCAATTCCCTGCCCGATGCCGGTGGTCCCCAGCTGCTCCCGCTCCATGAGAATCTGAAACAACTCCTCGTTTTGCAGGGAAGGCTGGACAGCAGCCGCGATTTTAGCCAGCTCCATCAGCACGCCTTCTTTTGTCTTCGCCTTGAGCGACAAGGCGATTTGTTTTTCCGTCAGCAATTCAGCTAATGACATATCCTCATTCCGATGCAACCAGCCCCAGGTCTCCGTCTTTTCTTCGATAAAGGACATTGACCAGCTCCGACTCGGCATTCGTGAAGACCAGGAAGTCGTCGCTGGACATCCGCATCTGGGCCACGGCCTCGGCCACGTACATGGGCTTTGCCGCCAGCACTTCACGGCGGACGATGCGGGGACCGGCCTCCTCCTCTTCGGTAGCAGCCGAAAACACATCCATGTAGACATTGGTCGGCCGGACCGCTGCTCCGATTTTTCGCTTCTTTTTCCGCTCCTGACTGCGGCGAATCTGCTCCTGGATGTTGTCCATCAGCAGGTCAATGGCCGCATGCATTTCATCTTTCTCTTCCTGACCCTTCAGCCGCAGCCCTTTGGAGGCAATAGTCAGCTCGGCGCGATTTCGGAATTTTTCCACCGAAAGCACGACATTTACTTCGATCGGCTCCTCCAGATAGCGCTGCATTTTTCCCAGCCGGTTTTCGACATATTTCCGTAATTCGTCCGAGGAATCCATGTGCCTAAAGGTGACCGAGACTTGCATAGCGCAGACCTCCCTAAGTCTACCTCCCTTTGAAAGCAGGCCGCTTCCGCAAATGCGACGGCAATATCCCGAGCTGCTCCCGGTATTTGGCTACCGTGCGCCGGGCGAGCTGGATGCTCTCTTTTTGAAAAACTTCGGCAATGGCGTTGTCGCTGAGCGGCTTCTGCTGGTTCTCCGCCTGAATGATCTGACGAATGCGCTCCTTGACGCTTTCCGATGCGAGGGCATCGCCCCCCTGGCGCTGAATGGCTGAGTTGAAGAAATACTTCAGCTCGAAGATCCCCTGGGGGGTATGCACATATTTATTGGTCGTCACCCGGCTGATCGTCGATTCGTGCATCTCGATGTCCTCGGCGACATCGCGGAGGACCATGGGCCGCAGATGACTGACCCCTTTTTCCAAAAAGTCGCGCTGATATTTAACGATACTTTCCACCACCCGGTAGATCGTGCGCTGGCGCTGCTGAATGGACCTGATCAGCCAAACTGCGGCCCGCAGCTTTTCTTGAATATAGCTCCGCGCCGCATCCGATGTACTGTCCCGGTTTTGGAGCACTTCCTTGTAGTATGAGCTGATTCGCAGCCTGGGCAGGCCCTCGTCATTTAAAAGAATGACATAATCTTCCCCGACTTTGTGGACAAAAACGTCAGGGACAATATAGTGTGACTGCTCATCCGAATAGGCACGGCCGGGATGAGGATCGAGCTCGGTAATAACCTCCAGGGCTCCATAGACATCATCGAGGCTGCACTTGAGCGCTCTGGCGATCGCGTTATAATTCTTTACCTCGAGAAAGTCCAGATGATCGCTCACGATGAGCGCTGCCAAGGAGTCGCCGAGCCCCAGCCGTTCCAGCTGCAAGAGGAGACACTCCCGTACGCTGCGGGCGGCAACCCCTGCCGGGTCCATCTCCTGCACTCGCCTAATCAGCTTGGCCGCTATTTCCTCGCTGCAGCCGGTGGCCTGGGCGATCTCCGCCACGTCCACGTCGAGGAAGCCGTCCCGGTTGAGATTCCCGATGACGTAATCGCCAACCTCCTCCTCCTGATCGGTCAAATCGGAGAGATACAGCTGCCAGCGCAGGTGCGACTGAAGATTTGGCAGGGTGGAAAGAATGTCGAGCCGCGACGGCAGATCCTTTTCCTCGTAGGAGCCTTGAGCTCCGGGACCGGGGCCATTGCCGTAGTCATTGACGTAATCGTTCCAGTCGATCTGCGCCAGGGCGCTCGACGACTCGAAGGTAAGCTCCGGAGTAACGTCCGGATGGGCCGCCGCCTCGGGCTCGGCCTCCACCGCTTGCGCCGCCGTATCCTGATCCTGGTCGGAATCAGTCGCCCCTTCTTCCAAAATCGGGTTCTGCTCGAGCTCCTGCTGGACGGTTTCCACCAGCTCCAGCCGCGACAGTTGAAGCAACTTGATCGCCTGCTGCAGCTGGGGCGTCATGACCAGCTGCTGGGCCAACTTCAAGTGTTGCCTCAATTCTAATGCCATAAGTTACTTCCAAATATATCAAACTTTCCGCGGCCGCATCGCCGCGCATGCATGACAACTGCGGCCGCCTCAATGGCTTCTGTTACCCATTTGTCAGCTTCGCAAGCAGCCCCGCCGACGCTGCTCCTGTCGATTTAGGGGGCCTGTTTGCCGCTTTGAAAATTTTGGTCTCCATTTAAACGGGTCATCATTTTTATTATAAATTAAAATTTTGTCCGAGATATGCCTTTCGGGCCAGCTCGCTGCCAACTATCGCGCTCGCCGTCCCTTCGGTCAAAATCCGGCCGTGATCGACGATGTAGGCGTGATCGCAAACCGAAAGTGTTTCCCGGACATTATGATCGGAGATGAGCACTCCCAACCCCTTCTCTTTCAAACCGCGGATGATGTGCTGGAGATCGGCAATCGACAGGGGATCAATGCCGGCGAAAGGCTCGTCAAGAAGAATGAAGTCGGGCTCGGTGGCCAGGGCGCGCATAATCTCGACTCGTCGCCGCTCACCGCCGGAGAGCGTTGCCGCTCGGTTTTCCGCTAGATGCTCGATCTTCAGGTCGGCAAGCAGCCGCTGGATTCGGAAAGTGATTTCATTCCGGGTCAACCCGTGCGGCTCGAGGACAATGCGCACGTTCTCCTCGACAGTAAGCTTTCTGAAAACCGAAGGTTCCTGAGCGAGATAGGTAATCCCTTTTCGCGCACGCCGATGGATGGGCAGGCTGGTAACATCCTCGCCATCGAGAAGAATGGCACCCGAATCCGGGCGGATGAAACCGGCAATGGCATAAAAAGTGGTGGTCTTTCCGGCGCCGTTGGGACCAAGAAGACCAACGACAGCTCCTTTCCCGACCTGCAGGCTTACGCCATCGACAACGCGCTTTTTTTGATAACTCTTGACAATGTCAACGGCTTGCAGGATCGACAAAGGAGACTCGCTCGCAGAATGTCGCGGGCCCAAAAAAGGAATCCTATTCGGCTTTTTCCGGATAAATGAACGCTTTGACCCGCGCGGCATCGCCGCGCTCCACCACGGTTTTTCCTTCCTCTAAATCAACCGCGATGCGTTGTCCCTCCACCAGATTGTCACCCTGCCAAACCTTGGCATCGCCGGTAAGCAGGACACTGCCCTCGGCGGCAACATATTCCATTGCATCCCCAGTTGCAACCCAGGCGGCTTTGGTGATCTTCACATTGCCCGTGGCGACAATCTTCCGGATTTGGCGATCCGCCGCGTTTTTCTTCCCCTTTTCCTCGCCGGCATAAAAAACGGTCATTTCCTCACCGTCTATGACCAAGTCCGCCTGTTTGGCGTGCACGTGGCCGGAAAAGAGCAAGCAGTCGCGGCCGGGGTCGGACTCCATCCGGTCCGCCTCGATGTGGATGGGGGTGTCGGCCCCCGTCGCCGGCACACCATGAGCAGTTCCGGCAACTGCGAAAAAACCGACGCAAACGGCCAACACGACCGGGATCATATTGAGGAAGTAAAGACTGAGCTGGCGCATGATTTATGGGCCAATCATACTTCCACATTCTGACAAAGTAAAGTCATTCCGGCCGGCAGATCCATTGTAGCACAGGGCCGAAGCGGCAGGCAATCGCCGCTGGAAGGCAAGGGATCCGTAATAGTCGATCCTCTGAAAAGGGGCGCGGCTGAAGCGAAGTTTTCGGCTGACTCGTTTACCTGGAAGGGCACACATCCTTCCAGAATTAGGGGTGGTCCGACGAGATGCCCACGTGAAACCGCAGCAGAGGTTCAGTCCTCATTCAGAAGAACGACCTCTCCGCCGAGAGCCGCGCGAAAAATCAGTATCTTCCGCGCGGCTCGGTCTAGGGTGATGCGCAGTTACTTGGCTTTCTTAAAATGAAGGCCCTCGGCTTCGTCAAGATTTTTATTCGGCCTTGGTGAAAGGATGCCAGTGCCCCAGGTCGGCCGGCCGGTCGATATCGTGGAGCGGCTTGAGCAGCCGGAAGGGAATCTCCAGTCGCGCGGCCTTCGTCAGCACTGTCGCGAGCACCGCTTTCGTGGACCAGGGGATCTCGGCCAGCAGTGCTGGCGCCGGCATACGCAAGCCAATGAGGTAATAGCCGCCGTCGCGCGCCGGCCCGAGGACCAAGTCGGTTTCCTTCAGCCAGCGGAAGGCGAGCTGCAAAAGGTCGGCGGTGAGATCGGGGCAATCGGCGCCGATGACGATCACCCGCTCGGCGCCGGCCTGAAAGGCCCGGTCAAAGGCGCGGGCTTGCCGCTGACCGAGGTCGCCGCTCCCCTGCGCCCGGTAGCGCAGCTCCGGTCCGAGCCAGCCGGCCATTTGGCCGCGGTTGCCGGAAGTGAAGAGTACTTCGGTGTTCAGCGGTTGCCGGCTGGCCAGCTCGCGCGCCTGAGCAATGGTATGCTCGGTCATCCGGCGCTGCAGATCGGCAGCGCCGGCCGCACCGAGATGCGGAATCAGGCGGGTCTTGGCCTGACCGGCAAGCGGAAAGCGGGTAAAGATGATGAGATGCTCCGGGCAATGCATGGCTCAGGCAGTGCGAGATGATTTGAACCGGTCAACTATTTTCGGGATGAAAAAGGAGAAAACAAAGAGCGCCAGCGAAAACAAAACCTGCCAGGACCAGAGCCCATTCCAATCGCCGCTGGCCCACACCGCCTTGATCGTGCCGATGAAGAAGGTGAAGATGAAGGTGCCGACGATGATGCCGAGCGCCGTGGCGGAAAAGTAATCCCGGAAGCGCACCCCGGTGAGTCCCATGCCGAAATTCATCGGCGTAAAAGGAAAATAAACCAGACGTAGATAAAGAACAGTGGCGAAACCGTTGGCGGCGATGGCCTCATCATACTTCCGGAGCCGGTCGCCGATCAAGGAGGTGGCAAAATCCCGTCCTAGGTAGCGACCGATGAGAAACGCCAGGCTGGCGCCCAGCATGGCCCCCAGCCACACGTAAAGGAAGCCGCAAAAAGGACCGAAAATAGCGGCACCGATAGCGGTAAGCAGCGTCCCCGGCAGGAACAGGCAGACGCCAGCGGTATAGAAACCGATGTAGGCCACCGGCGCCCACGGCCCGGCGCCCGCCACCAGCCGCCCCAGCTTTTCGGCGGTGAGCTGCTCTTGCAAAGGAGTGAAACGGGCGATCATGAGCGCCGCGACCAGAAAGATGACCAGTCCCCCCGCCTTGATCATGATCACGGAATGGCTGCGCTTCTCGTTCGTTTGCATAACGCCCCTGTTTTGCATCAGCTGCCGTTCTTCTTGAGATCTGCCATGCGGCCCAGGAATTGGGCGGGCGGGAGGAAATCGACCAGCCGCAGATCGAGCCGTTCCTTACCGTCGCGGTCGAGAAATACTACCGTCGGCACCCCTTTGACGCCGTATTCGCGCAACAGCCGCTCATGCACCGGGTTGCCGCCTTTGGTGACATCCACCTTGACCATCACGAAGTCGGCTGCCGCCTGCTTGACCACTGTGGCATCGTGGAAGGTGACTTCTTCGAGCTCCCGGCACGGCGTGCACCAAGTCGCAGAGAAATCGATGATCACCGGCTTGCCAGTCTGTCGGGCGGCTCGGAGCGTCTCCTCCGAATAAGACTGCCAGGCGACGCCCGGCCCCCGCATGGCCCACGACATAACGAGAAAGGCGGCGAAAGCCAGGCAGGCAACGGCGACCCCGCTCTTTAGCCAGGGAAAAGCCCGGAAGCCGGCCTGGCTCTTATCGATCCACCCCAGGTGCAGCCCGGCAGCCAGCACCACCAGCGCTAAAGAAACGGGGCTCCAATGGCCGGGAAGAACCGGGCTGACGAAGTGGACGGCCATGCCGACCAGGACCCAGCCCATGAGCTTTCTTACCCAGAGCATCCAGCCGCCCGAGCGGGGCAGCTTTTCGAGTTGGCCTGAAAACATGGCCAGAAAGAAGAGCGGCAGCCCGAGCCCCAGGCTCAGAGTAAAGAAAATTAGAAAACCGAGCCAGGGGCTGCCTATGCTGGCCACCCAGGTGAGGAGTCCCAGCACAAAGGGGCCGATGCAGGGGGCGGCGACCACGCCGAGCGTGAGCCCCATGAACAGGCTGCCGAAGTAGCCGGTGTACGATTTGGCAGCCGCCTGTGTAAGCCCACTCGGTAATTGCATTTCCCAAAAGCCGAACAGGCTGGCGGCAAACAAGACCAGCACCGCCGCCACGACAATCAGGACCATGGAATTTTGCAGCATCGCCCCCATCAGGCCGCCGGTAAGAGAAGCAGCCACTCCCAGCAGCGAGTTGGTGAGCGCCAACCCTAGCAGATAACAGAGGCCGTGCGCCACCAGTTTCCCCCGGCCCGCTCCGCCCTTGGCCGCTTGGCCGCCGAAGTAGGAGATGGTGATCGGAATGAGCGGATAGACGCAAGGGGTGAGGTTCAAGGCCATGCCGCCGGCGAAAATTCCCAACAGCGTCCAGATCATCGCCCAGCCGTAAAGCGGCCCGGGAGCTTTCGGCTCTTCTTCGGCCGGCGCCAAACCTGCCGGGGCGCTCGCTGTCGGCAGGCCTCTTTTCTGCCACTCCGGATAGCCGTGCGGGTCGCGATAGACATTTCGATAACCGAGCTGAACGGCCACCCGGGCCGCCGAGTCGCTGCGGACTCATGTAAGGCCGGCTCAGTAGAAAACGACAGGGCGTTCTTTAGCCGGACCCAGAAAGGATTCGAGCGCCGGGGCTTTGCGCCATCGCGACCACCGGGTGGGCTCCATCGGGAAATTCACGGCTCCCTGGAGATGGCCGGTTCGGTACTCCCACTCCTGACGGGTATCGACCAGCAGCAGGTCGCCTCCATCCTTTCGGTAGCGCTCGGCAAGCTCATCCGTGGTAATAAGCTTATAACCGCCGGCTTTCGCTTCGGCCACAACATCGTCCCAGGTGGCCTGCTTGGGGGTGACGGCGCGATTAGTGAGCCAGAGGGCGCCGAACGTCAGCAGCATCGCGAATAGAGCTGCAAATGCGGTTTTTTTGTTGTCCATGGAAGATCCTCCTTTGGAGCATGGGCGGAGAGCGAAAGAAAAAATCATTATATAAATTAATATTTATATGCACATATCTGAATTGTCAACAACAGATTTATCGCCTGGGAGGAGGTTTGTCGGAAGGAATCAGACAGGAGAAACGGAAAGGAAGAACTGTGCGGAGGCTGGTCAATCCTCAACGTCGGGCTCGAAAAACACCCAACGGACCTGCGGCGATCGAGTTCTAAGTATCGTGGAGATCTTACCCCCGCAGCCAAGGTTCCTGAGCGTCCTTATCGGAAAACGGCCACCGCTCATTCAAGGAAAAAATCTTCAAAAGCGTCCACCCGGCCGGAGCGGCAAACTTGATGAGGACGCAGCCGCACGGGAAATGTATGCCAGCAGCGTCCTCGTGACATCGTCAATCCTGGGCTGAAAGATCGCAACCTCCTGCTCCCAAATCATTCGTGCGGTCTCCAAGTTACGCGCCAGACCGGAGCCCAGAAAATGGCATAGATCAGCAATGGATGCACGATTGGCGCGGATGCCTTCTCGGTGAAAATTGAGGGCCAAAAGATCTGCAGAATCTCGACCGGTCCGCTCTCATCGCGGCGCAGCCGGCAAGCAAAAGCCGGGCCGCCTCTCTCTCTCCAGTGTTGCCAAAAGCAGGCCGGCCTTTGATAATCGCTGTTTGACCTGCACAACAAATTGGCACGCCCGCTCCCCTCGCGCCTGGCGTAGCCGGCTGTCAGATTTTCATTGCTGTCGCGGGCATGGCCCTGTCTCTTCTACCTCGTCGTCCCATAAGGCTGACGCCTAGTAATGGTCCAGAGCTGCTGGACATCCCCGGTTATTCCTTCCGTACCTTCGATGATTTTCGAGTGTTTTCGGCTTAAGCCGTCGGCTGTTGCAGGCGAGCTTTGCGGCGAGAAAAGTCTTGAAGCCGTCGGTGGCGAAGGCCCACCGCTTTAAATCTTACCTATGCCAACGGAAAAAGGTTGTCGGAAAACTTTGCATAGAATATAACCAAAAATTAGGCAATTAATCCAGGGAATCTCTGGTGGGAGACTGTTAGGACGAGAGTACTGCTCGCATGCCGTGATATGGGCAACCACTCACAAATTGTTGGGAACGCCGGACTTTACTACACCTGCTACCGGCTGTCGCTGCTTGGCTGGAACGCCATGCCCACCTCCCGAAATGCCCGCGGGGTGGATGTAATCGCCTACGATCACAATTGCACCCGGACGGTCGGTATACAAGTCAAG
>QZKV01000058.1 GCA_003599575.1 Desulfobacteraceae bacterium | reverse complement strand
CATTGCGCAAATCAACTGTGTGCTGGGCGATCTGGCGGGGAATGCCGCAAAGATTTTGCACTATGCCGGGCAGGCCCGGCAGCAAGGCGCACAACTCTTACTGGCTCCCGAACTCGCCCTGTGCGGCTACCCGCGCGACCTGATGCCGAGCGAGCTTTCCGGCGGCATGGAGCGCCGTGTGGCGCTGGCGCGCGCGATCGCCACCGATCCCACGCTGATTATCTACGACGAGCCGTTCGCCGGTCTCGACCCGGTTTCGCTCAACACCATCGCCAACCTGATCCGCAAGCTGAACGACGCGCTCGGCGTGACCTCGGTGGTGGTGACCTACGACCTGTCGGAATCGCTCAAAATTGCCGATTACGTGTATTTCATTCACGACGGCGTGGTCGTGGCGGAAGGCGAGACGTCGAAAATGCTCGATTCGGATAACCCCTTCGTGCGCCAGTTCCTCCACGCACAACCGGATGGCCCGGTCGCGTTCCAGTATCCGAGCGTCATTCCCTACGTGGAGGAGCTGGGCATCAGGGTCTGAATCCGGATTCATTTGGGCATCGGGCTTGAAGCCAGCGTATCGAGTAGCAAACTGGCGTTGCTTGATCTGTTGGCGAAAGTCATTCCAGAACTTGCGGCGTGCCCCATCAAGGGGCACGCTCTGGATCGTCGAGCCTGATCGCTTAATGATTCGCGGGGGAAGTTCGAACCCGGATCTTTTACTACTTTTGGTTGGGCCATAGTGCGGTGGAGAAGAGTACCGGCAGGAGGATGAGGGGGAGCGGGGTATTACAGATCGTTAGGGTCTATGCACGCCTGCTTGGCGATGCGCGCCAACATCCTCGGGCCAATCTCGTCGCCATCGTGGAAGGCAAAAACGAAATCCGGCCAGCCGTCGCGGGAAAGACATTCTCTGTGAACTCTGTGGCTTGAACTGAGGCTTTGAGAGGTCATGGGTACCCTGCGGGAAATAAGCCTGAGTTTACAGTCTTCGCTGTATTGAATAGAGCGGCTGTCCTGCCTAACCTGCGGGCAGCAATATCCATACAGGAGGCATTTATGAAACTGCTGGAATGTATTCCTGCGTTAATCATGATGGGGCTCTGCCTGGCGCAACCGGCCTGGTCGGATATCTATATCTACAGCGCTGGCGATGGCACGGTGAGTTTAAGCAATGTGCCGGCGCATCGCCATTACGCCATTCTGCCTCTGGCGCCGCAGGAAGCAACGCCTGCGGCAGACGTCCGCGAGCCTTCGTCGAAGCTTGCCAACAAGGTGCAGTATGACCGGATCGTCGCTGAAATCGCCCGCGCTTATGGCCTGGATAGCGCGCTGCTCCATGCCGTGATCTCCGTGGAATCGCGCTACAGCCCAACAGCCGTTTCAAGGAAGGGCGCAACGGGGTTGATGCAGCTCATGCCGGATACCGCAAAGCGCTATGGCGTCACCGATTCTTTTGACCCGGTACAGAATATCCACGGCGGCGCAAGGCATTTGCAATATCTGCTGAAGATGTTCAACAACGATATCAGCCTCGCGCTTGCAGCCTATAACGCGGGCGAAGGTTCGGTCATCAAATACGGCAACCGCATACCGCCGTTCCCCGAGACAACCAATTATGTGCCGCAGGTGCTTGGCTTCTATCAGATGTATCAGGCGGGATCGCTCTAACTAAGGTTTTTCCGCGTGCTCTCTCAGGTATGCTTTCACCAGAATGATCGATTGGGCCAGCCTGGTTGCGGTAGCCGCGACCAGTTGCGGATATTTCCCGGCATCGCCTTCTCTGATCGCGGTCTCCAGTTGGCCGGCGGACTCCGCGAGGGATAACGCACCAACGGTTGCAGCGACTCCCCTGAGCGAGTGCGCCAAACGTTCCGCCGTTGCCGGGTCATCGGCATCGAGCGCGTTCTGAATCGACTGCAAGGCCTGTTCCTGGCTGGGAATGAATTTTTCGAGCATGGTCAGGTAGAGGTCCTTGCCTCCCATGCGCGGCATGGCTTTTTCGGGATTGAACATGGCTTTTTCGGGATTGAACATGGCTTTTTCGGGATCGAACATCGCCGGAGTCTCGGCCATGGGCTGAATTTTCACTGCGGCTTGTTCGGCAGGCCGCTCTTTGCGATGTGTCCAGTGGGCCAGGGCCGCATACATTACCTCGTACTGTATCGGTTTGGAAATGTAATCGTTCATGCCTGCGGCAAGGCAGTTTTCGCGATCGCCGATCATGGCATTGGCTGTCATGGCGATGATCGGCAAATCGGCAAAATCCGGATTTTCCCTGATCAGGCGTGTTGCCTCCAGCCCATCCATTTTGGGCATCTGCATGTCCATGAGAACCGCATCAAAGCGTTCCCGTTGCAGTGCCTCCAGGGCCTCGATCCCATCGTCCGCAATGCCGACTTCGACTCCGGCACGCATCAGCAGCGCGTTGGCCAGCTGCTGGTTGAATTTGTTATCTTCCACAAGCAATACATGCAACCCTGCCAGGTCGGTATGCGTATCGCTCTGCAATGCGGGGGAGGGCAATTCGTTCTGGCCCAGACTGCATGCCATCAGCGCATCAAACAGGCTGGATGCCGTGACTGGCTTGTTGATGACTGCATCCAGCAGCTTCGCCGCCCCCGACTCATAAACCATCTCGGTATGCTTATGGCCGGAAAGATAAATGATGCAGGGCCGCTGGCGCAGCGGCAACTCCTGCTTGATGCGCCTGGCCGCTTCCAGCCCGCTCAAGCCGGGCATGTCCCAGTCCAGCGCTACGCAGCTAAAGGGTTGCCCGGTCTCGTCGGCATGCTCGATCGCAGCCAATCCCTCGACGCTGCCGGAAGCCGCCATTGCCTCAATCCCGAATGACTCCAGGTAGGACAACATCAAGCTGCGCGAGCTGTCGTTGTCATCCACCACCAATACTTTGAGGACGCTCAAATATTCAAGGTTGCGGGTTGCATCTGGCAGATAAGTAAAGGGGATATCGAATGTAAAAGCGCTGCCTTTGTCCGGGGCGCTTTCCACAGTTATCTGTCCGCCCATCAATTCCACCAGGCGTTTCGATATGGCCAGGCCCAACCCCGTGCCGCCGTATTTGCGCGTGGTGGAAACATCGGCCTGGCTGAAGGATTGGAAGAGTTTTTCGAGTTGCTCGGGTGTCATGCCTATGCCGGTATCACTCACCGTGAAGCGCAACACAATCCGGTCGGAAACCTGGCTATCTATCCTGATTCGAATTTCAATCTCGCCCGCTTCGGTAAACTTTACCGCATTGTTGGCAAGGTTGTTCAGCACCTGCCCCAGGCGCAACGAATCGCCAATCAGCAACTGCGGAATCCTGTATTCCTTGTCGATCAGGAACTCGATGTGCTTTTCTTCCGCGCGGATACTGACGACGGCGGCCACACTTTTTAGTACGCCCTCCAGGCTGAAAGGCGTTTTTTCTATGTCCAGTTTGCCCGACTCGATCTTGGAAAAATCCAGGATGTCGTTAATGACGCCCAGCAGCGAGTTTGCCGAAAGGGAAACCTTCTCCAGATAATCCCGTTGCACAGGCGTAAGCTCGGTTTGCAGGCACAGGTGGGTGAAACCTATGATGGCGTTCATCGGCGTACGGATTTCGTGGCTCATGTTGGCAAGGAAATAGCTCTTGGCCTGACTGGCCAGCTCCGCATCGTACTTGGCTGCGATAAGCTCCTGCTGGATCCGGTTGCGCCGGGTGATATCGCGCGCCATGCAGGTGAAGTGGCGCTGCCCGCCCAGCATCACTTCGCTTACCGCCAACTCCAGCGGGAAGGTGCTGCCGTCCTTGCGCCGCCCCATGATTTCGCGCTCGCCGCCGGTGATGAACGCATCTTTGAATGTGCGCAACAGGTAATCGTTGTGCAGCCAATGCGCGGACTCCGGCATCAACATACTGATGTTTTGCCCGATGGCCTCATCGGCCGGGTAGCCGAAAATGTTTTCGGCGTTAGCGGCGAACTCTTCGATGGTGCCGCTATCGCTGAAGGTGATGATCCCATCGGCTATGGTGTGCAGAATCGCATACATGCGCGCTTCAGTGTCGCGGATGGCCAGTTGCTTGGCGTATTCCGTGGCGGCGATGCTCAAATCCTGCTGTGCCTTCAGATGGGAAAAGCGCATCTTGGTGAAATACCAGGAGCCAACCAACAGCAGCAGCAAGATTCCCGACGCGTAGAATGCGGTGGACTGCATCACTTGGTAATTCAATTCCAGAATATGTTTTTTTGGAACGTATGAAACCACTTTCCAGAAGTATTGTTCGACATCAATACCGGTTCGCATCGGAAGATTGGCGCGCCCCGGGGCGCTTACTGGTTCAGTATTGTGTGGTTTCAGCAAATAGGCTGTTTCAAAGCTCCACAATCCAGTGCTGTCTTCAAATTGACCATGCTCTGCCGATGAAATCGTTTTCCATGCCTCGGGGAAACTGGCAGCAAGCGTCTTGGGCTGGTCGAGCAAAAAATCCCATTCCTCATCCGGATCGTCGCTCTTCAACATATACCCGTCGCTGTTCAACAGCATATTGCGGCTATTGGAAGCCTTCGCACTGGTTCCTTCATGAGCCAGAAGCTCTTTGGCGGTGATGGTTGCCACCAGTACGCCATGGCGCCGTGCCTGGGAGTCGAATACGGGTGTGGTGATGCGAATGATGGGAAGGCGGGGGGTGACGATTACATTATTTTCAATTTCAAGATATAACGGAAATACATGAACTTCCCCCGGCGCTAATTTGCTGCTCTTCTGGAAGTATTGCTGATCGCGTTTATTTTCCAGCTTGCTTGGGTCGATGACGCTGACTTGCCCATTTATGTTGGTCACTTTCAGCACTTCCATGCCGTTTGCGCCAATCCAGCTCAGCTGGTAATAAATCGGATGCGCCAGAGAGAACAGGACGAAATCCCTGCGCAGGTATTCCAGGTTTTTTTTAAAGGGATTTTTTCCTGAGGCGGCAGCTGCAGACAAAGACGGATTGGATGCAAGGTGCATTACATTGCCGACGGCCCCGCCCAAGGAGCGTTCAATTGCCCGTCCGCTGGCCAGAACGTTAAGCGAACCGTCTGTCCTGAGGATGGCCTTCTGATCATTGACTGCCTGGTTATAGCGATAAGCCGCACCCAGAAAAACCAGCAGCGACAGGAGAATAAACAGTAAGAAGAAGCTGCGCAGGAATTGATGGGGCATGCGGATGCCTTTCATGGCGCTTGCCACACCCTTGCCTGGCTCAACCACTCTTTCGACACCGCCGGTCAACGCTTGGGAGGTTGGCTGGGTCCCCACATGAAATCCCTTAACTGCCGTAATTCAGACGACTTCTCTTCGTCATTTTCCCGAAGCTTGGTATTCTCATGCCGCAAGTAATCCTGCATGAATTTGATTTTGAGGTGCGTCCTGACCCGCGCAGCGACAATCGGCGCGCTGATGGGCTTGTGAATAAAGTCGGACGCGCCCACCGAGAAACCTAGCTCTTCGTCCTTGATTTCGTTTTTTGCCGTTATAAAAATGATCGGCACATGATTCGTTGCCGGATTGCCCATCAGGCGGCGGCAGACCTCAAAGCCATCCACATCAGGCATCATCACATCGAGCAGAATCAGATCCGGCGGTTCGGCAAAGGCAAGTTCCAGCGCCTTGAGACTGTTGTCAGCGAGCTTGACGTTGTAGTGCTTGCTCAATATTCCATCCATCAAGCTCAAATTGAAGGGTTCGTCGTCTACTACCAACACGGTTGGGCGTTCGGAAGAGGCTGGCATCATAATTCTCCTTTTTATTTGTCGAAAAACTACAGCTTGCCGGCAGACAAGCTGTTACCGCTATCAGGCTGCTCTCAGCCAGAAATAACTACGCATTACTGTCAGCGTGTTTTCATTCCGCAAGTAATCCTGCATGAATTTTATTTTGAGGTGCGCCTTGACCCGTGCAGCGAGAATCGGCGCACTGATGGGCTTGTGAATGAAGTCGGACGCGCCCACCAGGAACCCCAGTTCTTCGTCCTTGATTTCCTTGCTGGCCGTCACGAAAATCACCGGGATATGGCTTGTTGCGGGGTTGCCCATCAGGCGGCGGCAGACCTCGAAACCATCCATATCCGGCATCATTACATCGAGCAGAATCAAATCGGGCGGGTCGGCAAAGGCAAGCTCGAGCGCTCCAAGGCCTTTGTCCGCGAGCACGACGTTGTAGTGTTTGCCCAATATTTCGCCCATCAGGCTTAAGTTAAACGGCTCATCATCCGCTACCAATATCGTTGGGCGTTCGGAAGAAACTGGCATCATATTTCCTTTCATTTCGCCTTTTCATGAGACGGCCAGCCGTGAAATATGTTCAAGTCGCGAAACCAATATTCATGCAACTTTCAAGCGCCAGAATACTTGTCGGGTTATGAACCGTTAGCGCCTTTTGGCTATCCTCAGCCAAGGGCGACCGCACCATCGACTCGCTTCACCGCCAAGCCCGGCGTGCTGATTATAATAAAGCATGTTTACTCTGCCGAGTATAAATTTTCTACCTTGATATTGTTCTGCCCATTCCAACAGATTTCACGCTGGAATGAATTTTCGAAGGAGCTTCAACCAGGGCCTCCATAAGACAGGCCGCATTCAGGGGTGTATGGAAAATGCAGCCCTTACTCTTCTCTTGAGCAATGAGCTGCGTTTCCCATGCTGTCCGGCCGGCTCGGGCAACGGTAAAAAAGCCGGCATCCTGCTTACTCCAGGCTTTACTTGACCTGAAGGTGCTTGGCGGTGCTACCGGCTTTTTTGGGCAATTTCAGTTCCAGCACGCCATTTTCATAGCTGGCCTCGGCCTTGGTTTCGTCCACTTCGCTATCCAGGCTGAAACTCCGGTAGCTCACCCCTTGGGAGCGTTCGCACCAAATGACTTTTTCGTCCTTCATTTCTTTTTTTTCCTGCTTGGCTTCTGCGCTGATGGAAATCCGGTTGCCGTCCACTTCCACATTGATATCTTCTTTCCTTACGCCGGGAATTTCCGCCTTCACTGAATATTCCTTGTCGTTTTCAGCCAGATCGATTTTGATCTGGGGAACCGTTTCCAATTCGCCGTTAAATGGGCGTATCCCCAAGCCGCGCAGCCAGTCTTCATCGCGGAATGGGTCAAAACGAGTAAGCCTGCTTAAGAATGGGTTGTACTGAATGAGGTTTGCCATGATGATTTCTCCGTATTTGAATTGAATCGTCAGCCTTAAACCCGGCGTTTTTACGCCGGGGTTTTTCTCCAGTTCGGGAGCCGATCAAGGGGCATGAATATTGGATGCCTGCTTGCCTTTGGGGCCTTGCACTATGTCAAAAATGACTTTTTGGCCCTCCTGGAGCGACTTGAAACCGCTCATGTTGATCGCGGAATAGTGCGCGAATATATCCGTGCTGCCATCATCGGGAGTGACGAAGCCAAACCCCTTTGCGTCGTTAAACCATTTAACTGTTCCGGTTGCCATGTTGTCGTTTCCTTTCTAGAAAAATGTGAAATATCCCGCATGGATATTCGAGTCCGGGATTGACCACGGGAATGTTCAAAGCGGAGCCTCATAATCCGGGCTTGCTCCGGGCACAACCTTATGCGGGGAAAATGCTGCTGCCCCGGATCGCGCTACGGCTCTTCCCCTTGATTGCGGAAATCGCCGATGCGCAAGCCGTGCCTGCAAATATAGACTTCCGCCACCTCGATACAATGGGGTGCATCCCTACTTTGCCGTGGGGTGCATACCTGAGCTTCCAGGGAAAACCGCGGGGGATGAGCTAGGCGGTTTCACTCAACATAATCAGCCGCAGAACCAGCTTCCCGGACGGATCCCTGACGGCAGTCTGCCTGGCCTTAAGGCGAAGGCGGGATTGCAGTTGGAAGTCGATGAGTTCCTCTCCCGAGGAGAGCAAATCCTTTTCGCCCTGCTCCAATAATTGCGTGAAATCGAATTGCACTATGTCGTGCGGGGGAAGGTTCAGGAATACTGCGGACAAGGGCGACATGGCGAGAATTTTCCAGGACGGATCGGTGACCAGCGCCGCGCCGGGCAGTTGGGGAACGATGCCGTTCCTGCAATACTTCGACATGACGAGGCTGGTACGCACCCGCGCCAGCAGCTCGTTTTTACTGAACGGCTTGCTGATGAAGTCGGTCGCACCTGCTTCGATGCCCATGATGCGTTCCTCGGCCAGCGACAGGGACGTCACCATGATTACCGGCAAGGAGGCGAATTCGGGGTCATCCCTGATTTTCCTGCACACTTCATATCCTGTCATGCCGGGCATGCGCACATCCAGCAACATGGCATCCGGCCGCTCACGGCGCAATATTTCCAATGCCTCTGCGCCACTGGAGGCCTCGAGCACGCGGTAGCCGGCGGCGCCCAGGATGAGGCGCAGCAGCTTCACATTGGATGGCGAATCGTCCACCACCAGTATGGTCGCATCGACGGAAATGTCTTCGTCAGACATACGCGGCCTTCCTGCCGGCATTGATAAACCGCTCCACCACCTCCTGGAGACGCCGGGTATCCACGGGTTTGCTCAGATAGCCGTCGAAGCCTGCGGCAAGAAAGCGCTTTTCGTCGCCCTTCATCGCTTCGGCCGTGATTGCCACAACCGGAACATCATCGAAACAGCGGTCGTTCCTGACCGCGCTGATTACATCCAGGCCGCTGCCATGGTCGAGGCGGATATCGAGCAGCAACAAGTCCGGCTTGATGCGCCCGAGTTGTTCCAATGCCTCGCCAGCGCTTGTCGCTTCCAGAATGCGATAGCGTTTTTTGTCGCCCAGCACGATGCGCACCAGCTTGCGGTTGATGGCGTCGTCTTCGACCAGGAGTATGGTCTTTGTCATAGTCATCGCCTCATCCCGGGGGGAAGCCTGTTTTCCTGAAGCGCATGGTGATAGCCGCCAGCAGGCGCTCTTCGATCAGTTCGTTTTCCTGCAACAGTACAAACTCGATCCTGCCTTCCTCGGGCGCCGGTTCTGCGGAACCGGAGATTTTGCTGGTCAATGCCAGGACCGGAATATGGGCGGTTTCCGGCGCCGACTTCAGGCTTTCCAGCAAACTGAAGAAATCCAGTTCACCCGCCAGCAGGTTAGTGACGACCAGATCCGGGCGGGCGCATTTCGCCAGGTTGGCGGCTTCCTCCATGCCCAGCGCCTGGATCACTTCGTAGTTTTCCTGCGCCAGCATCATGGCCAGCAGATTCAGCTCGTCGGGATTGGTGTGCACCACCATCACCTTGCGGCGCACCCCGTTTTCGCCTTCACGGGGAATGCAGCGGCGCAAGGCGTGGAGCAATTCCGCGCGCTCCACCGGCTTGACCAGATAATCTGCTGCCCCGAGGCGAAAACCCAGTGTCTGGCGATCCAGCACCGAGACGATCACCACGGGGATGTTGCGGGTGCGGGGTATGGCCTTCAGTTCGGTCAATACCTCCCAGCCGTCTATGTCGGGCAGCAGCAGATCCAGCGTGATCGCCATCGGGCTGCACTGCGCCGCAAGCTCCAAGGCTTGGCTGCCGCTTTGCGCAATCAATGTCTGGTAACCTGCCTGATTGAGATACAGGGACAGCAGCTTCGCCGCCTGCGGGTTGTCTTCCACCACCAGGACGGTATTGCCCGGACCCTGGCCGGACTCTTTTTTCATATTGCCGGCTGAATTATCCATAAGGGTTTTTCCCTGGCGCACGGATATTCCCGCTTTCGGCGGGTTGCAAGGGCAGCATGACATGGAAGGTGCTGCCCACGCCGAAGGCGCTGTCCACCCAGATGCGTCCCCCATGCGCCTCCGCCAGCTGTTTCGAAAGTGCGAGTCCCAGCCCGGTTCCTTCGTAGCGCCGTGCATGAGAATCGTCCACTTGGCTGAATTCGATAAAAATACGGTCCATATCTTCCGCGCGTATGCCGATGCCGGTGTCGGCGATCGCCAGATGCAATTGCCGGTCTTCCAGCAGTGCGGATACCGTCACGCTTCCACGGTCGGTGAACTTCACCGCATTCGACAGCAGGTTGTACAGTATCTGCTTGAAGCGGATATGGTCGGCGGTGATCAGCCCCAGATCCGGCGGCAGGTTCAACTGGATACTGAGGCCCTTTTTCTCGGCCAGGCCGCGCAGGGTGGTGATGGTTTCGCGCACGGTCTGGGCGATGGGGAAGGTTTCATAAAACAGCTCCAGCCGTCCCGCTTCCACTTTCGACAGATCCAGCACGTCGTTGATCAGGCGCAGCAACAGTTGCCCGCCATCGTGGATGTCGCCCAGATATTCCAGTTGCTCGGCGTTGAGCGGCCCGGGTATCTGGTCTTGCAGCACTTCGGTGAAGCCGATGATGGCGTTCAGCGGGGTGCGGAATTCGTGCGACATGTTGGCCAGGAACTGGCTCTTGGCGGTGCTCGCCGCTTCGATCTTCAGGTTCAGTTCACGCAGTTTGTCCATGGTGCCTTCGTAATGGATGTAGTAGCTCTGGATGCCGAGCTGCATATCCAGGTTCATGATCTTGTCCAGGGCCAGAATGTGCTCCACCACCGCCTGCGGGTCATCCTTGTAGCGTTCCAGAATGATCGGGTAGAGGATGCGCTGATAGAGCTGAAATGCGCCGATGAACCAGTGCGGTTCCAGCAGAATGGCGTTGTGGATATAGCCGATGCGCCAGCGGCGCTCGAAATAGGCGGCATCGTAGGGGCCGCATACTGCCTGCATCAAATAGGCTTTCTGCGCCTCGATCAGGCGCCGGATCATCGCCTCGTTGCGGAACACCTTGCGGGTCTCCGCAAAGGCGAGCAGGTGCTGGTAGAACTGTTCGGTAATGATGTCCAGCCGCGCCTGGAACAGGCCTTCAAGGTCGTGCAGCAG
>QZKV01000127.1 GCA_003599575.1 Desulfobacteraceae bacterium | reverse complement strand
GGTGGGGCGGCATCCTCCGGTCGGGGCGCGAAGCCGCCACCAATTGCAGCCAGGTGGCGGGATCGTCACGCAGAAAATCCCAGCTGCCATGTTGGCGGTAGGCGCCTTCCAGGGAGTCCGCCAGCCGTTCCAGGCGTTCCCCTTCCACCGTATCCACGTAGCGCAGCAGGCTGCGGTCAAAGCTGGCCTTCATGATGAAATACATGTTGGCCACGACACTGCAGGTCGCCAGCAGAAAGGCCAGGAACAAGCGGTTTCTGATACTGAGGAACATGGCGGCTCCGAATCATGCGGGTTCAAGGTCTTTCCCAGCGTATGGACGGCAAATTCCGCCGTGACGGTCTTGCCGGGGATAATGGCGCCCGCTTGTTTCAGATAAAAGACGACGCGCGCATCATTGCCCGGCGTGAAACCGGTCCACAGCGGACTGCCCATTTGCGTAGGGAAATCGGCAGTGTTGAAAATGTCCTTCACCCCGACGGGAATGCCTTCCAGCAATCGGATAGCCTTGCCGCTTCCGAGCCCCTTCGCCGCTCTTGCGGATTCGGCAAGCAGGGTTTCCGCGCTAAAAACCTCCATGGCGAAGCATTGCGGATCGTGTCGGCGCACCTGGTCCAGACATATTCGTGCAACATCCTGGGGGGTTATGGTCCCCGACCGGTAACCGCGGAGAATTTCCCCGATGCTGAGACCGAAAAATCCCTCGTTGCTCATGACCTCCCCCTTTTATTTTCGTCGGGGCTGGTTCTTTCCGCCGCGAGAAGCTGTTCGACGAACGGCAGGATATTTTCCTCATTGGGGTGATCTTTCGGCTTGACCGGGACCGCGATATCCCGCAGCTTGCTGATTCTGTGTTGGCGCATCACCTCGTAAAACTCCGCCTCCGACATTCCGGTAATCTCAAGAAAATAATCCAAAGCCTCGGGCCGGACCGGGTCATTTTCCGCGACCAGCGCAAATGCCTCTTCCCGGGTGAGCAACCCATTCCGGACATCGATGCAGGCCTGGAATGTGGCGCGCCCGTAGCCGCGCTTGAGATAGCAGGTGAAGTCATGCATACCTGGCATGATACATTCGACGCTTTTGTACCGCTTGTATGTGCCTTCCACTTCCGTTTCCTTCCAGCCGTAGACATCGCGGACGAATTCGGTCTGGCGCTCGTCATCCCAAAAAATGTAATCCCCAAGATGGATGCCGCGAAGACCAATCGCTTCGCATTCCTCGGCCGAAGGAACGACAAAAGGAAGCAGGTCCCGCTCCGTGAGCCCCTCTCCCACCATCTGGTCCGGTCTGAGCTTGGCCGATACTTTGGTGAAATATTCCCGGTCGAATTTATGGACCGGATTTAAATAGGAAGCCCGGCCGGACGCCTCGGCAATGGATTCGCCCCAAATTAAGAGTGGGATTTTGAACCGTACCGCCACTTGCAGCGGGAAGGCGCCGATCCCGGCATGGCAAGTCCAGCAGGCATCGCCGATCGCCTGCAGGGACTTCTTGGCCAATCGGTTCACCAATCGCCGATTGGGAGTGAACATGATGTGATCGACATTGAACTGCTCGAGGGCGTTCTGCAAATTATACCAGCCGGTTTTGCTGTACCAGTTGTGACTGAAGGTGACCGCAAGCGGTTTCATCTCATAGATCTTGACGAGCACATGAAGCTGGAAGGTGCTGTCCTTGCCGCCGCTTATCGGCACAATGCAGTCATAGTTGCTGCCGGCCGCCGCCTTGGCCTCGGCAAGAATTTGGCGCAGCTTGACCTCACGCTCTACCCAATTGATGTGGATCTTCTGCTCGGAAGATTGACAGGCCTGGCAGACCCCCAAGTCGTCAAAAGTGATTCCCTCCTGCGTCTCGGGCATACAGCACCGCGAACAGTATTGTAGCTCGGAAAATAGCGGCTTGCCTCGCTTTGACATAAGTACGTCCCCCAAAAATAAACAACCGCTTACAAATTGTCGCCTGTCAACAATGATTTAAATTGAAGATAAGCCTCCTTGGCCGGGTGCGGCTGCCCCAGAGCCAAGTAGCAATCGCCGATCTTCCGCAGTAAATGAGCTTGCTCCGGTAACGCCACGAAACATCGCTCGTAGGCGGCAATGGCGCTTTCGACCTCGCCGCAGCGGTAAAGGTTGTCGCCGATGTTTTCCCAGCTACGCGCATAGCCGCGATCGCACTCAACCGCTTTCTGAACGTGACCGATGCCGCGCGGGTACTGCCCGAGCTTGAAACAGTTCTCGGCCAGATTGATATGCAGCTCAGGGTCCTCTGGCGCGTAAGCCAATGCTGATTCGTAGCCCGCGGCTGCGCCCGCATAATCATTTCTTCTCACAAGCTGCAGGGCGTATTGCTTGTGCAATTCGGCAACTGTATTGCGATCGAGGGCGGCGCGCAAGCTCTCCTCGGCGAGCAAGTCCTGATGCCATTCCTTGGCCAGACCGAATGCCTCCTCGTTTTTCCCGCTCAGGTCAGCACGGACGAATTCCAAGTCCCTGGCAGCCAGAAGGCCCAACTTTGCCCGCAATTCGAGGTCCCCCGGCCGATAGCGCAATCCCTTCAAGAGCATTCTTTTCGTTGTCCCGCTATCCAGGGAAAAATATTTCTCGGCGTAGGCAAGGTACTGCCCGGCAAATTCCTTCCGAATCTTATCCTCGCGTTTTGCCATGGCCGGGTCTGCAGTGGCCGCCTCCTGGAAATGATCGGCGGCTTTCTTAAAATCCGTATGGGCGAGCGCCACCCGGCCCAGCCTGAAATGGACCTCCGGGTCCTGCGGGGCAATTTCGAGCAGCTCCCCAAGGGTTCTTTGAGCGAGAACCGTATCCTCGGAAGCAAAATAGAGGTCGGCCAGCTCTAACAGCGCATGCTGCCGCTGGCCACCATCAGCGGCATTCCGAAGTCGTTTCTCTTTGGCATGGTGCTTTAACACCCAAGAGAGCTGCCCGTCCAGAAAGGACAGAACCTGGGATCGCACCTCATTTATATGCTGCCGCATCTTTAAACTCGCTGCCACCCAGGCAAGATACTGCCCCGGCTCCTGCTCGAGTTTCAAAATTTGATGCTGCATTCGCTCCCGCTGCCGCAGTCCCTCCATGGTAAGCTCTTCCACCAGGGACCACAACTGCTGCTCGCGATCAAGGAGCAGGTGATCACCATCGATTTGCTCTATTTTCCGCCGCATTTCTGGAGGAAAGCAATTGTATCGCGTAATGCCGGCCTGCTCTTGCTCAGAAATATTCAAAAGTGCTTTCTGCACCTCGCCAGTCAATTTTTCGACCCGGCGCATGATTTTACGCACTTCCGAGATTTTCTTCTGCACCGCCCGGAATTCGACAATAAAGCGGTTGGAATCGGCAGGGGGAACATTTATCCGGAATGAGCGCAAGCGCCCCTGGATATCCCTGTCGTCCTGACAAAAGCGCTCCATTACTTTTGCTAGGGGCATTACTTCCGTCCCTTTGATGTAAGCCCCGCCTTCGGTGGCATTGATGTAATGTCTCGCTTGCTCGGCAACAATTCTTTCGAAGTACTCTTTATCGCTGAAATAGGCCCGGTTGGTCCTGACCTTGCTTCCGTCGTTGCCCTCAACCCACATAGCATTCGCATCCGAGGCCTGGGCGATTCTCATCTCGCTCTTGTCGGTGAGGACCGTACCCTGCGCATGACTCTGCGCGGTAGGAAAGGCGAGATCCTGGCCGACCAATATAATTGGGGAGCACTTGAGAATGACCGCGCTCAAAATGTTGAGGTGCGCCACTGTGCCCGCCCCGGCGGTCAGCGATTTGCCGCCTAAAATGGTATTGAGCCATCTTTCCATGGCCCGGGCGGAGAAAAGCCAAAATCTGGCTTCAGCGGGAAAGGTTTTGGTGACCCGTGTAGTGGTGCCAGGGACAGTGATCAGTGAGACCCCCTTTGTTTGGGGAACCACGCTGGCCAGCTTCTCATAGGTCAATGGCTGCGGATCGAGCGAAGTGACGAAATCGGGGAGCACACCCTGACGGCAGAGCGCCGGCAGCACTGTATCCACGGCAATGATCAATGCCTTGCCCTTCGCGCGCGGGAGGAGGTGGATATTCTTATCCAAAGACGGCCCACCGGCGACCAAAATGGCCGGCACATTGGCAAAGGCTTCGCCGAGGCTTTCGAGCAGATAGCTATTGCAGTGCATGGAGGTGAATTGCCGAATGCGATTGGCGACGAAATCGCTCCCGAATCTGACCGATGTGGCGCCGCTCACATTGAGCTTGTTCACGTGCTCATAGACTTTGTCGCGCAGTTCTTTATATCCTTCAGGATCAATCGCAAATGAGGGCGGATGCTGCAACAGATGCGCATTCTCGAGCTGCAGGGCGCGGCCGGCGGGCTGCATGACTTCAGGCACGTCTGGCTCGGGACCGACACTGAGAATGATCCGTCGGTCGGCCAGCAGATCCTTTAGATCCATCAGGTGCAGCGCGCGGTCGAAAATACCAGGGTTAAGCTCAAAAAGTACGAAGTGGCGCACGCCCGGCCGCTGCCGAACAAGCTGCAAAGCCGCGTACCCCAACCCCAGGCCGAGAAAGACGATCACCCCGGTTGAGTTTTCCGGAACCATCTCCAGGAATCGCTTAGCTTCAGCAGCCGGGTCTTCGTAGTGATGAAGACTGCCGGTTCGCCCCGTTTTAGTGGCGAGCAGAAGGTTCGGTTTTTCCCCGGGCGAGATCACCACCTCGCCCGCTGGCGCGGGCGGGTTGGCCGCCAAGGCCTTCCAGATGTGAGCATGATTTTTCTTGAGCAGATCGACATTGATTTTATAGAAATCCGGCAGTTTCGGCATTATCGTCTCCGAATTTTTACATGATTCCAAGCTGCATCCTCTCTACGTTTCGTCGTCCGGGCACTTATTCTTAAGAGGAAAAACGTCACCCTGCCTGATCCAGAAAACACTCTTCGCCGAGCCGGCAAAAAATTTAAGTGCGGTTCAGCCGTTCCGATACGTTATTTGACAACCCAGTTTAGATGAACCGACCAACTAAAAACCAAGGAGGTGAGCACCCGACAATCCAGGCAAGCATGCAGGGCCAGATTTTGAACATTGTTGAGGAACGGATTCCTCGCCAACCAACCACACGGAGGTAACAACCATGGCTTTACGCATCAACACCAATGTGGCCGCGCTGAACGCCCACAAGAACATGATCAACAACGACAACTCGTTGTCGGCTTCTCTGGAAAAACTGTCATCCGGCTTACGCATCAATAAGGCGGCGGACGATGCCTCGGGTATGGCGATCGCGGACTCCCTGAAATCTCAGGCCCTCGGCCTCGGTCAAGCCATCAAGAATGCCAACGACGGTATTTCCATGGTGCAGACCGCCGATGGTGCGCTGGACGAATCCATCAAGATCGTCAATACCATCAAGACTAAATCGATCCAAGCGGCGCAGGACGGCCAGACCACCGAGTCGCGGAAAGCGATCCAGTCCGACATCACCAAGCTCCTGGAAGAACTGGATATCATTGCCAACACCACGGCTTTCAACAACCAAAAGCTGCTCTCCGGTAACTTCACCAACAAGTCTTTCCAGATTGGCTCCTACTCGGGTGAGACAGTCAACATCTCCATTGCCTCGGCCCAGACCACCAAGCTCGGCCACCTCACCACCGGCAACCTTACCTTGAGCGGGGCAGGCACGGCGGAGATAGCGATCTACAGCAACTTGCAAAACCAGTATTATTCGATTCAATCCGTTGATATCTCTTACAACAACAGCGCTGAAAACGGCATGGGCGCTCTTGCCGATGCCATTAACAAGGTGAGCGACGTTCTTGGCATTTCCGCCAGCGCTGTCGTTAAAAACACCACGGCCGCCAACGTTAAGGAAGGGTCCATCACGGGCCTAAAAATCAATGGCGTAAACATCGGCGATATCGACGTCAAGGAAAACGACTCCGATGGCGCCCTTGTCAAGGCCATCAACGGCAAGCTGTCCCAGCACGGAGTGTCGGCGAGTGTCGACTCGTCCGGCTACCTGACCTTGACCTCCACGGACCAGCGGGCGATCAAAGTGGAAGGGACGATCTCGAGCGTGCTCGGCAGCGCCGATCTCTCAACGCTCGGCTATATCCAGCTCAAGCAGGAAGGCGCTTCTTCAATCGTCGTAAACGATACCGGCGGCGGCAACGTCGTTGCCCTCACCAGCAACCTCGAGATCTCCGGCAACACGACCACCACCATCTCCTCGACCGTGGCGGTCGGCTCTACGCTAGAGAGCGGCTCCCGGCTGGCCGCCGGGTGGACCACCGGCCAGGACTTGGCGGGCTCCACCTTCACTGGCGACCTGTCCACCACGGCCAGCTCTACCTTGGCTGGCGACTCAATCCTGGGCGCCGGCTCGGTCCTCGGCTCCGGCACTGTTCTCTCCGATAGCGCCACGGTTTCCGGCGCCACCCTGGCCGGCACGATGACCATCGAAGCTGGGTCCCTCTTGGCTTCCAATTCGGTTCTCAATTCCGGCGTGGTCCTCCAGGGCGATGCGGTTGATGGTATTGTGGGGAACGGCACAACGACCGGGGTGGCGACCATCGGCGTTGGCTCGGTGGTTGGCAGCACCTCCATCATTTCTTCCGGCACCGTTCTGCAGGGCAGTGCGATCAATGGCTCCAACGTCGGCGCGACGAACGGCACGGCCACCATTACCGCCGATTCGGTGATCGGCAGCGGCTCTGATTTCGCAGCCGGCACGATCATTACCAACGATGGCGTTGACGGCTCCCACACCGGCGCCGCGCTCACCGGTGCCGCCAATATTGCGGCCGGCTCCTCCCTCGGCAGCGGCAGCACCCTGGCCACCGGAACCGTGCTTGCGAGTGGCGAATATCTCGACACCACCTCCGGCCGCATTGGTGATTCCGGCGGCTACACGGCGAGCGGCGCGGTCGTTCTGTCGGGCGACCAGACCCTTACCTTTAACCTCACGGCAACCGCCGGCTCGATCATGAGCGGCGACTCGACCTACAATGCCGGCACCTATTTCACTGCCGACACTTTTACCCTCAGTGCCGACTTGACGCTGACCGCGGATATGACCCTGGTGACCGGGTCGACGATTCAAAGTGATTCGACCTTCGAAGCCGGGACCTTGTTCACGGCCGATACAGTCGTCCTTAGTGGCTCATTTACCACCACGGATGTCATGACCCTGCAGACGGGGGCGACTGTGCAAACCAACAGCTTATTTAGTACAGGAACATTGTTCACCGCTGATGATTTCACGCTGAGCAGCGTCATGGTGGTGGAAAACGACATGGCCCTGCTCTCGGGCACCCTGGTAAACAGCAGCTCGGTTCTGGCCGCGGGCACCACTATTGCCGGAGCCAATATGCCGCTCTTCAGCGCCATCAACACCACCTCCCAGATGACGCTGGGCGCGGGCTCGACAATCGCTGAGACCGGCACCCTCATTGCCGCCGGTTCGACCATCGGCGGTACCGCCACGCTCGATGGCGACCTGAGCGTGACCGGCAACATGACCGTGGCGGAGGCCAGCGTTATCCGCGGCGGGTCCATTCTCACCAATGGCTCCACCCTGGGCGGCACGGTAACCCTAACCAACAACGAGACCGTCAGCGCTAACAGTGAAATGCTGGTGGCGACCGGCTCCGTTTTGGCCGCCGGCTCGACCATCGCTGCCGGCACCTACCTGACCACCGATGTCACCGGCTCAAACGGCACCAGCTATAGCGCCGGCACCATGCTGACCAGCAACGTTACCACCGGCAGCGCGGTCACCCTCGGTGCGGAAATGAGCTTGGCGGGCGGATCGGTCCTGGCCGCCGGTACAACTCTGGCCGCGAACGCGGGCTCTGCCACATCCGCCAACTCCAGTCTGGGGACGACCACGACCAACCGGCTCTCGGGGATCAGCGTCCTCACCCAAGACGGTGCGCAGACCGCCATCGCTGTCGCGGATGCGGCCCTGAAGGACCTCGACAAAGTCCGGAGTGATCTCGGTTCTGTTCAGAACCAGCTCACCTCCACCATCGCCAACATCTCGACCACGCGGGTTAACATCAACGCCGCCGAGTCGTCGATCCGCGATGTTGACTTCGCCGAGGAAGCTTCCACCTTCGCCAAGATGCAGATCCTGGTGCAGGCCAGCTCCTTCGCCATGGCCCAGGCCAACGCCAGCAGCCAGAGCGTGCTCTCCCTGCTCCAAGGCTAGGCGTAAGCGCCGGCGAAGCCACTACCCCATAACCTCAACCAAGGCACGGCCCCCGGGGCCGTGCCTTTTTTTTGTTCACACCGGCATGGTCCAGCCAGCTCCGTGGCGTCTTTTTGTTCTGCATCATATGTGGTATATAGAAATAACTGTGAATCAGGCAATTTCGAAAGGCACGTAAGTGCCATTATTCACTATACAGATGCCCAGAGGCGATCAAGGGGATCGATTCGTCCCTCTTTAATCGCCCTCTCGACTGTCGTGCCCCTGGGAATCCTCCTGAATAATACGAGGAGATTTTAAAATGACTACTTCTACATTATCCTTTGAAATTCCGTCAGAGATTGTTCACGCCACCCGGATGACGCCTCAGGAGCTAAAGTGTGAGCTTGCCATTCACCTGTTCCAGCAGAACAAGCTATCATTTGGGAAAGCTCGGGAAATTGCCGGAATGACCGCCTGGACCTTCCAACAACTTCTGGGTGGCCGAGGAATTTCTGTCCATTATGATCTTGAAGAGTATGAGGAAGATCTACTGACTCTGGAGGAGCTGGAAAAGTGATGAAGGTTGCCAGCAATTCCTCACCTTTAATCAACTTGGCTCGGATAGGCAAACTGGACTTGCTACGAATTGTCTTCGAACGGATAATCATCCCTGAAGCGGTTTGGCAGGAAGTTGTCGTTGAGGGGGAAGGGCAGCCTGGTGCACTTGACATAAAGAACGCCAATTGGATTGAGATACAAGCCGTAGCCAATAAACAGCTGGTCCATGCCTTACGACAGGAGTTAGACGGAGGGGAGGCAGAAGCGATCGTCCTCGCGTTGGAATTACAAGCTGATGTTCTTCTGATGGATGAACGTTTGGGGCGGGAAATTGCAAAGCATTTCGGGCTGCGTTACGTAGGATTGGCAGGTGTTCTGATCCGAGCGAAGCGCAAAGGAATCATCGACCAGGTAAACCCTCTGTTGACAGCCTTACGTAATGTAGCCGGGTTCCGGATAAGTGATGGCCTATATCAACGAGTTTTGCAGGATGCCAAGGAAACATAAATTTGCTTTATGGCCGCCTTAACGGGCCTTACTCCGGTTGCAAAACATCAGTTGATATTGAGAGAGATTGGCGAAGGGATTAGGCTTGCTTGCCGCTCACCAACACCCTGCCCAATGTCAGCGTACAGCCCCAAGGAATCCGATATGCTGGGTGGCAGATACGATCTCCTTTTGGACGCATTCATTAGCGCAAAAATGAGAATGGCGGAGGGCGAGCATTGAATATCAAGGGGATCATCTGGCTTAATGACATCGTTGACAAGCTGGTGCGCAAGCATTCCGTGCAACAGCACGAGGTGGGGAGCCTTCTGGAGAACGGGCCTCATTTCAGGTTCGTTGAGAAGGGACATCGCCCCGGCGAGAACGTTTATGTGGCAATGGGCAAGACCGATTCCGGACGTCACCTTGTGGTGTTTTTCGTTTACAAGCATGATAAGCGTATTGTGATTTTGTCGGTCAGAGATATGAGTAAAGCGGAAAGGAGGCTTTATGCGAAATAAAAGTTCCTTGTCGGAGGCGGATTCCTACAAAAAAATCGGCGAATTCTGGGATGATCACGATCTTGCTGATTTTTGGGACCGGACAAAAGAGGTTTCCTTTGAGGTGGATATTGAGTCCGAGGCGACCTATTATGCCGTCGAAAAAAACCTTTCGGCAGAGATTCAAGCCCTTGCCCATAAGCGAGGGGTGACGGCCGACACCCTGCTTAACCTTTGGGTGCAGGAAAAACTCCACGAACAAACGCCCTGACCCGGGAAGGCGCCCGGATCGCCATCTCGGTAGCCAATGCGGCACTGAAGGGTCCCGACAAGTCCAGAGTGACCTCGGTTCGGCCTAGAACCAGCTCACCTCCACCATCGCCAACCTCTCGGTAACGCGGGTCAACATCTCCGCAGCCGAGTCGTCGATCCGCGATGTCGACTTCGCCGAGGAGGCATCCAACTTCGCCAAGATGCAGATCCTGGTGCAGGCCAGCTCCTTCGCCATGGCGCAGGCGAACGCCAGCAGCCAGGTAAAATCGCAGTGTACTCTATTTTTGACGGAACGTTGTTAGCTGGTGAGCTGCCACCGAACAAGCACAAATTGGTAGTCGCTTGGATCGAAATTCATCAAGAAGATTTATTGGCTGATTGGAGTCTTGCTGTGAACGGCAAAAAACCATTTCCGATCAAAGGACTTGACTAATGAAAATAGCAGTATTATCTCCGCAGCCAAATTGGGTGTTGTCCATCATTGCAGACGACGGTCGCTTCGGCAACTTTGACGTCAGTCCCTATCTCGAATACGAGGCGTTTGAACCTCTTCGAGATTACAACGAATTTCAAAAGGTCTTCAATGGGGGATACTTTATCGAATGGGATTGTGGTGCTGATTTATCAGCGGATACCATTGAAGCAAGATGGCAGGTGATGGGCAAATCAGTTCAATAGCAAATTGCCTGAAGGCTGCCGGGAAACGCCATCGCGAGCGCCGCGGATTCGATTTTGATGGCCACGGCTTGATCAGTGCCAAGGCATGAAATCCGTAATC
>QZKV01000135.1 GCA_003599575.1 Desulfobacteraceae bacterium | reverse complement strand
CCGTTTCTTGGCCAGCTCGCGCATCACGGCCGGAACGCCGCCCGCCTCATGGAGCTGCTGGACGCTGTGCGGTCCGCCCGGCACCAGACTGCAAAGATGCGGCGTCCGTCCGCTCATTTTGTTGAACAGCGGCAGCGGCAGCTCGATTCCGGCTTCTCTGGCAATGGCCGGCAAATGCAGGACCGTATTCGTCGAGCAGCCGAGTGCCATGTCGACGGACATGGCATTCTCGAAGGCATCGAGGGTGGCAATCTGCCGCGGCAGAATCGAATGTTGCAGCAGATTCATGATCGCCATTCCGGCTTGCTTGGCAAGCCGAATCCGGGCGGCCGAGACCGCCGGAATAGTGCCGTTGCCCGGCAAGCCCATCCCGATGGCCTCGGCCAGACAGTTCATGGAGTTGGCCGTAAACATGCCCGCACATGAGCCGCAGGTGGGACAGGCGGCTTCCTCAATGGCCGCCAACTCATCCTCGTTCATGCGGCCCGCTTTGACGGCGCCGACCGCTTCAAAAACCGTAATCAAGTCGATCTTGGTATCCTTGGGGCGGTCCGGGTGCCTGCCCGCCAGCATCGGGCCACCGCTGACAAAAATGGCCGGCAAATCCAGGCGCGCCGCCGCCATCAGCATGCCGGGCACGATTTTGTCGCAGTTGGGAATCATCACGATGGCATCCAAGCCGTGGGCCATGGCCATGATTTCCACGGAATCGGCTATCAGTTCGCGGCTGGCCAGCGAATACTTCATGCCTTCGTGATTCATGGCAATGCCGTCGCATACCCCGATGATGCCGAACTCCACGGGCGTTCCGCCGGCCATGTAAATCCCGGCCTTGACCGCCTCGGCCAGACTGTTCAGGTGAACATGTCCCGGGATAATCGTGTTGGCCGAGTTGGCGATGCCGATCAATGGCCGCTGAATCTCGGAATCGCTGTAGCCGCAGGCTTTCAACAGGGCTCGGTGGGGCGCGCGTTCTGCACCTTTTTTGACCTGATCACTTTTCATGCCGTTTCCTTTCTGCAAAAAAAATCCGTTATCAGCCGGTGGGGCCGATAACGGATTTTGTTTTTTACCGGGGTTGTTGCTTTAAACCATTATCGTCCCCTTGTCCCGGAGTCGAATAATGACGCCGAGTACGAGAATAAGAAGGTTGACGATACGTAGGACCTGGCTGTTCATGCTGGTAGTCGCCTTTGATTTAGGGGCTGTTTAACAACCGGCGCTTGAACTGTCAAGCAAAAAGGTGGTAAGCAAAAAAGCTTCACAGCAAGGTGCCGCATCCAGGCCTTAAATATCCGGGCCTGCGACGGCGTGCGGGCGCGCGGTTGAATCTTCGCCTTCAGCCTCATTCATTTGTGCTTTGAACTCAAATTGCTGGTTGTGATCAGCAAGGCTTGCCGCCGACGGTTTTGTTTAATCCTGCCGGATCAAAGAGGAACGACATGATGCGCATCGGGAAAGCGGTTTTGCTGGTGATATTGCCGGCTGTCATTCTGGGGACAACTCGCATCCCTTTCGCAGACCGGGGACCGCTGCAAGTTCAAAACCGATTTCCGCTCCATCTGATGTTTTTGACGCCGCGCCCCATATCGGCACTGCCGCCTTCTGCAGGACGCTTGAACGCTTCATTGGCCGTCGATTACAGCAGTGTTTATGTGGATGAAAGCGGTCCGCAGTACCGCTTTCTGATGGATATGGAAATAGCGGTCGTGGGTCTTTCCTTCGCATACGGCCTTACAAGCCGAGCGGCCATCCGCCTGGATATGCCCCTGGTCAACATGAGCGGCGGGTTTCTGGATGGGTTCCTTGAAAATTATCACGACCTGTTGGGTGTGGGTAATTATGGAAGAGAAAACCGGCCCCGGGACAGTTTCGCATACCGGGTCGACAAAGGCGGATCAGCGTGGATTGAAGGAGATGCCGGAGGACTGCGACTGGCCGACGTGACCCTTTCGGGGCAATGGTTGCTGTTTTCTTCTTCGGGAGCAGCCGCTTTGCATGCTTCATTGCTGACCAGTCTCAAACTGCCTGCCGGCGAACCCCGCCACGGCTATGGCAGCGGCCGTTTGGATGCAGGGCTTTTTTTGCCGGCGCAATATGAATCGGGCCCGTGGTCGTTCTTTACGATGCCCGGGTTCATCTGGCACGGCGATCCGGACAGCCGGGGGGCCGACGTGGCGGCGCGCTCCAGCATCACTCTTTTCATCGGTGCCGCGTACGCCTACAACGATCGATGGCAATGGTTGGCGCAATTGAACTATTTTTCATCGCCGGTTGAAAGGACGGGCATCGCATTGCTGGATGACGGTGCTTTTGAGTTGGCCTTGGGTTTCCGCACCGCATTGAATCCCAACTGGCAGGTCGAATTCGTTTTCAGCGAAGACATTTTTACGCGCGCGGCGCCTGACTTCACGATCCATTTAGGATTGCTCCGATCTTTCAACGCCTTGGGGAACAAGCCGTAAATGGCTTGAATTTTGTTCCCTGGTGATTACACCCTGTGGGTCGTCTTGTTCAGTCGGTGAATTGGCCGGCCTCGGGTCGATATCGGAATCGGCATCGATATCGAATTCGATTGCGACCCCGATACCGACCCCGAATAGTTGGCATAAGGGACTCTGCGCTGAAGTATAGGTACCTTATGCAGGCATTTGTGAATTTAAGGAAATCTCCACGATGAGTGCCGCCTACATTGTAACGGGAACAACCCGAGGCATCGGGCAAGCCCTGGCAGAAGAAATCGCGCTTCGCGGTCATATGCTTTTTTGCATCTCACGCGCGCCGGAAATGCAAACAGGCGGCCGGCGCAACTACATGTGTGATCTGCGCGACCCCGGCGAAACCAGCAAGGTGATGTCCCGACTGATGAACGATGTGCCGCATGCATCCTGCAGTGATGTCGTTCTGGTGAACAACGCGGGCACGCTGGCGCCGATCGGTTTTCTTGAAAACCATACACCGGTCCAGATGAGTGATCCGATGCAGGTCAATTTGATGGCCCCTGCGGTGCTCATCTCATCGTTTATACGGGAATCGGATAGATGGGGCGCATCGCGGCGCATCATCAACATTACTTCTGGAGCCGCGTTGCACCCTTACGCCGGATGGTCGCTCTATTGCGCGGCCAAAGCCGCATTGAACATGCTCACCCGCTGTGCGGCCCTGGAGCAGGAAATACGGCCCAACGGGGTGTCGATCTGCGCGGTGGCGCCCGGGGTGGTGAATACCGGCATGCAGGCGCTTATCCGCGAAGCCAAGGATACGGACTTTCCTGCACGGGCGCGATTTTTGAAAATGCGCCAGGAGGGGCGTTTGGCGGAACCGGCAAAGGTAGCCGCCCTGATTTTGGATTTGGATGCCGGTGGAAAGTTTCAACCGGGTGGGATTTACGATTTAAGAAGGGTCGAGTGGAAAGAGGGCAAACCGCATATTGAAGCAATGGTGATATGAAAGCATGACAAATGATGGATGAAGCAACTTCCTACCTCAAAGGTCATTTCCTGATGGCCATGCCTGCCTTGATGGACCCGAATTTCCGGAAGTCGGTGACCTGCATATCCGAACATACCGGTGAGGGCGCCGTCGGCATCGTACTCAATCAAGTGCACGATGGACTGAACGCTGCGATGGTGTTCGACGAGCTTGGCATCGCCTGCGGCCGCCCGGCGGAAACCATTCCCATTCATATCGGCGGTCCCGTGCACAGCAATCAACTGTTTGTTCTCCACGGCCCTCCATTGGATTGGGGCGACAGTCTCAGGATTTCCGAAAATCTGGCCCTGAGCAATTCCCGCGAAATTCTTGAAGCCATTGCTCTCATGCAAGGTCCGCAAGCGTTTATGATCAGTTTGGGATGCGCGGGGTGGGCACCCGGCCAACTGGAATGGGAAGTCAGCCACAATGCGTGGCTGGTGGCCCCATGCGATCTTGATATCATCTTCAAAGTGCCCGTGGAAAACCGCTGGGAAATCGCCATTCGCAATTTAGGCATCGACCCGGGCCAATTGTCCGACGTGGCGGGGTATGCCTGAATCTGGTTGGTTGGGTTTGTTGGGTTATTGGGTTTGTGGGGTTTGTTGGGTTTTTGGGTTTGCAAGCCCCTATTCGCGGCAGGAAAAGCCGTCGGGATCCGGAATCGGAAACGAAAAGGCCTGTGCTGTTTCGAGTTATTGGTTTGTTGGTGTCTTGACTTGCGCTTGACGAATCCAAAACAAACCAGCAACTCATTCAACCCCTGATCTCGATAAACTCAACAAACCGCCAACTCAACAAACTCAACAAACTCAATAAACTCAACAAACCCAATAAACCCAACAAACCAAATAAAGAGGGGCGCTTTCCGCGCCCCCTTCGCTTCGATTCTGAATGTGAGGAGCTATTCTTCCTCATCATTGTTATTGGATTTCTGCTTGGGCTTTTTCTTTTTTAGACAGGCTCGATCCTTGCGAACGAAAGCGCAGAGTTTAGGATTGTAGTATTCCTTGCAGTTTAAGGGATTATATAGCGGGCACTCAGGATGTTTTTCGGACATGAATCTTGATTCCCCTCTGATTTATTGCGCAGCCGGCGATCGTTCCCACATCACTTGATGAGCCTAGTATCATAAAAGCATAGAATTAACAAGCCATTATATTTTTGCGCGATTGCGGAGCAGGCGTGAATTTCCGTTGGCCTTTGACAATCCAGGGCCAGCGTTGGTATATCGGCGAACTGCATCGCCGTTGCCTTCGGCATGCGTAATGACATGATCCTTGTCTGCGCGCCTGACCCATAGAAGCAAATGGTTACCGGTGATCGACATGTTCGGATCTCCAAAATCCCGGTGCACGGCGCGGACCATTGAATGGGACTGTCCACTATATGATTTCGATAGGTTGGATGGTGGCCGCAACACCTATTAAAATGGAAGATCCGATCTCTTATGGACCAATATCATCACAACCGGGAAGCGATTCTTAAGATCAACCAGCAAGTTTCCGGGCTTATTCAGGAGGCCCGGGCCGTCCTGGACAGAACATCACCCGTTTTTGAGCAGTGGTTGCATTCCTGCGATGGTATTGCGCGGCAGCTTTTGGATCATATTGTGCGCATCGCTGTCGTGGGGGCGATAAAATCCGGAAAAAGCACGCTGGTCAATGCGCTGCTGGAAGAGGACTATCTGAAGCGCGGTGCAGGCGTGGTCACTTCGATCGTCACGCGCATTCGCCAGGGAGATCAACTCAGGGCCCGTCTTTTTTTAAAATCATGGGATGAGGTGAACGCGGAAATCCAGCAAGCTCTGGTTCTTTTTCCGACGGATGAATGGCGAACGGATAAACAGGGATTTGATATCCGCCGCGCCCAGGATCGCATGGATCTGAAAAGGGCCTTGGAGGAACTGGACAGCGGGCGGCGGATCATTCAAGACAGCCTCAATGCCAACGGTGTATTGCTTACATCCTACATCAAAGGATACGACGAAATTCGGTCCTTTGTATCGGCCGAAAGCACCACCCGTGAATTCGACAGCGCTCAGTTTGCCGAACACCGCGCTTTTGTGGCTAATGATGCCTTGGCGGCCTACCTTAAGGATATCCAGCTGGAGGTGACCGGCGATGTCCTGACGCGCAACATCGAGATTGCCGACTGCCAGGGGAGCGATTCGCCCAACCCGCTTCATTTGGCCATGATTCAGGATTATCTGCTTAAAGCCCATCTGATCATCTATGTTATCAGCAGCCGGACCGGCATCCGTCAGGCCGACATCCGCTTTTTGTCCATCATCAAACGCATGGGAATTGCGGGCAACATGCTCTTTGTGTGCAACTGGGATTTCAATGAGCATGATACCCTGGATGATTTCAAAGCCCTCGCGCAGCGGATTGCGGATGAACTGGGGCTGATCGTCGAAGAACCCCGGCTTTTCTCTTTATCGGCTTTGTTCAATTTGTTCTGCGCCATTGAAGCGAAATTGGCGCCCAAGGACCGGGAGCGGTTGATCCAATGGCGTAAATTCGAGGACTTTGTTGAATTCTCCAGTGCAGAAACCCAGCGCCTGAATAAGGATTTGCAATACAAGCTGACGCGCGAACGCTCGGCGCTGCTGCTTCAGAATCAGTTGGAACGGATCGATGTTACGGCCAACGGATTGGGGCAATGGGTGCGGCTCAACCGCGACCTCCTGCATCGCAATGCCGGGGACGCCCGCAAAGTGGCCGAACGGCTGCACTCCCATCAGAGCCATATGGACCAGGTTCAGTCGACGATTCAAAATACCCTGGAAGGCGCTGTTCAAAAAATCAGCCGGGAAATGAAAAAGGATGTGGACCGTTTTTTTGATTACTACACCGGTCCGATCCTGAAAAAAACAATTGTCTTCGTCCGAGATTACCATGTTGCGCTCGAACGTTACCATGAGCAATTGTCCACAGGCTTCACCCACACACTTTACCTGGTTTTCCAGGAGTTCAAACAGGCGCTGGACGGCTTTATGGCCGAAAAGGTGAATCCGGAAATAATGGGATATGTCCTGGGCGAGGAAAAACGGCTGCAGGAAAAACTGCGTCTGATTGCCCAGCCCTATGAAGCCATGGTGAAGGATGCTTTGTTGCAATATGAAGATGCCTTGAAGCAGTTCGGCCTGGCCCATGCCTCCTCCGATTGGAAATGGCACGGTGACCTGGATCTTGGCTCGGTCAAACAAACCGCGCGTCTGGAACTGCCGCCTGCTGCGGCATCCATGCATTACTCGGCCCAGATCAGGACCGAGGCGGTCATGCGTTTGGGCTTTTATGCATTGGTTCGCGGCATTCGGAAAATTCTCAAGAAACCGGTCGGCGCTGAAAAAGAGGAGGAACTCAGAGCCCTCAAAGCCGGCATCCGCAAGATGAAAGAAGAGACGGAGCGCTCGCTTGTCGCCCATTTCAAAGACTACAAAGAAAACCTTAAATTCCAGTACATCCAGCGCCTGGCGGAGTTGGCAGGCCAGCGATTGTATGAAATGCTGACCGGGCAATTCGGGGCGTATGTCGGAGATGTGAAGGGTTGGGCGGCAGCCATTTCCGAACGGCGCCATGATAAAGAACGTCTGGATGGAACGTTGGCATCGATCGAACAATCCATCTCAATGCAGCAGGCCGGACTGGACGCCGTGCGGCAAGAGGTACAGTCACTTTTGGAATTGCATTGAGCGGCGGTTGGGTTGATTGGAGTTGTTGGGTTTGTTGGGTTGGTTGGGTTGGTTGGGTTGGTTCGCTGGTTCCCAAGCTCCGGAGACTGTGTCACAATCACTATGCGGCCGGGGAACGTAGGTCGCGTTAAAGGTCCATCAACGCGACAAACGAATGCCAAGACAAACGAAAGCTAAAATGTTGCGTTGATAGAACTTCAACGCAAGGCTCTGCCCGAAAATTGAGACGAACAAAATTAAAAAAATGGTCATGCAGTTCACTCCAGTAGCGTAATACGATATCCGAAAGTGCCCTTGATCTCGTCATGCCGGGCTCGACCCGGCATCCAGGCGAGAACCGGGAAATTGTGCCATTGCCACTGGATTCCGGCTTGCGCCGGAATGACGGATATCGATTTGCTGAGCGGTAAGGCTCGGTATACGGCTGTGCCTCCGACATCGTCATGCCGGGCTTGAACCGGCATCCAGACAGCCCCCTCCTCATGGTCACTGGAGTGAAGTGCATAACCAGAATTAAAAATAGTTGTGACATAGCCTCTCCGGCTTGGGAAGCCGTTTTCGGGAAGCTCCGGCTTCCCCTTCTTGCGATTTCCCCCTGTGAACCGGTAGGAGCAGACATTTATTTTTCTGGAACGGAGCTCATCATCAGAGCGTAAGGAGGCGAAGAGGATGCAAAACCGCACCGTTGCCGTGGCCAACGAAAAGGGCGGCGTCGGCAAAACCGTCACCGTGATCAACTTGGCAGCCGCTTTACACCTGTTGAACAAAAAGGTGCTGGTGATCGATGTGGATCCTCAGGCCAATGCCACCAGGGGACTGGGCGTAAGGGTGCCGCCGGGGGCCCCGACAGTGTACGACCTGCTGAGCCCGGAGACCGGCGTGAGTGTCGGTGAAGTGATCTTGCCGACCGCGTGGAAGGGGATTGATCTGGTGCCGTCGCATGTGGATCTTTCCGGCGCCGAAGTGGAACTGGCCGATGTGGAGGGAAGAGAGAATCGGCTCAAGGAAGCGATGGCGGCATGCCCCGAAGACTATGATTTTATTCTTCTGGATACGCCCCCCAGCCTTTCGCTGCTGACAGTCAATGTATTTGCATACGCCCGCCATGTCCTGATTCCCTGCCAGACCCATCCATACGCCTTTGCGGCCATGGAAGAGTTGTTCGATACCATCGCAGCCGTGCAGGCGGAGATCAATCCGGAAATTTCCGTGATCGGAATTTTACCCACCTTTTATGACGCTCGAACACGAGTCAGCCAGCGTATCTTGACCTTGCTGCAGGAAGATCCGCGTTACCGCGATCATTTATTCAAAACAATCGTGCGCGCCAACATCACGATTGCAGAGAGCGGCGATCTGGGCCGGCCGGTGGTTTTTTGCCGCAAAAGCAGTTTTGGGGCCCTTGATTACACCAGAGCGGCTGCGGAATTGGTGGAAAGATGCCCATAGGGGGTTTTTTGGGTTTGTTGGGTTTGTTGGGTTATTGGGTTTGTTGGGTTATTGGTTGGGAGATGTGCGAGAAGATCAACTCAACCAACTCAACAAACCCAACAAACTCACAACCCCAATACCTCAAGCCACTCCCAGCTGAGTCAGGTGTTCGCGGGCAAAATCGATCCCGGGGTCCAGGGCCAGGGCCAGTTGGTAGAACTCGATGGCTTCGGCCGTCTGGCCCAAGGCACGATGGTTGACCGCCAGGTTGGCATAATCGATAGCCGAGCTGGGGTTCAAAGCGATGACCCGCTTGAAGCATCCCACCGCTTCCTCAAAGGCTTTTTGTTTAAAATGGCAAAATCCCATTAGATTGAGCGTGTCCGTTCGTTGCGGATCGATTTTATCGGCTTTTTCCAAAGCACCCAGCGCTTGCGCATAGTGTCCCCGATCTTTATGGGCCAGACCGGTATAGGTATAAATGCCTGCAAGATCTTCCTCCGGGGGATTCAGAGCGGCGGCCTGGTGCAGGTGCGCAAGGGCCGCTTCGCAGTCGCCGCGATTCAAATGAACCTGTCCCAGATAGAACTGAACGTAGTATTTGCCCGGCAGATCCGCATCGATTTGCATCAATTGCCTGATCGCACTCTCGGCCGGGAAATTCGCGGCAATGAGTTTGGCGCACATCATGCCCACGCTGGGGAAGGCGGCCCTTTCGCGGAACTGCGTGCCGGGCACAATGGTGTAAAAGGCTGGGATATTCAGTGCCGGATGGCGCACATCCACCAAAAAGATATCCAGTTTGCGATCGGCCAGGGCGCCGATGCAGCGTTCCACCTCGACCTTGATATTGGTATCGCTCAGATCGGGCAGTGCGTTCAAACGAATCGAACGACCGGGATGAAGGACATAATCGGCTTCCTCCAAACGGCCGAATTTGGGCAGGCCGCTGGCAACATAATTTCCGCCGCTGTTGAAATCACCGGCCAGTTGGGCCACTTCGGTCAGTGCCCGGCACAAGGCTTTGTTGGCCCCCGGCATGGTTCCGGCCGTCCATACGATTTCACTCTTTTGGGGAAACGTAGCGGGGTCCCAGGCCAGGGCGCCGATGCTGGGAATTCCCATTTCGCAGGTGAAGTCGGACAGACACAACCGGATGCCGGCCTTTTCATAGCGGGCCATCAGTTCGCGCGCGACCGGATCCTGGATGGAATCGGTTTCAATGCGGGGGATTTTTCTGTGCTGCCGGCTCACCAGTGCGGACACATGGCGCTCCACAATTTCGCAGATCCCCTGGCAGGCCGCTTCTTCGTTGCAGTTGCCAGCCGAAGAGCCGTTGAATTCATTGATGGTCCAGAACCAGTCGAAGGGTACCAATACCGTTCTGCCTTCGTTGAGTTGGTGGGACCAGGTCCACTTGAGGGGTAACTCGGTAAAGATCTTGCGGGCGGCCGGCAGGTCGTCGGATTCGTCGGATACGGATCGGGCAATGGAATCAAAGCCAATGGCCGGCTCCTTGAGTGCGCTCAGCGGGGCTTGGATAAAGTTGGCGGGGTTGCGGTAAAAGCTGAACAGGCTGAATCGCTCACCGAGCTCCATGACCGCACTGGCTTGAGATTGCTCGGGCGAGGCGCCTTTGCCCATTTGTTTGTTGTTGCCGATGGCCGCCCGGGCATCAGGCCCGCAGAGGCTGAAATAGACCGGAATTCCAAGACGGCCGTTGTCGATCCGGACGATCTTATCCAAGATCTTTAGTCCGCTTTCAGCCAGGCGCTGCTTGAAGCGCGCAATGGTTTCTACCGGTGTGATTACCTTGTCCTGATCATGCAGGTATTGTTTGTACGCATCCTTTAAAACAATGGGGGCAGGCTGTTGCATCAGAATCGACTCCTTGGCATTTTTTAATCGTGTGTGCCGTGCGGCAACCTGATGAATTTACCGGTAAGTCCGTTTGAAATCAAGGGGGGCGTATTGGGTTTGTTGGGTTTATTGAGTTGTTGGGTTTATTGGGTTTGTTGGGTTTGTTGGGTTTGTTGGGTTTGTTGGGTTGATTGGGTTTGTTGGGTTGATTGGGTTGGTTAGGTTTACTGGGTTAATTGGGTTTGTTGGGTTTCGCTGGTTTCCAAGCTCCGGGCTTGGGAACCCGTTTCGGGAAGCTTCGCTTCCCTTCCTTCCCACAGGTTGCCGGTGAACAGCTGGAGCAAACGCATTTTCATCGGACCCGAAAAGTTATGTGGAACGTCTGTGCGTTTTTTAAGGCACCATAACAGCGGATGATGGCTTTCTATCTCGCATGGGAAGCTGGAGCTTTCAGACTGGGTTCCCAAGCTGGAGAGACTGTGTCACAATTAGAATTTAAGAGGCTTAGCATACTTCATATAGATCAAATCGAGTTTACGAGCACAATATG
>QZKV01000071.1 GCA_003599575.1 Desulfobacteraceae bacterium | reverse complement strand
CCTGACCTCCTCGGTCATCCAGCCGGTCTTCGGGATCGTATCGGACCGGTTCCGCACTGGCTGGTTCGTGCCGGTGGGCATCCTGTGGACCGCGGTGGCCATGGGACTGCTGGGGTGGTCCCGCGACTACCCGACCGCGCTGCTGCTGGTCGGACTGGCCGGGCTTGGCACGGCGGCTTTTCACCCGCGCGCCATGATGGCGGTCTACCTGGCCAGCGGGTTGAAGCGCGGCCTCGGCGCGGCGATCTTTTCCACGGGCGGAAACCTGGGGTTCGCCCTGGGTCCGGTGATCGGAAGCCTGCTTGTCCTGGGGTTCGGCCTGCATGCCACGGCGGGACTGATCCCGGCGTGCTTTGTCCTTTTTGTAGTGGTGGCCCTGTACCCCGGTGATTTCCTGCGCCGCGAGGTCAAACCGGCCGCGGCGCATGCGCGCGCGGATGGGCCGCCGGACCGCGTGCCCTGGCGATCCTTGATCGCGGTGTGTCTCATCGTCGTGCTGCGGTCCTGGGCCTACATGAGCGCCATCACTTATCTCCCGCTGTTTTTTCAAAGCCGCGGTGTGCAGCTTTCTTCCGGCAGCCTCATCTTGACCCTCTTCCTGGCCTGCGGCGCGGCTGCCGGACTGTTCGGCGGGCATCTCTCCGACCGCATCGGGCGCAAGCACGTCATCGTGATCAGCTCGCTTATCTATCCGTTTCTGGCCGCGGCCATGCTGCTGTCGCAGGGGGGCTGGGTATGGCTGTTTGCCGGCCTTTCGGGGGCCGCGCTGCTGTCCTCCTTCTCGGTCACGATCGTGCTGGCCCAGGAATTGCTGCCGCGCCGCCTGGGACTGGCCTCCGGCCTGATCCTGGGGCTGGGCTTCGGCACCGGCGGCCTGGGCACGGCGCTTTCCGGCTATCTGGCCGATGGCATCGGACTTTACCAGACCTTCTGGATTCTGGCCGGGGTGCCTCTTTTCAGCGCCCTGTTGGCCGCGTTCATCCAGGTGCCCTCGAAAGAAGCCGCGCGCGCCTGAAGAGGTTTTCCCGCGGGCGGCGTTCGGGGGATGGTCAGCTGTCATTCTGCGGAGGAATGGAGTAGACACCCACGGCGTGGGCCACGCGATCCCGGCTGCCCTCGGAGTATATGGCCACTTCGCCCACAGCCAGCGATCTGCCGAGTTTCATCAGTTTGCACACGCCGATGATGTCTTTGTCGGGCGCGGGTTTTCTGAGGAAATTAAAGCTCAGGCTGGTTGTTACCGCAAGGGGAACGATTCCGATCTGGCCCAGAATGGCCACGTAAAGTGCCACATCGGCCACGGTCATCAGAACCGGACCGGAAACGGTCCCGCCGGGACGCAGCTCAGCCATGCCGATCTTGTGCCTGACAACGGCCGAGCGATCCCCAACCTCTTCGACAATGCATTTGTTTTGCGGAAATTCGGAGATCAGGAATTCCGCTATCGCTTCCTTGGTCACCATTAAAATTTCTCCATTCAACCCAAACGGCATCTGAAACCGGCCGGTTGGGATAAGCCATATAGGTTTCGACCTCTTCCGAACGCCGGCGGTTACCGGTGGCGATTGCTGAATTTTTACACAGTAACGGTGAATCTTATTGCCGCGGGATCATCCGCGCAACGATGGAGCTGGAAAAAGGTGCCCTGAATCGAATTCTTTTTTAAAGGGTTTCGAAAATAGATTGACAAAGGGCCGGCGGCACCCTTAATTTCACGATTGAGCGCTCGCTCAATTTCGACGGCGTTCATGCGGTCCGTAAAAAACCGGAGCTCCGCCATGAAGACCCGCAACCCTGCCATCAAGAGCATTCCCACCCAGGTCAAGAACAAGGACCTGGTGAACCGCCGGCGCAGCCAGATCGTCGACGCGGCCGTGGAAATGTTTTTAGAGCGCGGTTTTCACAAGACCACCACGCGCCAGATCGCCCAGGCGGCCGGTATATCCAATGGCCTGTTGTATGAGTATATCTCCACTAAGGAAGACATTTTGTACCTGGTCTGCGATGCCATCCATGCGGAGATGCAAAACGCGGTGGTCCAGGCGCTGATCCGGCGCGAGGACGGCATCCACCCGCTCGCGGCGGTGATCCGCGAGTATTTTCTGGTTTGCCATCGCATGGGCGATCACATCCTGCTGATCTACCAGGAAACCCAGTCCCTGCCGGGCAAGTGGCGCAAAATCGTCCTAGAGAACGAGATCCGCATCACGGGATTGTTCACGAAAGTGCTGCAGGACCTGGTGGCCGGCGGAGAGTTGCCGCCCCTGGACGAGGGCGTTCTGGATCTGATCGCCCACAACATCTCCGTTCTGGGGCACATGTGGGCGTTCCGGCGCTGGTTTCTGGCCGGCCGCTATACCATCGAAGAGTATACCCGCATCCAGACGGCCTTTATCCTGGATCGTTTCCTGCTCCGAGCCACCGGCTGCGGGTAATCGGTGCAATCACTTTTTAACCGTCCGCTTGCCGACGGAGAAAAGCATTAAGCACAAAGGAGAAAATATGTCCGCCCAAAGTGAACGATATCTACCCAAGAACCCGGTCCGGGTGGTCACGGCCACCACTTTGTTCGATGGACACGACGCCGCGATCAACATTTACCGCCGGCTTTTGATGGCCGGCGGTGCGGAAGTCATTCACCTGGGGCACAACCGCTCGGTGCAGGAAATCGTGCAGGCCGCGGTGGAAGAAGATGTGCAGGGCGTGGCGGTCTCGTCCTACCAGGGCGGCCATATGGAGTTTTTCAAATATCTGGTGGACCGGCTGCGCGATGCCGGTGTGCCGCACGTCAGGGTGTTCGGCGGCGGCGGCGGGGTGATTGTGCCGGCCGAAATCGCCGAGCTGGAGGCCTATGGCGTGACCAAGATTTACACGCCCGAGGATGGCGCCCGCCTGGGCCTGCAGGGCATTGTCGATGACATGCTGCGGGCGCTCGATTTCTCCCGGGTCGGCGCCGAAGAGATCGATCTGGCCGGCCTTTCGGCCGAAAACAAACCCCTGCTGGCCAATCTGCTCACCGCCGTGGAACAAAACGGCTCCCACCGTCCGAGCGAAACCCTGCGCGCACGCCTGCGGGAACAAGCGCGCGCCCGGCAGGTGCCGGTCATCGGCATTACCGGAACGGGCGGCTCGGGCAAATCCTCGCTGACCGATGAACTGGCGCTGCGCCTGACCCTCGATTTAAAGGACGTGCATGTGGCCATTTTCAGCGTGGATCCCTCGCGCCGCAAAACCGGCGGCGCTTTGCTGGGCGACCGCATCCGCATGAACGCCATCGGCAACGGCCGCATCTTCATGCGCTCGCTGGCCACGCGGCAGTCCAACGCCGAAATTCCCGTCGCGCTGCCGCATGTGGTCGATGCGGCCAAAGCGGCCGGCTTCGATATGGTGATCGTCGAAACTGCGGGCATCGGCCAGGGCGACTCCAGCATCGTGGATCTGGTGGATGTATCGATCTATGTGATGACCAGCGAATTCGGAGCGGCCTCCCAACTCGAAAAGATCGACATGCTCGATTTCGCCGACCTGGTGGTGGTCAACAAATTCGAAAAACGCGGCAGCGAAGATGCCCTGCGCGATGTGCGCAAACAGGTCCAGCGCAACCGCAACGCCTTCGATCGCCCGCCCGAGCAGATGCCGGTGTTCGGCACCATCGCGGCCAAATTCAATGACGACGGGGTCACCGCGCTGTATCACGCCTTGCTGGACACCCTCTACGAAAAAACCGGTGTGCGCTTTGAAGCCAGCCTGCCGCGGCCCCCGGTCAAATCGTCCAGCTCGCAGACCATCATCATTCCACCCGATCGGACGCGCTATCTGGCCGAAATCGGTCAGACCGTGCGGCGCTATCACGAACATACGGAGCAGCAGGTTGAATCCCTGCGCCGGGTGTGGCACCTGCAGCAGGCCGCCCAGGCCCTGGGCGGAAGCCTGTCCGGCAATGCCCAGGAGCTGCTGGCGCAACTGAAAGCCGAAATCCAGGAAGCGCGCAAAAGCGTGGATGGGGCCAGTGAACGCCTGCTCGAAGAGTGGCAGCAGATCAAGGGGGCCTACTGCCAGGATGAGCTGGTGTATACCGTGCGCGACGGCCAGGTGCGCACCCCCTTGTTCGCCGAATCGCTGTCGCACCAGCGCATCCCCAAAATCGCCCTGCCTGCGCTGGATGAACCCGGAGCCCTGTACCGCTGGCTGCGGCGTGAACATCTGCCCGGCTATTTTCCTTATACCGCCGGCGTTTTCCCGCTGAAGCGCACGGGCGAAGACCCCACCCGCATGTTTGCCGGAGAGGGCGATCCGGCCCGCACCAACCGGCGCTTCAAAATGCTTTCCGCCGACAGCCCGGCCAAACGCCTCTCCACGGCCTTCGATTCGGTCACCTTGTACGGCTTCGATCCGGACCTGCAGCCGGACATCTACGGCAAGGTCGGCAATGCCGGAGTCAGCATCTGCACCCTGGACGATGTCAAGACGCTCTACAGCGGATTTGATCTGTGCGCGCCCAACACCTCGGTTTCCATGACCATCAACGGACCGGCGCCCATTATCCTGGCCATGTTTCTCAATACGGCCGTCGACCAGCAGGTGGAGCGCTTCATCGCCGCGCAGGGGCGCGAACCCGATGCGCGGGAGCATGCGGCCCTGCGCGCGGAGACGCTGTCCACGGTGCGCGGTACCGTACAGGCCGATATCCTCAAGGAGGATCAGGGCCAGAACACCTGCATCTTCTCCATCGATTTCGCCCTCAAAATGATGGGCGACATTCAGGAGTATTTTGTGCAGCAAAAGGTGCGCAATTTTTACAGCGTCTCTATCTCGGGCTACCATATCGCCGAGGCCGGCGCCAACCCCATCTCGCAGCTGGCGTTCACGCTGGCCAACGGGTTTACCTACCTGGAGTACTACTTGTCGCGCGGCATGCCCATCGACAGCTTCGCGCCCAACCTCTCCTTTTTCTTCTCCAACGGGATGGACCCGGAGTATACCGTGATCGGGCGCGTGGCGCGGCGCATCTGGGCCGTCGCGCTGCGGGAGATGTACGGTGGCGGGCCGCGCTCGCAGATGCTCAAATATCATATCCAGACCTCGGGGCGCTCTCTGCACAGCCAGGACATCCAGTTCAACGACGTCCGCACGACCCTGCAGGCCTTGTGCGCCATTTACGACAACTGCCAGAGCCTGCACACCAACGCCTTCGACGAAGCGATCACGACGCCCACCGAAGAATCGGTGCGCCGCGCCCTGGCCATCCAGTTGATCATCAACCGCGAGTGGGGGTTGGCCAAAAATGAAAATCCGCTGCAGGGCAGCTTCATCGTCGATCAACTGACCGATCTCGTGGAAGAAGCGGTATTGGCCGAATTCGACCGCCTCACGGCCCGCGGAGGGGTGCTCGGCGCCATGGAAACCGGCTACCAGCGCAGCCAAATCCAGGAAGAATCGATTCACTACGAAACCTTGAAGCATACCGGCGAACTGCCGATTATCGGCGTGAACACGTTCCGCGATCCCCACATCGGCCAGGAGAATCTCAATGACGACTTCCAGATCGAACTGGCGCGCTCCACGCCCGAAGAAAAAGATTCGCAGCTCCGCCGGCTCAAGGCGTTTCAACAACGCCATGCCGCCCAGGCACCCCAGGCGCTGGAAAAATTGCAGCAGACCGCTTTGCGCGGCGGCAATATCTTCGAGGCCCTGATGGAAACCGTGCGTTATTGCAGCCTGGGACAGATTACGCAGGCCTTGTATGCCGTGGGCGGCAAATACCGGCGCAACATGTAAATGCTTCCAAGTGGTATTCCACTTCGTTCAAGCTGGTTAAGGCAGAATTGCTTCACTCATTCCGGCGCGGGCCCGGAATCCGGCAAGTCCAGGATCTTCTGGATGCCCCGGGCCCCATCTGCTCATTTGCGCATGATACCTGCAAAATTGCTTCGAGTTTGCGAATCGCCATACTGCCTCTTGAAAACACTCGCCGGGGCTGATATGGCAATCCCGATACGGCTCGATACGGCTGTAAGCGCCTCGATGGCGGCCTTTTCACGGGGATAAAATATAAGGCCGGGACCGATTGGGCAGGGGGGGTTTTCAACCGGATCCCGCAAGGTTTGGCGTCAGACGATATGTAGTTCCGGTAATATAAATTAGGTACTCTGCTTACCAGGCGGCGCGCTGCGCCGTCCGGTCGGGCCGTTTGTCACCGCCGCAGCCGGCGCAAATGGTTGCGGCGCGTGAGTTTCGCCCAGAGCAGGGAGACATTTTACGCCCGGCACATTTTTTGCTGCTCACACGGTACTGGCACTATGAGGAGTTCGACCATGGATGAGGGCGCAATTGTAACCTATAGGGAATTCAGCCGCAGGCTTGCGGGTATTTGCGGCATCGTGGAAGGGATTGTTCAAGACAAGCCCGATCATGTCTGGGTAAGATGGATCGGCAATCCCTCTCAAAGCGAGGAATCGGTCTCCGATTTGGAAGAAGTATAAAGTGATCTAAAGCGCTACGGCACTATCAGCGAACCGTTCTCCGCCGGCCTGCGCACAGCGTTTCCGCGTGGGGAATTCGGATGGGTGCTTTCGAAGCGGCACTGCCGGACGGAGTTTACTTTTTAGCATAAAGGCCGGTTGCCTCTCGGGCGACCGGCCTTTTTCGTCGGCGTGCTATCGCGTATCTATCCTTTGGGGTGGCAATCCTTACAAACCTGAGGCGCGGGCTTGGGGTCTTTGCCCTTATTGAATTTCTTGTGACAGTCGATGCAGTTGTCGTGCACCGCATTGGCATGATAGGCCCGCTTGTCCTTGTCGGATAACCCTTTTGCTTCCTTGCCTTTGATCTCGCCCGGCTTGCTGTGGCAGTCGAAACATTTTTTGACCGGATCGCCGGTTTTCAGGGCGGTCAGCGGCTGGCCCTTGTCATCGTGATGACAGTCGCCGCAAGCGATCTTGTAATCGTCGACATGCTTCTTGTGCGTGAACGTGACCGGCCCTTTGGTATGTTCATAAGGGGCCAGCATCTCGATGACATCCGGAACCGTGGCGGCGTAAATGCCGGCGGCGATCATCAGGCTCAAGACCGCCACCACGAACATCGCCCGCCCGATCGGTTTGAACCTCACCATCTTTTACCTCCTTTGCTCCGAATTTATGTTTCAGCTTCTTTTTCAGTTTCAACGTCATTCTTTTGGCGGCCGAACAAACGTGCACCGATGATGCTGATCTCGTAGAGCAGCATCATCGGCAGGGCCATTAAAATCTGGCTGACCACATCCGGCGGCGTCAAAATGGCGGCCACGATAAAAAACACCAGAATGGCATATTTGCGGAACCGTTTCAAAAATTCCATTGAGACGATGCCCAGACGGGCCATGAAGGTGATCACCAGGGGCATCTCGAAAACCAGCCCGAAGGCCAGCAGCATTTTGGAGCTGAACCCCAAATACTCCTTCATGGAAGGCATTGGCCGGATGGTATCGCTGGCAAAACTCAGAAAGAATTCAAAGCCCAAAGGAAACACGACAAAGTAGCCGAACAGCGCTCCGCCGGCAAAAAAGAGCGTCGACAGAAGCAGGATGGGAAAAACCAGCCGCTTCTCGCGGTCATACAGTCCCGGGGCGACAAACATCCAGAACTGGTACAGGAGAATCGGAGAGGCCAACATGATGCCCGAGATGAAGGCGGCTTTCATTAAAGTGAAAAAGGCTTCGGGCAGATTGGTGTAGATCAGGTGGTCGCCCGGCCGCAAGACACGCATCAAGGGCGCGGTGAGGATTTTGAAGATCTGTTCTTTGAATCCGTAAGAGATTAAAAAACCGACCGCCACGGCGATGAAGGATTTGATCAGCCGAGAGCGCAGCTCTTCCAGGTGGGCGGTAAAAGGCTGTTTGTCCGGTTCGGTCATAGGGAGCCGTTTTCCTTGGGCTTGCCCTGTTCATCTTTTCGGTCCGCCGGGGAGGATTCGGCCGCATCCGCATCGGCTTGCTCCGCAGCGCCGCCACCCTCCGGGACCTCTTTTACACCCTCCGGGGCCTCTTTCTCACCCTCCGGGGCCTCTTTCTCACCCTCCGGGGCCTCTTTTACATCGTCCGGGGGGGCCGGGGCGCTGTCCTTTGCATCGAACGAGCGCTGGAGATCGCGTTGGGTTTTGCGCAGGCTTTCACGAACGTCACCCAAACCGGTCTCCTGTTCGATGGTCTGTTTGAGATCGTTGGTCGCGCGCTTGAATTCGCCCATGGCCTTCCCGAGGGATTTGGCAAGGTCGGGTAGTTTTTTAGGGCCTATGACAATCAGGGCCACTGCCAGAATCAATATCAGTTCCGGCATGCCGATACCGAACATAAAGACTCCTTGCTGGGAAGAGCGCCGTACAAGTCTCGCCGCCAGCACTCCCGCTGTCCGAAAGGGAGCTGGCACGCTCCTCCGTTCACGAACCTATGGCGCCGGTCCGGGGCCTCCACGGTCATGTGGAGAATAATCGAGACATCATCTGTAGGGCTTTTGCCTGATCTTGTCAAGGGCAAATCAAGTGGAAACAGGCATTAAGCATTTGTAATTTAAATAAATCACTCTTTCCGCAAAGATTATCCCAAGTGGGTGCAGGCAATGCGAACGCAGGCTCACGGGCGGCTCGCGGCATCCGGATCAAGCACCAGGAAGTAAAGCTGGCCGGCATGCTTGAGATGGCCGGCGGCGACCTCCGCCTGCAGGCCGTTGCCCCAGAAGAGATCGGCACGCCCGGGCCCGGCGATGGCGCTGCCGGCATCCTGCGCCAGGACAAACCCGGAGAAAGGCGCCCATTTCTGAATGGCGCCTTGCTGGTCCACCTGGGGAAGCGCCACTGAAATAAACGCCGGCGCCGCCGAGGGGAACAGTGCCCGATCGACGGCCAGGGACCGCCTGGGCGTCAGGGGGACCCCCAGCGCGCCCAGCGGCCCTTTGGGGATTTGACGGAAAAAGATGTACCGCGGGTTGTGATTCATGATCTGCACGGCTTCGCGGGGATTGGCAACCAGGAAGTCGCGGATGGCCTGCATGGACATCCGCTCGGCGCTGATTTTTCCCTGGTCGATCAACATCCGGCCGATGCTGCGATAAGGATGGCCGTTGGAAATTTCGAAGCCGATTTGAAGCACTTCACCGCTTTCCAAGATCACCTTGCCCGAACCTTGCACCATCAAATTGAACAGGTCGATCTCGTCGCGCAGCCAGGCGATCGGCGGGGCGATCCTATTGAAATCGGCTTGCCCGCGGATTCCCTCCCGCTCGGGATAAGGCACCACGCTCCGATCGGCGTAACGCCCGATGATGCGGCGGCCGCTCAGGTCCGCTGCGAACGGGGACAAATCGATCTCCACCAGATCGGCCGGCCGGGAATGAACCGGCACCGGAAAATCGGCGGACGCTTTTTTGCGTCCCTGCAGCAACGGTTCATAGTAGCCGGTGAACAGAACCGAGCCGGACGGAGCGCCGCCGGCCGCCTGATATACCGCGAAACGCTCGGCCAGCCTCTGGCGAAGCATTTCCGGGGCGGGCCGCTCGCGGACAATGGCGCCGAAAGATTCCAGGGAGCGGATCACGTGGGCCACCGTATAGGTGTCGGGCCCGAAAACCACCGGTTGGGCGGGCGGCAGCTTGCGCAGATAGGCCAGGCTCATGTCGATGCCGGCATCGAGCTGCTCATAATTCATCTGATCGGCAAAGGGCGGAAAATCGGCTTTACTCAGGCGTTTTAAAGCTGTTTCGTGCACCACGGGCTTGGGCGTGCAGGCCCACAAGAGCATCACTCCGAGCAGCAGGCAGGCATGGAAAATCCGGTTGTACAACCTGTATCGGTCCATCGAGCATCCTTAAAGAAAGCAACTGGATTGTGCAGTTCGCCAAGTGTTTCGGGCAACCCATCATGACCCTTTGATCGGTCACAATCGGGCCGGTGTCGCTATCGGCATCGCTATCGACAGACGTCCTGGCCAAAACCACGGCTATCTTCGTTCCGATTCCTACCCGCCTCGATGGGTTGCCCGAAGCGCGGGTATGGGTTTGCATACACAGATCGGGCGGTTATGTTTCCTGCCCCCTGAGCCAGGTTCCGCTCTTGCCCCCGCTTTTTTCCAGCAGGTAAATATCCGAAATGGCGATCGCGCGGTCATGCGCCTTGCACATGTCGTAAATGGTCAGGGCGGCCACGGCCGCTGCGGTCAGGGCTTCCATTTCAACGCCGGTACCGGAGATCACCCGGGCCACCGCTTCGATGCGAATGGTTCCTTCGGAGGGTTGGGGAAAAAAGTCGATCTGCACATGCGTCAGATTCAAGGGATGGCACATGGGGATCAGGCCGGAGGTCTGTTTGGCGGCCATGATGCCGGCGATGCGCGCCGTTTCCAGGACATTGCCTTTCGGGACGGCCTGATCGCGGATCATGGCCAGCGTATCCTCCCGCAAACGGACCACTGCCTGGGCTTTGGCCACGCGTTCGGCGGGCGATTTGGCGGTGACATCCACCATGCGTACGCGCCCTTGATCGTCAATATGGGAAAAATTTTCAGTCATTTTTTACCTTCGCATTCATAAGCCTTGATAAGTTCGTTAGAAAGCCGCGCTCCGCCGGTTCCCCGGCCCAAGGCTGCCGCTGCCCTGACAGGCGGTTCCCCAGCCCCGGCTCCCGCTCCCCACATCCGCTGTTTCCCAGCCCCGCCTTCTTCCGCGGGGTCCCAAGCTCCGCCGCCTTCCATCGACAATGGGCCTGGAGCTTCCAAGACCTGGGTTCCCAAGCTTGGAGCTTGGGAACCAGCAGTATAGCGGCAGCCGGAGCTTGGAACCGGCAAAGCTGGGGATTTGATTCTGATCGGACTCCAGATCCCTTCATCTTCCTCTATGGATTATTCAAAAATTACACCTCCCGCCCCCCCCCCGCCTTCCGATAGGTTCCGCTGGTTCCCAAGCTCCAGAGACTGTGTCGCAATTCTCAGCATTTGATTTTCGGGCTACCCCCGGGAGGGGGATAAACGGACGTATTTGATCTCTCA
>QZKV01000189.1 GCA_003599575.1 Desulfobacteraceae bacterium | reverse complement strand
GCGGATCCCGGAAAGGCGCCCGGCATCGTCATAGAGGTACTCGCTGCGCTGGTTTTTGGCGTCGATCTTTTCGATCAGGTTGCCCGCACCATCGTATCCATAACTGGTCTCCTCGCCCATGGGCCGGATCTCTTTGACCAGCCGGTTGTTGCGGTCGTACTCAAAGCGCGTGGTGTGGTCTTCGGCATCGGTCAGGGCGATGAGGTTGTCACGTTTGTCGTAGGTGTAGGCAGTCCAGCGGCCGTCGGCATCGATGACTTGGCTGAGGCGGTTGAGCAAATCGTACGCATAGGTGGTCGTCCGGCCCTGGGCATCTGTTTTTGCGGTCAGGTTGCCCGCACTGTCGTACATGTAGCGGGTCAGGTGCTCGGTACTGTCGTCCAATAGATCCCGCTCGGCGTACTTGCGGCCGCGGCTGTCGTATTTTATCTCGCGCGTAAAGGTGGGAAACTCGATTGCTGCGGGCTGATCGCCGGTGCCTTTGCCGCTGCCGCAGGCACTGCAGCCGCCGCCATCGCCGCTGTAGTCCATCGCGATGATGTTGCCGTTGCCGTCGATGTTTTTGGCGAGTCTTCCGTCGGCATCGTACTCATAGCGGTTCTTTTTGTTTTCCGCGTCGGTTTGACTCATTACGCGGCCGTCAAAAGTATTTTCGATCAAGGTTTCTTCCAAGACCGGATTGATGCGCTTTTTCAGGTTGTCGCGGGCATCATATTCATACACCGTCTCCTTGCCCGCGGGATCGATTTCACGGATTTTGTTGCCCACGGGATCGTAGAAGTATTCGCTGATGTGGTTCAGCGGATTGGTGACCGTCCTGAGCCGCCCGGCAGCATCATACGTGTAGGTCCAGGTTTTGCCGCGCGGGTCGGTTCTGGTGAGCACGTTGCCCATAACATCGTAGGTAAAGCTTGTGGTATGTCCTTCCGGGTCGGTGATGCCGGTCATATTGGCGTATTCATCGTAGGTCATGCTGGTAAGGGCTTCGGCGGTATTGGAATCTCCGGACCGGCGGATGCTCGTAAGATTGCCCTCCGTGTCGTAACCGAATTCAGTGGTGCGCTGCAAATCGGTGCCCACGGCCTCGACCCGGCGAATCACGTGTCCGCTCTCATCGTAGTAATAACGAGTGGCCACACTATTTTCGTCAAGTTTTTTGAGTACCTTTTGCAGGGCCGGGTCATACTCGTACTTGACCTCGGCGCCGTCCGGATAGACCACGCGCACCAGGTTGTCCCACTGGTCGTAGACTTTCATGGTCTTGTTGCCGGCCTCATCGGTAATGGTGTAGGTCCTGCCGTCCTTTTCTATGATCTGGACAGTGCGGCCGTTGATGGCCACGCGGTTGGCTTCGCCGCTGTAATCGAACCAGACCTCTTTAACCATGCCATTGGTATCCGTAGTCTGGCTATAGGTCTGCCTACCACCGGCGTCACTCCCATACTTATAGGAGTAACCATTGCCTTCTTGGTCTAGTACCGAAGTTAATTCTCCGTTGCTATGGTACTTGAGAATTGTTTGACGGCCGGCGGGGTCCACAATTTTTTTAAGCCCCAAACGCGGCGGTACGATGCATTCAACAAAAGCTGGAAAGTTAGGGATCGGACCGTACTCATAGAATGTCTCTCCCCCGTTGACATCCACGAAGCGGTTCACCAATACTTGAGGTTGAGACGGGCACGGTTGAGGAGGCGGAGAAGAGTCTTGGCCCTCCAGGCGGACTCTCGGTGGATAATGAATACGAGTCGGCGGCCGGTGAATTGAGATGTCATATGAGATTTGACGACCGATCACATCGCGGACGACCATGTGCTTGCGAACGATCTTCGTGCACTCATTTTCAGCGCCACTGCCGATATATTCAATTTCTTCAGGACCGTATTCGAACCAAATCACTTGGCGGCCGTTACGATCGGCCATACCGATCAACTCGGAATGACCGCTGCTATTCTGTTGAAAAAGCAGATTGGCATCCACATCGTTGTGATTGCCGCTTGCGATCAGACGTCCATCTCCATCGGCATTATAGTAATCCTTCCAGTTTCCGCCCTTTCCTTCCCAGCGCCAGATGTTTTCGCCTCGATAGCTAAAGTGTGCAGGCCCTTTCCTGGGCCTTAAAACAGCCGTTTCTCCGGATGAAAGATCGATACTGGTTTTATTCTCGCCAGGCAGATATTCGATCCCATCTTTAATTATGCTTCCTATGGGGAGAATATTTCCATTTCGTGAAGGGTCGTATGACGCGAATTGAAAATGAATTGTTCGGCCGTGAATCCCCGATTCATGCACCGCACCGAACTCCCAGCGCCACATGTCGCGGTAGAAATCTCTCGCGCCGTGGTTGAAAAAAGCGCGCCGAATATCGATGCTGCCCCCGGGCACCTTGAGCGATAAATCGACAACATCGTCGGTATAGGCACGATAAAAGATGTTGGCCCATGAACCGACCGATTGACAGGCCTGCTGTTCGGAGTCCTTCTTGCATTGTCCGTTGTCCTGTCCGTCGCCGCAACGGGAGTTGCCGCCTTCTTGTTCCGGAGGCGGCGTGCAAGGCTCGGTACTGTCGCCGATAGCCGTAGGCGGTGGGCGCCATCCAACACTGCTTGTGCCGGAACTGCCGGTGCCGCCGGCGCCCCAATTCACCCAGCTGCCGCCAACATTGCCACTACCACTGCCACTACCGCTGCTCGTCCCGCCGCACGGCCGGCTAAAGCAATGCGGCACCGAGCCGGAGTACGGGCAGCCGTTGGAGCTGACGCCGTGGTAAGTCGTGGTGAAGCATGCCCGGTAGCATCCGCTGCCGCCGCCGCTTTGGACTTCCTCGGCCGCTGAGAGGCTCTGCAGACAGGTGAGGCGGTAGGGTATGGTGATGCGCTCCTTGGCGCCCAGACTTTGGGGAACCGGCGCCAGCAGCTCATAGCGGACGTATTGATCGGCCTTGGGCAGTTTCAGCTCCACGTTGTCGGCCCTGATAAGTCCCTTGTTGGTAAGGGCGAGTTCGCCATTGAACACGTCGCCGGCTTTCAGATCGGGCAGTGACACGGAAGAGGGCTCACACACCACCACGGGGGCCGGAACATTGGTTTCGTAGGTGATGTTGAGCACGATCTCGTACTTGTCCTGGATAGTGGTCTCCACCACCTCCCATTCCACGGTGACGAAGTTATACTCCAGGAACATATCTTCGCTGACCGTCAGGCCGGGTTTGATCCACAGGCGGCTGATGCGCTCCTGATGGCCGGCGGCCTTGACACGGTATTTGTAGATACCCGCCGGCAGGTTGGAAAAAAGGGCCTCGCCGAGGTTGTCGGTGGTCTTCTCGTGGACGATGGTCAGGTTCTTCTCATTCTGCAGGGTGATGCGCGCGCCGGACAGGCCCTGGATCACTTCATTGCGGGCGTTGAGGGTGCCGGTATAAATGTTCTTTACTTTGAACAGGGCGTTGCCGATGCCGCTGGGGGTGGCCGATACATACAGACCGATATCACTGACCGGATAATCGTTGGCTTGCACGCGCAGGTAGAAGGTGTAAAAACCTTCGGGTGTATTTGTCCTGGGGGCAAAAGAGATGGAGACGGGCTGTTTGGCGCCAGGGGCCAGTGTGCCCATCTGGCCGGCCGCATTGAGCACCACCCAGTCGGGCACCGGCTGATAGTTTTCGCCGATCAGCGAAACAGTGACGCCTTCCAGATCGGCCAGCCCCTTGTTTTCCAGCGTGATGGTCTCGGTGACCATCTGACCCAACTGCACGCCCGTTTCCACAAAATGGGGCGAATGCGCGAGGAAGGGCTGGGCCTCGTTCAAGCGCGCATCGATGCGCACATGGCCCCACGGGTTTACGCCGGTTTCATCACTGATCAGCCGGAAAACCAGGCTGCCGCTGTCGGCGGCCGAACTGTCCGAGGAAATGGTGATATGGATAACGCCCTTTTCCTCGGCGCCGAGCACCTCAATGGCATTGCCCAAACTGTACGTTACCCCCCTGGCAAAGGCATTGGCGGGCTGATCCCAGTTCTCGTAAACCAGTCTGAGATTGTGCACCTGTGTGTCCACACCCGTCGTTACTTCGATGGGGATGGTCTGCTGGTAGTTTTTGGGCATGTTGAGCCGGATGTTGGCCGGGCGTATGGCCACCTTGGTGACCGTGAAGGTGGCCTGCACCGGCCGGTCGAGCAAGGCAGGGTGCAGTGCGGCCACCGTGTAAGTGCCGGTTTCGCCTTCCAGGGCTTTGAAGGTGTAATCGAATCCACCATCGGCATTGGTGGTCAGCGCTATTTTGCGTTCGAAACCGTTGAGTGTGATGATCAGGTTGAGCGCGGCATTGGGTACGGGCTGATCGCTGCCGCGCAGCACGGCCTTGCCGCTGATCCGGACATCCTGAGGTCCTGCAGTGACGGGAGGAGAAATGGAAGCAATGGTCCCGGTGTATTCGGTTTCCACCAGGTTGACCGAGCGGTTGGAGGAAATGCCGCGCATGGTGAGCTGATCGTCGCGCGAATAGTGGTGGTAGATGTTGGCGACCGAGAGGCGGACGTTCAACTCCTCGGGCGCTGTGGCGGGCACGGGGATCTGCATCTGGTCCGATTGAAAAACGGCGCCGGCGGGAATGCGCGCCACGGTTTTGCCGCCGCTCAGGCTGACGATTTTGGTTCCCGCGGCTTGTTTGAAAGCAAGGCTGGAAAGGGTGTTGCCGTCGAGGTCCAGCAGGCTGAAGCGGACTTCGTCGGACGCCTGGCTGCCGGAGTTTCGCGCCGTGACGATCTCGATATCGGCTTCACCGCTGTTTTCCAGAGCAAAACGGACCTTGCCCGTGCCGCCGCGGATAAACTCCTCGGTGTAGATCTGCAGGGCCAGCATGCCCTCGCCCACCTGGATTTCGCCGGTGCGCACGATGCGGGCGCTTTCGCCGGTGTTGGGAGTCATCTGCACGGTGGCAGTGACCGGTTCGATGTCCTGCAACTCGCCGTAACCGGCCACAATCACGGGTATGACCAGGCTCTGATTTCCAGCCAGAGAGAACCCGGCGCTGGGATGATCGATTCCGCGCAGGCGCACGATGACTTTCAGGTCACCCACGCTTTGGCCGGTCAGGTTGCTGACTTTGTATTCAAGCTTGTTCATGATGCCGCGGCGCAGCACTTTGTCATCGGCGCGTTCGATCTGGATCGCCGGCAGTACCAGGATGCGCGCCGGACTTTCCACCGCATTGGGATCAACGGCGATGACGCGGTATTCGCGCGAATCGCCGGCATAGCCGTTGTCCGCCATCTGCATGTCGCCGATCAGGTCGGTGTTGATTTTAACGCTTTGACCGAGCGGGCCCATGTAAACATCGAACCCGGCCAGGCTGCCGCCGGGGTGGGTCCAGGAGAGCACCGGTTTTTGGTTGTCGATTTGCTCGACGGCGATGGTGGCGGCGGGCAAAAGGGCGAAATTGAGATAGACCGAATTGGAAGGCGCCGATTCGTTGCCGGCCTGGTCCACAGCCGTGACCACATAGGTGTGATCGGTGGGCGAGGGGCGGCGGTCCAGGGCCCTGTTGTGACTGAATTGGGCATCAACGGGCGTCAATCCCTCCACGGAGGTGATTTGCATGGCATCGGAGCGGTACAGCCTATAGGTGACATCATCGCCTGCCACGGCCTGCCATTGGGCATCGATGCCCGCCGAGATCAATTGCAGCGCAAGGTTCTGGGGTGCAAGGGGCGGCGTGGCGTCGGCCCTGACGCTGACGGGGTTGCTCGGGCTGCTTTCGGCCTCCTGACCGTTTTCACTGCGCAGGCTGGAAACGGCGTAATAATAGGTGCCGTCCATGGGGGTGGCGTCAAGATAGAAAGTGCCCGCTCCGTCCATGCGGGTCAAAAGCGTGCGCTCGGATTCGGTCGGCGCCTGGCGGTAGATCTGATACCCGATCGCCTCCGTCACGCTGTTCCACTTCAATTCAACGCGTCCGCCGGAAAGGCCCTTGGCGGTTAGACCCATGGGCGCTTCCAGGGGCGGCAGGTCGCCCTGATATACCTGGAAATGGTTGGGGGCCAGGACGCGATCGCTTCGATTGCCCAGGTGGTCCTCGGCGGCGAATACAAATTGCAGGGTTTCCACCTGCAGTTCACCGGCATCGGAGGGCAGATCGAAAACGGCCTGCCATGTCTGGACATCGCCGAAGACGGGCGCGATCTGTGCCAGCACGGGGATATTCACGGCCCCGCGGCCCGGCCCTGACAGCCGATAATCCAGAACCGGCGCCGTTCCGGCGGCAACCGCCTCGTTGAGGCCGATGGTGACGGTAATGGCGGCGGGGTTCTGGGCGTCGTTCCGAATGGGAGACGCGGGGTTGAGCACAATGCGCCGCACGGCCGGTCCAGCGGTGTCGATGAGCAGGCTCAGGCCGCTGTCGATTTCGGTGCCGCGGTTGCCCACGCGGTCGCGCCCGGAAAAAACCGCATAGGCGGTACCGCTGGGAGTAAATTGCTCGATGGTGAAATAGCCGCTGAAGCTTGTCTCGCCGGTTTGGATCAGCGCGATGGTGATCGGGAGGCCTTTTTCGGGAGTGATGCTCAAAAAAGGCGGGGCCATAAGCGTTTCGCTCACCGTCATGCTGATATTCACCCTTCCCGGGGCAACGGCCCCGCTGACCGCGTCGATGCGGCCCTGGGGCGCGTAGTGGATGGCGGTGATACGCGGAGCGATGCTGTCCGCGGTGGCCGATACCTGGACGGAAGGATCACTTTCGTTTTGGGCCGCGTCCAGGCTGGTCATGCGGTAGTACCAGGTGCCGTCCGAGGGCGGCAGATCCCTGTAGCCCGTGGCGTTCAGCGGCGCATTGTTGACTTTGATGCCGGCGACCGTCGTGCTGAAAGGCGCATTGCTGCGATACACATTGTAGGCGGACACCAGTTTGCCCGCGGGCGGGCTCCATGTCAGGCGCACCACGCCGCTTTCGATGGCCTGGGCCGCCGGGTTTACCGGCGCCGAAGGCCGTGAAGTATCCAGGGTGACAGTCTTTTCGGGGCTCATCGGACCGGTGCCGGCGCGGTTGCGGGCGGCGGCACATATACGGTTGGTGCCCTCGTTGAGAGTCAAGACGGCGGAGAAGCGGCCCTGGGCATCCACCGGCACAGGAGATCCGACGGCTTGACCTTCCAGATAGACGATGACGGTGCTCTCTTTTTCCGCCTGGCCCTGAACCATAATCGAGGCCTGATTGGTCAGCCATTCATCCGCCGGTTGGGTGATGACGGGCGCCGGCGGCAAGGCCATGCTGATATTCAACGCATAGGATACCATGGCGCTGTTGTTCAGGCTGTCATAGGCGCTGATCTCCAGCGCATGCGCACCGTCGGCGACGCGCAGGATATCGAGGTCCCACCGGTAGGGTGATTTGTAATCGATGAACAGCGGCGCGCCATCCAGTTTGAATTCAATGCGGCTGACGCCGGATGGATCGGCAGCGGCGAGGGTGATCGCGGCCGAGCGGGAGATGGTGTGGCCGCTGGTGAGGGGCTGGCCGTCGATCTGCACCGCCGAAATCTGCGGACCGGTTTCATCGGGCGTGGGCTGGGCCGGGACGGTGGTCACATCGGGCCGTTCTCCGTTGGAGCGGTTCACGGCTGTAACGGCAAAGTAGTAGGTTTGGTGGTTGGTCAGACCGGCCACTTTGGCGAGGGTACTCGTCGCGGTGATGGCCGGCGCCATACCCGCGATGGTGGTGAACGGGCCTCCCGGAGAAACATAGACTGCGTAGTGTTTGAGGTTGGCCGCAGGCGCAACCGCGTTCCAGCCCAATTGTACATAGCCGTTATAAGGTTCAGCCGCCAGACCGGCGGGATTGCTCAACCAGGTGTAAGCGGAAAGTGTCCTGCCGCTGCTTTCGTTGTTCTGGGCGTCGCAGGTGGTAATCCTGAAAGCATAGGCGGAAGCCGCGGCCAAGCCGCTGCGTTCGAATGAAGTCGCCTGCGCGGCCAGGGTCTCGGGTGTTGCGGCGCCGTTGAAGTAAACCTTGTAGCCGTCCAGATCGTTTGGCTGGCTGGTGGGCGCCTGCCAGGTAAAAAGCAGGCGGTCCGCGAAGGATTGCACGCTCAGGCCAGTTACCTCGCCCGGCGGCAGCGTATCGGTGGGTGTGGCCGGAACAGGGGTGACGGACGGATTGAAATTGCCCATGCGGTCCACGGCCACGACGGCAAACCAGTACGGGGAGCCCGAAATCAGATTCTGAACCACGTGGGTGTAGGCGCCGTTGGGGACGGTTGATTTTGGGGCCAGCACGGATGTGTCGGTAAATGGGGCACTTTCGCAGAAAATGCGATAGCTCTGAATATCGCCGTGCAGCGCTTCGTTATAGCCGCTCCAGTTGAGCAAAACGCTCGTGCCGGCGCCGTTGCCGTTGGCCGTCAGCGTGCCGACCGGCGGGGGAGCGATATCGTCCAGGACGATTGCGGTCTGGGCGGTCTCGCTCATATTGCCGGCCCTGTCGCGGGCCGCGAAGCTGAAAAGGTTCTCCCCGCTGGTCAGGGAAACGGAATGCTGCCAGGTGTTGCCGGCGCTATGAGCGATGATTTCCTGGCCGTTCAGAACGATAGCGGCAAAAGCCTCCTTTTGCCCGCGAATGAGCTGCGTGACGGTATGCGTGGGGGTTGTCACAGGGTCGATCAACGGCCGGGGCGGGACAACCGTATCCACGGTAAAAACCGATTGCTTTACTGGGGAAGCATTGCCCAGTTTGTCCACCAATCGGACACTCAACGTGAACGCGTCGTTTCCCCACGCGGCCACGGGTGTAAACAGAATCCGGCCGGCGGTATCGTTCCAGGTTCCGCTCACCGGATTCAGATTGCCGTCTTGGACCGTAAACGCAGTCGCCGCTGGGTCGAGGCCGCTGCCCGTTTCCGTGTAATCGATGGAAAGAGCGGCCGGCGGGGCATTGAGAAAGCTCTGATCGGCAGGGGTGACGGCGCCGATGACGGGTTTTACCGAATCGACAAAGATGTCTACGAAAACCGGTTCGCTGACATTTCCGGCGGCATCGCGGCTGCGGATCTCCAGGGCGTTGTCGCCCTGGCTCAAACTCCTCTCGATGGACCAGGGGCCGCTGCCGAGGTTGGAATAGTTGGTGGTGTTGATCCGGATGGAAGTATTGTCTTCCCGGGTGCCGGTGAGCGTAATGGTGGCTTTATTGGAGCGGTTCTGCGCGGGACGGGCCTGGATGGTGCCGGAGGTGACACCGCCGCCGGTGATGACCGGTGGCAAGGGTGCCTGTTCATCCACGATAAAATTGAAACCATAAGACCGATGATTGCCGGCCATATCGGATGCGACCAGGGAAACCTGGTAAACATTTTCCGGCAGCGGCGCTGTTGCCGGCGTAAACGAGAAGCGATCGCCGGCCACGGCGCGCGTGCCGCTTACCGGCTGTCCACCGGCGCTGACGGTCAGGTTCGACAAGGTTGCATCGTTGTCGATGCTGCCGCCGAACCGGTCGATAAGAAAAATATCGATGCGGTTGACGATCCTCACGCTGGCATTGTCGGTTGGCGCAGTGCCGGTCATTTCCGGTGGTGTGATATCTGCAATGGTGCCCAGGTCCGCTGCCCGGCTGTTGTTGGACTCATCGTTTTCGGCCACGGCCGAAGTGCTGTCGGCTACCACGGTGATCGAGGCGGGGCCGATCTGGGCCGTCCAGGTTCGGGTGACTTGTTCCGTCTGCCCTTGGGCAAGATCGGTGGAGACCTCCTGCGATCCGATGGACTGGCCGTTGACGCGAAAATCCACCCGAACGGATGGGACCAGCATGCCGGGCCCGCTGTTCAGGAGCGTCGCGGTAAAGGTCACTTGCTGCCCTCCGGCAATAGCGGAAGACGGCGTCCATGTCAGTCCCCCGATTTCCAGATCGGGCTGGGGCGCTGCGGTGGTGAATCGCCAGACGGGCCCGGCAGTGGCCAGGCCGCGGCTGTCCCGGGTGACCACGCGCCAGAAATAGGTCGTGCTGGCTTGCAGGCCCCCAACTGAATAGGATGCGGCGGTCAAGTTTTCCGCAATAGTCGATAAGGTCGATCCGTCGGTTCCCCACTGTATGTCGTATACAACCGTATCCGAAGGATTGGGATCGCCGCCGGTCCAGCGGATCGTGACGGCGCTGTTGGGAAAGGCGATGTTGGTCGCACCGTCGGCCGGTTGGGGGTTTTTTGCCGCCAGGGGAGGATCGTTGAGATCCACATTGCTCACGCAGCCGCTGGGTTCTGTCCGCCAGGGTGAGGTGATGACGTTTCCATATACCGAATCGCCGCCCGCATTCGGTCCATCGGCATGGCCCCACCAGTTATTGGCGGCATTCACCTGGGAGGATCCGGCGTTGTAGAGTCCATAATTGCGGTTATTGATGAAGTTGCAGTCGCCGATGCGGGCAGTGCTGCCGCTGAGATAGATGCCGGTGGGGTTGTCCTTGATGTTGTTGCATTCGATGATAGCGCCGTTGCTGCCGCTGCCGTTGATGCGGATGCCGTTGTTGCTGCTGTTGCGGATCAGATTGTATCGGACGGTCGGGGCGGCGTCATACAAATATATATTCCCATAACCGTTGTAACCGCCGTATTCGATGACGCTATATTCGATTCTGGACAAGGCATCGCTGGCCGTGTTGCGAAAATAGATGCCAACCCAATATCCAGGCGTCGGGCTCGATGAGTTGGCTGTGAAAACGATCGGCGCGGCCTCGGTGCCCTGAGCCACCAGGGCGCCGGGACTGCCCGAACTGTCACCCACATACAAATACTGGCCCTGGTCAAAGCGCAACTGCACCCCGGGCTGAAGGGTCAAGGTGGTGATGCCGTCGCCGCCGGAGGTGCCCTGAACGGTGAGCGAATTGGTAAGCAAATAGGCAATCGTAGCAGGCCAGGTGCTGTCGGCCGTCAAACTGCTGTCGGTGACCACAAGTGCGCTGGATGGGCTCAGGTTGTTGAAAGTGGTGGTATTGGCAAACGGCGCCACCCGGTTGGCCGGCAGCTTGACCGGATAGCTGTTGGTCCAGTTGATAATGTTGCTATCCATGACAACGCTACCACTGCCGT
>QZKV01000116.1 GCA_003599575.1 Desulfobacteraceae bacterium | reverse complement strand
CGGCCGGCCGTTTGACCCGGTTTAAAGTGTCCGAAGCCCCGGCAAAGAGCCGGGCCGGACTGCCGCACGGCTGATTGAGGCACAGGCGGTGGATTTGGGGCACCGGTTCGCATTGCGGAAAAGCTTACAGCTGTGATAGTAGAAATCTTTCCCCATCAAACCAACCCAAACCATCGGATGTACCATTTTTTGAAGACTTCTGATTGCCCATACACGGTAGAGCCGTTTTTCTTCGGGGAGCCCCCTGCGGCGCTGTTCGGCTGCTATCACCGGCCGCAGCGGGTGCCCGACAGAGGCTGCGGGATTGTGCTTTGCCATCCTGTCGGTCAGGAGTACATCCAATCCCACCGTTCAGTCTATCAGCTGGCAGTGCAGCTGACGCGGATCGGATTCCATGTTTTGAGATTCGATTATTTCGGTTGCGGAGATTCAGGCGGTGATTTCGAGCAGGGCTCTTTACGGCAATGGACCTTGGACATTCAAACGGCCGCGCGGGCTTTGGCCCTGCGTTCCGATCAGGGGCGCATCGTTCTGCTCGGACTTCGTCTGGGCGCCACCCTTGCGATGATGGCTGCGGCCCAAAGCGATGCGTTTGAAACGCTGGTGCTGTGGGAGCCGATTCTGGACGGCCGGCGTTATTTCGATGAAATGACCGAAATGCATAAATCCTTCATTCAGCGCTCGAAAGTTAAAAAGAATCGGCAAACGGGACTTCCCGAGGGAGTGCTCGGTTTCCCCCTGACCACCGAATTCAAAAAAGAAATCGAGGCGATCCAACCCGAGCGAATGCGGCTGCGCCCGGGGATGCGCCTGCTGGCCATAAGCAACAACCTGGAGGCGGCCCACGACAAATCGCTGAAACGCTTTCTACAAGGGCATGCCCACGCCGAGCATCTCATCATCGGGGATCACCGGGCCTGGTACGAGGAGCTCTATAAACGCCTGATTCCCGTTACAACCATCAATTTTCTAGTGAACTGGATCGACAAGGCTCATCAATGAAAGAGCATGCACTGAAATTTGGGCCGGATGGATCGTTGATCGGCATCCTGAGCGAGGCCGCCGCGCCCCCCGGCGGCCGGAACATGCATCAGGGTACGGCGGCCCTGCTGTTCAATGCCGGGCTGATTCATCATATCGGCCCCAATCGCATCTACGTCAAAATGGCCCGAAGGCTGGCCTGCATGGGCATAACGGTTTTGCGCTTCGATTTTTCGGGAATCGGTGACAGCGGTCCAAGAATGGACAAGCTGCCGGCCGAGGCGAGTATGCTGGATGAGGCGCGCCAAGCCATGGATCTGCTCGAACAGCGCTGCGCTGTCCACACGTTTATCTGCATCGGCCTGTGCGCTGGGGCGGCGGCCGCAGCGCGCATCAGCGTTGCCGATGCGCGCGTGAAAAAAGCCATTCTGATCAATCCGCTTTTGCCCAAAACCCCTCAAACCGAATTGATGTATCATTTGCGCTACTATCATTCGCATGCCCTGTTCAATCCACGCAGTTGGCTCAAATTCATATTCCTGAAGTCAAACTACCGCACGCTCTGGAAAGCGCTCTGCCTGAAAATCAGAACCCAATTTCACTCCCCATCGTTGTGCGAGGGCGAGCTTCCGGGCATCACTGCCGAACTCAAAAATTTTTTTCATCACCTGGACAGCAGGGGAGTCAGGCTGTTTCTGGTTTTTTCAGAAGACGATATCGGCGAACAGTATATTCAAAACGTTATCGGGCATGAGTACAACGCGCTGAAACAATCCGGTCTGATGCATACTGAAACTCTGGTCGGCGCGGATCATCTGGTCACCCTCCTGCCTTCCCAGAACCATTTGCTCGAATCGGTCACCGCTTGGCTGGGTGATGCCGTTTGACCTGCCCCGGCTGTCCGGCGAGAGCCCGCGGCCGGACCGGCTTCCAGGGAAAAATCCGATGCAGAAAGCCATCCAGAAAACCAACTGCGATCTCCGTACGGATCGGCCATCCCAACGAGGCTGGGCGATAGAAGCGCACGGCGTGACAAAGTACTATCCGGTGGCTTCCGGATGGAGGGGGGTGCTGGGAAAACGGGAGCGCGGTCCCTGTGCCGTCGATAACGTGGATCTGCGGGTCAGGAAGAGCGAGCTTTTCGGGCTGGTGGGGCCAAACGGCGCGGGCAAGACGACCCTTATCAAAATGTTGACCACCCTGGTTCTGCCGACTTCCGGTTCGATCCACATCGCCGGCTGTGATATCCGCCGGGAAGAGAGAGTCAAAAGGGCCATCGGACTGGCCACCAGCGATGAACGGAGTTTTTACTGGCGTTTGACCGGCCGCCAGAACCTCCGCTTTATTGCCGGCCTGCACAATATCCCGGCCCGCAAAGCGGAGGATTCCATTCAACGGGTGTTATCCCAGGTCGGGTTGACGGAGGTGGCGGACAGACGTTTTCATACATACTCCACCGGAATGCGGCAGAGGCTGGCGATCGCCAGGGCGCTTTTGACCGAACCCAGCGTGGTCTTTATGGATGAGCCCACCAAAGGCCTCGATCCGCTGGCCGCCAATAACTTGCACCAGCTTATCCGCGAGCACTTGATCGATGAACTGGGCCTCACCGTCTTTCTGACATCGCACCATCTGACGGAGGTCGAGAAAATCTGTGATCGCATTGCCGTCATGCACAAGGGTACCATACGTGCCTGCGGGACCATGCCCGAACTGCGCAGGCTGTTGGGACCGATGGAAAAATACCGCATCGCCGTGGAAGGCCTGGATATGGCGGCGGGCGCGTCGTTTCTTGCCCTGGATCCTGCGGTCCGCATCAGCTCGAACGCAGGCTCGCTGCAATTGGAGTTCGACAAGGACAGTGCCGACGAACGCTTGATGAACATGATTGCGGCGGTTCAGCAAAAGCGCGGCCGGATCAAGGCGGTGACCTGCACCCCCGTATCGCTGGATATCGTTTTTCAGCACCTCACCGGGCACGATGCAGGTATTCCCGGCAACAATCCCATTGCCCACCTATCGGAAGCCTTGGAAACCCTCAGCGACCTTTCTCCCCAATCGGCTTGGATTGAGGAGGCGCCCGGCTGTGCGCAAAGGGCGCAAACAGGGCTATCGGCCTGGATTCCGGCCAAAGCGCGGGCGACCATGGCGCTGCTCAAGCGCGACATGCTCTCCGAAACCAGCTATCGTTTCTCCTTCTTCATGCAGATCATGGAGATTTTTCTGACGGTTACGGCGCTCTATTTTCTCTCCCGCCTGGTCGGCCAGGACACCATCGAACGGTACCTGGCGCCTTACGGCGGCAATTACTTCGCTTTTGCGATCATCGGGGTGGCCTTCTACGGTTACTTCAATGTGGGCTTTTCGGTTTTCGCCGCCCAGTTGAGCGAAGCGCAGATGAGCGGAACGCTGGAAGCCATGTTGGCCACGCCGGCCGGGCTCTCGACCATCGTCCTGGGATCTTCGCTTTGGAAATTTATCATGACAACGTTCCGGGTGCTGGTGATTTTGCTCTCCGGCGCACTGCTGCTGGGCGGCGGCATGGGGGCCGGCAGCTGGCCGCTCATACTGCTGATCATGGCGATGACGGTCCTGTCGGCGAGCAGTTTCGGGATCATCGCGGCCTGCTTTATCATGGTCGTAAAGAGGGGCGATCCGATCAGCTGGATCTTCAAATCAGCCTCATGGCTGGTCGGCGGCGTGGTTTTCCCGGTGGCCGTTCTGCCCATTTGGATGCAGAAGCTGGCCATGCTGCTGCCGACCACGCATGCCCTGCAGGCCATGCGCCTGGCCATGCTCAAAGGCAAAGGCCTCAATGAAATCGGATCGGAAATCATCGCCCTGGCCATCTTCTGTTTCGTGCTGCTGCCCATCAGCCTCAGGACCTTGCGCTACGCCGTGCGCAGGGCCAAACGGGAAGGAACTTTGACCCATTATTAGAAAACCCAACCAACCCAACGCACGAGTATGCCTGGAGACTTCAGAAATCCACGTCTGGCTTGGCGTTTATCACAGGGATCCGGTTCAAGCGAAGATCTTCGCAGAGTGCCTATCCGCAGAAGAAAAGGTCAGGGCGGCAAGGTTTGTAAAGCCTTCGGACCGGGTTCGTTTTGTCTTTGCGCACGGCATGCTTCGATCGATTCTGGCCCGTTACATCGGCTGTCTGCCGCAGCAAATCGCGTTTAGCAGCAATGCCTACGGCAAACCCGCCCTGGCCGGTCCGGCGGATGCGGAGGATATCCGCTTCAACCTGGCCCATTCCAGGGACGCGGTGCTCGTCGCGCTGTGCCGGTCGCATGAAGTCGGCGTGGACCTCGAATACATGCGCGCCTTGGATGATTTGCATCACATCATCGGCCGGAGCTTTTCGGCAAAAGAACGGCAATACCTGGACAGTCTGCCCGCGGATCAGGTTCAACGCGCCTTTTTCCTCTATTGGACCCTCAAGGAGGCATTCATCAAAGGAATCGGGCTGGGGCTTTCCTATCCCCTGGAAGATTTCACGATCGAGCGAAACGTCTCAATGCGGGAAGAGGGTGATCTTTACACGATCACGCCGAAGGCCGGCCGGTGCTGGCAGGGCCTGCCCTTGTCACCCTGCGCAGGATACGTTGGCGCACTTTCGGCCGAATCCATTCGCGGCGCTCCCAGGCTGTGGAGCTATCCGGGTTGATCGGGTTGATTGGGTTGATTGGGTTTGTTGGGTTGATTGGGTTTGTTGGGTTGATTGGGTTTGTTGGGTTGATTGGGTTTGTTGGGTTGATGGGGTTAGATCGCTGGCTTAGTGCTCGGAGGCATTTACCGCTTTGGGGGATTTGTTTGGTCGGTGAATTGGCCGGCCTCGGGGTCGGTATCGGTATCGGTATCGGAATCGATATCGAATTCGATTGCGACCCCGACCCCGAATAGTTACGTCCAATATTAGGAATATGTGTACATAGTAGATTTAGGTGAGTTGGAAGAAAAAAATCAGGTTGGCTAATACCCAGCCGCGCTCCAACGAACCCAACAAACCCAACGAACCCAACAAACCCAACGAACCCAACAAACCCAACGAACCCAACAAACCCAACGAACCCGACAAACCCGACAAACCCGACAAACCCAACAAACCCAACAAACCCGACAAACCCGACAAACCCAACAAACCCAACAAACCCAACCAACCCTATTATTTTGTTTCACCGGCAGGGACGGTATGATAATCATTTGCCATGCTTTGACAAACCGCACTGCCATTTGAAGGAGTACTTCCGACGTGAAAGCTTCCCAGCTGCGCAAGGGCCATGTGATCAGCATCAATGCAACGGCGTACCGCGTGCGCGACATCGATATGCAAACGCCTTCAGCCCGCGGGGCCAACACCCTTTACCGGGTGCGTCTGTCCGCCATTGGCAGCGGCCAAAATCTTGAGCAGACCTTCAAGAGCAACGATGTTTTGGAAGAAGTGAACCTGGAACGCAGGGCGATCACTTACCTTTACTCGGATCATGAAAATTATCACTTCATGGACGCCCTAAACTACGAGCAATACAGCTTGTCCGCTGATCAGCTCGAAGAACAGAAGGATTGGCTGGTGGAAAACATGGAAGGGCTTTCGGCATTGTTGCTGGATGGTCAGCTTGCGGCGCTCGAACTGCCCGCCGCCGTTGAACTGGACATTGTCGAAACCGCACCGGTGATCAAGGGCGCCACCGCCACCAACCGGAACAAACCGGCAACCTTGAGCAACGGGCGGGTGGTGCAGGTGCCCGACTACATGGGCGCCGGCGATCGCGTGCGCATCAATACCGAAACGGGGAAGTTCATGGCGCGGGTTCGATAGGGCCGCGCGCGAAATATCAGCAGGAGGTCATAGGATTGGACCCGCAAGCGCACCCGGAAAATGATTCGGCTTGGAAATTCAAAACCATTTTTGAATATTCCCCTTTGGCGATCATGTATACCGATCCCCGCGGCACTATCACGGCATGCAATGCCAATGCCTCAAAACTTTTCGGTGCCCCGCAAGAGAAACTGATCGGTTTTTCATACAAACTGATCAGGGACAAAAGGATGCGGAGAGCCATTGTAAAAGCCCTCATGGGTAAAAAAAGCCGGTTTGAGGGTGAATATCTGACCGTGACAGGCAATGTACGGACCTATATGCGTGCGAATTTCAGTCCGGGCTTTTTCCCGGATGGTTCCGTTTCGGGTGTGATCGGCATCTTCGAAGATATGTCCGCGCGCAGACGCGTTGATTGTTTGGAGCGCGGGCCCGGGGAAGACTTGGGCGCAATTGTAAAGCCGAGCGGTTTTCTGCCCATCTGTGCGTCATGCAAAAGGATCAGGGATCCACAAGGCAAGTGGAATCCGGTTGAGCTCTATTTGAAAACGCATTGCGATATCAATTTGAGCCACGGTGTTTGTCCCGAGTGTTCCGAAAGGCTCTATCCTGATGTGCAGCCTGCAAAGGCAAAATAGAACCGGTCTTTCTTTCACGGGTGAGACCCCACAGGGGTAAAATCGAATCTGATCTGAGGAGCAGCGCATTTCCAATGCACACGGAAACTATCCTCGTAGTGGGCGGAGCCGGCTATATCGGCAGCCACATGGTTCAGCTGCTGCTTGAACATAAATATCGTGTGGTTGTGCTGGACAACTTTTCAACCGGTTTTCATGCGCTTGTTGTGGGTGGTGAACTGGTCGAGGGGAGTTTGGGGGATTGCGACCTGCTGGACCGCATCTTCAATGAATTCCGGATCCATGCCGTAATGCATTTTGCCGCTTATTCGCTGGTCGCTGAATCGGTCAGCGCGCCACTCAAATACTACCGCAACAATGTGTCCGAAACGCTTGCACTGGTTGCGGCCATGATCCGGCACGAGATCAAACGTTTCATTTTTTCATCCACTGCAGCGGTATATGGCGAACCTGAAAAAATTCCAATCGATGAAGAACATCCTTGCCGGCCGACCAATCCATACGGGAACACGAAATTGAGCATTGAACGGATGCTTGCCGACTGTGAGGCCGCCTACGGACTGAAATCCATCAGCCTCCGGTATTTCAATGCGGCAGGGGCGCATGCATCGGGCCGCATCGGCGAGATGCACGATCCGGAATCCCATTTGATACCCTTGGTGTTAAAAGCGGCTTTATCCTCTGCTCCGGTAAAGATTTTCGGCAATGACTACCCGACCCGGGATGGGACCTGTGTGCGCGATTATGTCCACGTTTCAGATCTTGCCCAGGCCCATTTACTTGCCCTTGAGGCGTTAAGCGGCGGCAGTAAAAGTGATATTTATAATCTCGGCAACAGTATCGGATACACCGTCCGCCAGGTGATCGACCTGGCCCGGAAAGTTACCGGGAAGCCGATCGAGGCCCTTGAATGCGGGCGGCGGGCCGGCGATCCTGCGGTGCTGGTGGCGGACTCCACCAAAATCAGAAAAGCTTTGGGGTGGCGTCCGCGGTATGAAGACCTGGAGGCCATCATCAGAACCGCCTGGCAATGGCACAGCCGGTGAGCCCGATGGGAAGCCGACAAACTTCAAAACTCAACCAACCCAACCAACCCAACCAACCCAACAAACCCGACCACCCTACATACCCAGATAGCTGCGCAAACGCCGCGGTTTGAGATGGGCATCGATTTGCCGCCGGACATTATCCCGGATGGCGCGTGTTTTTGAATGGATCACCTTGCGGCCGTAGCGAAGGTTCTTTTCGATGAGATCGGGGCAGTTGCCGAGATTGGAGCGCAGCTTGAGACCGTTGCTGGTCATTTTGTGCAGCAAGGTGATTTCCTTTCCGGCCACCAGATTGGCTTTCTGCAGGATGGCATCCAGAAAGTCGTGCCGCGTCTTGGGACAATCGGCATAGGTGACGGCGCGGCCCATGTGGTTGATGGAATGACCGTCGCTGCCGCCGACCATGGCCCTATCCAAATTGAATCCCAAAACTGCGCACTTGAGATTCCATTTGTTCAGATTATTGGCATTGAGCACCTCTACACCGTCCACCAGCTGAAACAATTTGTGCCGTTGCTGATCGGAAAATTGAACGTTGCAGACGCCCGTATACATGGTGCAATAAGGATGCGGAAAAATGATGACGCATCGATAATCACGCGCCCGCTCGATGGCTTGGGCCATGGTCAGGCTCAAAGAACTCATCACGCCCTGGCCTCTGTGGGGTGCGATTTCCTTTTCGAAAAAATGCCTCAATTCGGCGGTTGAATAAAAATAGACCAGCAGGTGCGACCCTTCGGCCACCGTGAGTTCGATACCGGGAATGCTCAACAGATTTTCATATTGATCGATTTCAAGCGCGCCGCGGATCTCGTTGTGGTCGGTGATGGCGATCCCAACGCCCAGCTGGATGGCCCGTTGGGCAATTTTATCGATTCGATTCAATCCATCGGAATAGGTAGAGTGAAAATGAAGGTCCACGACCGTGTTGTTCTGGGTAAGTTCATTCAGATCAGGTTTTTCGAATTGAACGCGATTGATCGATGGCATTAATGTGCCCCCTTTGAGGTTTGGCAAAGGAAGTGGTTTCAGAACCTCCCCACGGGCATGATCCCGGTATCGCGGCGCGGCTACGCCTCAGCCGTCCGCGGCGCCGTCTCTGCCCCTGGTCTTGGGCGGGCATCTTTGCCTGGTTTGAAGGTTTTGAAACCACTTCGCGTTGGCGTTTGAGCCGAACGACATGCAAAAGACCTGCCGTTGGTGGAAACGCGCAAAAGTAGCTCCTATGTTTAATCGAATTCTATTTATTATTCAAGATTTTCTGCCCACAACGCAATTTTTCCCTTTGCGCTTGGCATCGTATAACGCTTTATCCGCGCGGGCAATTATGTCGTCTACCGAGTCGCCTTTTTTATACTGGGTTACGCCGATGCTGATGGTCAATGAGAGGTAATCACCGGTTTGGGGTTCGCTGGTGGCGTACCGCACCGAAGCGATGGTACTGCACAATTGCTGCGCTTTCTTAAGTGCGTTGCGGAAGTGCATGCCATCCATGACAATCATGAATTCTTCCCCGCCGTAGCGGGCCAAAAAATCATCGCCGCGAATGCAAGTCCGGCATTTCTGGGTCAGGGCGACCAGGACGCGGTCGCCGATCACGTGCCCAAATTGGTCGTTGATGAGCTTAAAGTCGTCGATATCGATCATCAACACGCAAAAATCCTTGTTCTCGGAACGGCTGGATTCGATTTTCTCCGCCAGGTAATCACCCAGCGCATGGCGGTTGTAGACGCAGGTCAATCCATCGGTCATGGCCTTGGATTTGGCCTTTTCCAGCTCGCCCTCCAAGGAATCCACCTTGCCTGCCAGCAACCGGATCTGTCGCCGTTCCTGGTCTTGTTTCAGGGTCACGATTTCCCGCAACTGTTCCACTTCGGCCTTGAGGGCGTTTTTAATTTTCTTGATGTCGTCCAACCCACCGATCCGGATGATCTTTTCACCCTGATGGTGGATGCGCTGATAGAATTCGCGGTTTTCCACATTCAAGCCGGCCAGGGCCCTGGTGAGCAGATCGATGATGTCGCGCAGTTCTTTTTCGCGATCCATAATATAGGCGTGCTGGCGATGGATAAAAGAGACAATTCCTTCCTTTTTTTGTTCAAAGTACAGTTCGAAGCGTTTGGGATGATCCGGTTCCCGCAGGCGCTCGTCGATTTGTTGAATTTCCTCCTTGAAACGATCGGATTGGATATCCTGTATGTCCAAGGCAAACGTCTTCAGAAATTGAAGGATCTCTGCGATGCTGCGCAACAAGACGTCGCATCGGTCCTGGACGGCGGCCATTGTTTCGTTTAATTGGCGCGTCTCGGTTTCGGGTGTTTTGTCCGGTTCGCGATCGAACAGTTTCATCGTCCGCGCAATGACCTCTCTTTCATGAGTGTGCGGGCGCAGGGTGCCCCATATGGTCTTTATCGCCGCCCTCGGCAGAAACTTGAACTTGAATAATTGATCAGATGGGTTATAGAAGAATGAACCTTTGCGTAGGATGAATGCCGTTTGCGGCCTGCATCGGCGCATGAAAATTGAAACAGGAATGGCCCCATGATTCCCGACTTGACGGTCGATATCGGTGGTTTGCGTTTAAAGAATCCGGTGATGACCGCTTCCGGGACCTTCGGTTATGCCAAGGAGTTTGCGCCTCTGCTGGATCTGAACCGCCTCGGCGGCATTATCGTGAAGGGGTTGTCCCTTAAACCCTCCCCAGGCAACCCGGCCCCGCGGATCGTAGAGACACCCGGCGGCATGTTAAACGCCATCGGGCTTGAGAACGTGGGCTTGGACGCCTTTGTCCGCGACAAATTGCCCTTCCTGAAAACCCTTAAGGTCCCGGTGCTGGCCAACATCTACGCGACCGATATCAATGCCTACGCTGAACTGGCGGAACGGCTTAATGATATCGAGGCGATTGCCGGCATCGAGGTGAATATTTCCTGCCCCAATGTGAAACAAGGGGGCGTGGCCTTTGGTGCGGATCCATTGTCCGCTTACAATGTGACCTGCGCGGTGCGGGCCAAATATCAACGGCCGCTGCTGGTCAAGCTTTCCCCGAACGTCACCGACATCGCCCGGATCGCCAGAAGTGCGGAAGAGGGCGGGGCCGATGCGGTTTCGCTGATCAACACCCTAACCGGCATGGCGGTCGATATCCGCAACCGCCGTCCCAAATTGGCCAACATCACCGGCGGTCTGTCCGGTCCAGCGATAAAACCGGTTGCTGTGCGCATGGTATGGCAGGTCGCCCAGGCCATTAAATTGCCGATCGTCGGTATCGGCGGCATCATGACCGCCGAGGACGCTCTGGAGTTTATCATTGCAGGCGCCAGCGCCGTTCAAATCGGCACCGCCAACTTCGTCAATCCGCGCTGCACCATGGAGATCATCGACGGCATCTCAGATTTTCTACGCCAGGAAAAGGTGGCCAGTGTGAAAGAGTTGATCGGCAGTCTGCAAAATGGAGAACCCTGCCGGTGCTGATCAATACCGGCTAGCGCTAGGGGCAAGTAGAACTTCCGGATTTCTGCAAAGAACGCATCGAAGAGGCACTTCCTTCAAAAAGTCCCCTGGAAATCCCCCTAAATCCCCCTTTTGCAAAAGGGGGATTTAG
>QZKV01000164.1 GCA_003599575.1 Desulfobacteraceae bacterium | reverse complement strand
CTGGGAAAGGAGCTGATGGCCGGGCTGGCCAAGGTGGCGGCCATGGCGGTAGCCATGCCGGCCATGGAGATTTCGTTGCCGCGCCGGGCAGTGGCCGGGGAGCTGAGATATTTGATCCCCAGCATGAAGAGCACAATGGACAGAAGATAGACAAAATTGATGGCGTTTGCGGACATAGGTCATGCACCTCTTTTTTCTTTCTTCTTGAACATCTGCAGCATCCGGTGGGTTACCAGATAACCTCCCGCCACATTGATGGCGGCAAACATCACGGCCAGCATCCCGATCAGCGAGGTGGAATCAAGGCCGTCGGAATGGCCTGCCACCAGCAGGGCGCCCAGGATGGCGATGCCGGAAATGGCATTTGACCCGGACATCAGCGGCGTATGCAGGGTCTGCGGCACCCTGGCTATCAGTTCGGCGCCGGCAAAGAGCGCCAGCACGAAAACGGTCAGACCTGAAATTATGAATGCGGTATCCATCTGTTCCTCCCTGTTATTCCATCATCTTTTTTGTTCTTTCATGGACAATCCCGCCTTGGTGGGTCACCAGTGAATCCCTGGTGATCACATCCTCCATATTGAATTTAAAGCCGTTTGCATCGCAGAGATGAAAAAGAAATTTCTCGATGTTTTTGGAAAACATCTGGCTGGCATGGAAGGACATGGTGGCGGGCAGATTGGTGTGGCCGATAATGGTGACGCCGTGTCTGACCACTGTTTCGTCCGGACTGGTCAGGGCGCAGTTGCCGCCCATCTCGGCGGCCAGATCGATGATGACCGATCCCGGTTTCATGCTCCGCACCTGTTCCTCGGTGATCAGGATCGGCGCCCGGCGGCCCGGGATGAGAGCGGTGGGGATCACCACATCCGCCCTGGCGATGTGTTTGCTGATCAGCTCCGCCTGTTTGCGCTTGTATTCCTCGGACATCTCCCTGGCGTAACCGCCGCCGCCGGAGCCGTCCTCGGCGTAAGGCACCTCAATGAATTTGGCGCCGACGCTCATCACCTCCTGCTTCACCTCGGGCCGGACATCAAAGGCCTCCACCACGGCCCCGAGCCGCTTGGCCGTGGCGCAGGCCATCAGACCGGCCACCCCGGCCCCCAGGACCAGCACCTTGGCCGGCGGCACCGTGCCGGCCGCGGTCATCAGCATCGGGAAAAACCGGGGCAGATGGCCGGCGGCCAGGAGCACCGCCTTATAGCCGGCGATGGTGCTCATGGAACTGAGGATATCCATGGTCTGGGCCAGGGTGGTGCGCGGGATGACATCCAGCCCGAAGGCGGAGATTTTTTTCTCGGCCAGCTTTCTGACCAGATCATGGCGGGTCATGGGCTGCAGTATGGCAATAAGCGTTGAACCATCCGGCAGCAGGTCCGCCTCTTCCAAGGTCGGCGGCTGCACTTTGACTATGCATTGGGCGGCCTGCAGCAGTTTTTCCAGGGATGGTTCCATCGTCGCCCCTTTTTCGGCGTACTCGCTGTCGGCGAATCCGGCCGCCTCGCCCGCTCCGGCCTGGACTGCAACCTCAAAGCCGTTCTGGTTGAAACGCTTGATTGAATCCGGAATAACGGCGACCCGTTTTTCTCCCATTCTGCTCTCTTTAAGGACGGCTAGCTTCATAACCGGCAACAACCTCCTGTTCTGATTCATTAAACATCACGAATTGCTCTGCGCAAGGCAACCCCTGGGATGGCTCATTTCGTGCCACTGTGTGGCATTGATAAGACTATAATGGCAGTTAGGGGCGTGTCAAGGGAATGCGGAATTCGTCAGGAGATTGCGGATTTCGGATTGCGGATTGCGGAATGCGGATTGCGGATTTAACACCACCCGATTTCGGATTGCGGATTTCGGAATGCGGATTTAACACCGCCCATGAACATGTTGGGGCGGGTTCCAAACCCGCCCACCGTAGGTCGGGTTAGCGGGTGTATCGCGTAACCCGACAAAAGATGGCCAATGAACAATCATCATTCATTGGCCAAAGACCAAACGTAGGGGCGGGTTCACAACCCCAAATCAATGAACAATGAACAATCAGCAATGACCCATTGGGCATGCGTAGGGGCGGGTTCAAAACCCGCCCTTCAGGCATATCCGTAGGACCAATGACAGTGAACAATGAATAATCATCAATGACCATGCGCAGGGGTGGGTTCACAACCCGCCCTTCAAATGCATATGTTCATTGATCATTGATCATTCGTCGTGCGGATCAAACAATAAATCAGGAGAACCAGGATGGCGGTCCAACTCAATCCCATGAAAAACCAGCCGCTAAGCAGCATATTTTTCACCTTTTAATTTGCGTTGCTTCCAGCTCTGGCGCACCATGATCACCAGGGCCAGCAGCAGCAGGCCGAGCCCCAGCCGCGTGCATATAACATACGGCAGGTTCGCGCTGCTTACGCCCTTGAGCAGCATGATCGGCAGCCAGTCCTCCAGCAGCCAGAAGCCCAGGATGAAAAGCAGAAAAAGCGGGGTTACATATTTAATGATAAAGCGGTAGAAGCGGGGAATGGTGATATCCGAACCGACGTGCAGTTCGGTCCAGGCCCGGTCCATGCCGAAGACCCAGGCAAAAAGAATGGTTTCGATGGTGGCGAACAGAACGAGGAAAAAGGAACCACCCCAGAAATCAAGCTCATCCACGACGCCCCGGCCGAGAAAGAAAATGGCGGGTTGGGTGAGCACAAAGGTGACGGCCATGAAGATCATGACCGCCTTGCGGCGCGGCAGATTGAATTCGTCCATCAGAAAACCGACAGCGGGCTGGCCCAGGGAAATGGAGGAGGTGATGCCGGCGATGAAGAGGAGCATAAACCAGGCAAAGCCGAAAAGATTGCCGAAGGCGAGTTTCTGCAGAACGAGGGGCATGGTGACAAAGCCGAGATTGAACACCCCGCCCTTGGCAATGGAGGCCATGGCATCGGCGCCGAAGAAGGCGAAGGCAGCGGGGATCACCAGACTGGCGCCCAGGATTACCTCGGCGAACTCATTGGCCGCGGCGGCGGTGAGTCCGGAAAGGGCAACGTCGTCGTTTTTTTGGAGATAGCTTGCATAGGTGAGAATGACGCCGATGCCGCAGCTCAAGGTGAAAAAAATCTGACCGGCGGCGGCCAGCCACACTTTGGAGCTTTTGAGCGCCGACCAGTCGGGATTCCAGATAAAGCCCAGGCCGTTTGTCACGTTATTTTCAGGATAGGCGGGATCAGGCGTGCCCAGCAGAAAAACACGGACAACGAGAATGATGGCGAGCAGCAGCAGCAGCGGCACGCCGATTTTGCAGACCCGCTCGATTCCGCCCTGCACGCCGTAGTAGAGAACAAGACCGTTCAGCACAAAGGTGATGCAGTAGAAAAGATAGGCCGGGCCGAGACTTGAGAAAAATTCGTTGCGCTCAATGCCCTGATAGCCGTGCAGGAAGGCCACCATGCTCTCGCTGGTGGTGCATGCGCTGTACCGGCCGGTGAGGGCGAACATGCTGTAGCCCAGCAGCCAGGACTCAATATAAATGTAGTAAAGGTAGATGACGATGGGACCGAAGATGCCGATCACGCCAAAGTATTTGATGAAACGGTTCTTCTCCCACATGGAGTGGAACATGCCCGGCGCGGTGCTGTGGCCGAAGCCGCCGCCGAAACGGCCGATGGTCCATTCGATCCAGATGAGCGGCAGGCCGAGCAGCAGCAGGGAAATAAAATAGGGGATCATGAAGGCGCCGCCGCCGTTCTGCGCCACCTGGCCGGGGAAGCGCAGGAAGTTGCCCAGACCGATGGCGCTGCCCGCCACCGCCATGATCACCCCCATCCTGCTCGTCCACTTTTCCCGTGCCATAAAAGAAAATTCCAACGATTCAACGTTCAAACGTAAAAAGGAGAAAGGTTCAAACGATTCAACGTTCAAACGCTTTAATGTTAGGAACCTTTTTTTGCGGATGTACCACGCACGCCGAAAAAAAGCAACCGATGGGCCGGGAAAATCACGCTGACACATGCAGTAGATAGCACTTGACAGTCAGTCTTAATATGGTACCGTATTTGGTCAGGAGGTGCTCCCATGAAAATATCATCCGATATTAAACCAATTTCTTATCTTAAGTCGCACGCTGCGGACATTCTGAAGCAAATTAATGAAACTCATCGACCAATTATTATAACACAAAACGGGGAGCCGAGGGCTGTTGTTCAAGATCCCGACAGTTATGACAACATGAAAAATGCGATCGGCATTCTCAAACTTCTTTCACAAGGGGAGGAAGACATCAAGCAGGGAAGAACAAAAACTCAAGAAGAAGTATTTAATAATATTGAAACATTATTGGCAATGAATGACAAATGAACACAAGATATACAGTTCAATGGTCAATTGCCGCCGAAAACGATTTGATAGGAATTATTGAATACATCGCGAGGGACAATATCACAAATGCAAAGAACATATTCGGACGTATAAAAGAAAAAGTTTCGGATCTTAATGTGTTCCCTGAACGCGGGAGAATTGTGCCGGAATTAGCCGATCATGGAATCACAATTTATCGCGAAATCATTGTGCCGCCATGGCGAGTGGTTTATAGAATTTCCGATAAAAAAGTATATGTGTTATCCGTATTTGATTCGCGGCAGAATATTGAAGACATCCTGCTGAAGAGATTAATAAAAGAGATAAAAATATGTTAACCTGACCAGTCAGACCAGCAGGACCAGTAAGACCAGCCAGACCAGCCAGACCAGCCAGACCAACAAGACCAACAAGACCAATCAAAGGGGATTAAAATGTTCGTCAAAGTATGTGGGTTAAGCACAACAGAGCAGATCGATAAAGCCATCGACTACGGCTATGACGCCATCGGCGTGGTGACCTGGCCGAAAAGCAGAAGATACTGCCCGCCCGACCATGCGGTAAAGCTGGCGGAACATGCCAGAGGGAAAATAAAAAGCTTTGTCGTGGGATTACGGTACGATGATGTTGAGGCGGCAGCCCCTGCCTTCGATTATGTGCAGATCTATGAAGTCAGGCCGCTTGCCAACCTGGTGCTGGCGGCAAAGGAGATGCCGCCGGCCGGGGTTGATTACCGCTATTTTGTCTATGACGCCAGCGTGGGCGGCGGGGTTTTTGCCCCGTTTCCGGAGTGGCTCAGGGAGATGACCGGAAAACTGGTCGTGGCCGGCGGGCTGAACAGCGATAATGTTTGTGCCGTGATCAGGGACATAAAACCATTCGGCGTTGATGTGTCAAGCGGGGTGGAAAAAAACGGCGTAAAGGACTTTGAACTAATGAAGGGGTTTATCGATGCGGTGCGGCATTGTTAACAATGAACAGTGAACAATGACCAATTACCAGTGATCAATGAACAGGGCATCCGCAATTTCCTGCTCATTGTCAATTGTTCATTGCCAATTGTTTCATTGTTCACTGTCTAGGTAGTTTTTCCATTTTCGCAGGACATTTTGAAATCGCATGTCCTGTTTTGTCGGACTCGAGCCCGCTTTCTCCCGCCCGATCTGTGAAGGTAAATATCTTCTCCGCAGTTTGGATCATTTTAAAATTATTCCTTTTTTTTCAGTAAGTTATCGTCAGTATCACCTGTGGCACCCCGCACGTAATCCGTATAATGCGAACTTATTGTCTGGCTGACCTTGTTGATGTTCGTTATATGAAAAGTCCTTTCATGCTTCGTTTTCCAGGTAAGGGGCCGTAGGAGCAGGCCATATCATGAAAAATAATAATTTTATCCTCTGGTAAATCCGTCACCTCGGTCGATCCTGCGTTGAGTCCAAAGTTGATCAACATGTTATTGTAATTGTTGAAATAATTTTGTCGCTGGCACCGTTTATCCCCGCGAAGGCGGGGACCGGGATGCCGAAAGTTGCATTATTACGACTTTTTGCGAATCCATCAATATGTTATATTCAGTTTATGGCCCATGGCTTGCATTTTACCTCCTTAACAGGGGTTAAGGGCACGTTGAAAATCCGGCGAAATAAATTGCCCAAATGTGTAACATTCGCTGTTTATTCACGTCATCACTTTGTTATTATTAAGTTTTTTTGTAGCATTATAAAATTAACAATAGTTATCAATTTTGGTTGATTTTATGTTTTTCATCTGCTAGGATGGTACCACACTGTGCCAAAAAATGGAGAAAGGAATCATGGCGTATCGCATTACCTTGATAATCGGAATTTTCACCATTATGTTTGGTGTTCTTTCCTTGACGGGCCCGGAAGCGGGCGCCGCAAAATATGAGCGGTCCATCGAGACTTTTTCCGTTCCCGATGTCGTCCTCGTCAATCAACTGGGCGAGAAGGTCCGTCTCAAATCCCTGCTGGATAGCGATCAGCCGGTCATCGTCGATTTCATCTACGCCACCTGCACCACCATCTGTCCGGTTCTGTCAGCCGGCTTTGCCAATCTTCAGAAAAAACACGATCCGGCGACCGGAAAGGTCCATCTGGTGTCGATCACCATTGATCCGGAAAATGATACGCCCAACGCCATGAAGGTCTATCTGGAACGTTACAATGCCCAGCCCGGCTGGGACTTTCTGACCGGAAGCCGCAGGGATATCGACCAGGTGATGAAGGCCTTTAACGCCTATTTCCGTGATAAAATGGATCACCGGCCGCTGAGCTTCATCCGGTCGCCGGGGGACGGCAAATGGGTCAGACTTAATGGACTTTTGAGCAGCAGTGACCTTATGAATGAACTTCAGCAAACGAGGGTAAAATGAAGATTTCCAGCCAAAATTTTTCGACCTTCCTGACCAGGATCGCCATGGCGCATCTGCTGGTTCTGCTTCTCCTTGTCTGGGCGCCCCGTTCCCATGGCGCGGACGAACCGGCCCTTTCCGCCGAGGAAATACAGAAGTTCGGAGAAAGGATGTATCGCGACGGGATTCTGCCCTCGGGCGCGCCCATGCAGGACACGCTCGGAGAAAGGATGTACCGTGAGGGTATCCTGCCTTCGGGTGAGCCGATGCAGGCATTTGTCAGCGGCGATGTCCCTGTCTCCGGAACTTCCTTTACCTGCATCAGTTGCCATTTGCGCAGCGGGCTCGGCTCAGTGGAAGGCCAGGTGATCACCCCGCCGACCAACGGCCGCATCCTTTATCAGCCGCGGGAACCATTTATCAAAGGCTATGAGCATGTTCCGTCCTTTCACAATTATGCCGTGGATCTTCCGCCCCGGCCGGCCTATACGGACGAGTCGCTCGCCGAACTTATCACCAGCGGCATTGATCCCACCGGCCGCTCCGTGGTCAAGGTCATGCCCATTTACGATCTGGAAGACCGGGACATGGAGATTCTCATTGCCTATCTGAAAATGCTTTCCGAGCAGCAGTCCCCCGGAGTCACCGAATCGGAGATCAAATTCGCCACCGTGATTGTCGAAGGCACGGACCCGGCCGCGATTGAGTCGATGCTCGTCCCCCTGGAGTTCGGGGTGTCCCGCAAAAACAGTTTGGCGACCGCCTCCGGGACGAACGACCGGGTGGCGCGCATGGGCTACAACATGCTGGGTCCCGACCTGCTGCAGAAAAAATTCTCCCTGGCGCGCTGGATTCTGAAGGGACCCTCCTCCACCTGGCGCGCCCAACTCGATGCATACTATCAGGTCGAGCCGGTGTTCGCTCTGCTCGGCGGCATCTCCGAAGGCGACTGGGAGCCGGTTCACCGCTTCTGTGAAGAGAACCGGATTCCCAATATTTTACCGATCGTCGATTATCCGGTCATCAGCGACCATGACTGGTACACCCTCTACTTTTCCCGCGGGGTGCGGCAGGAAGGGGAGTCGGCGGCCCGCTATCTGCACGGCATGTATGACCTCTTCGCCGGCAGGGCGATCGTGCAGGTCAGCCGCGACAGCCGCAAGGGACATGCCCTTGCCGACGGCTTCCGCGAAGTCTGGGCGGAAACCAACCACCCTGCCGCGGTTGATATCATCCTGAAAGAAGGCGAGCAGTTCACCGCGGAACGGCTGCAGCAGATCATTACCGAACTGAAACCGGCGGCCCTGATCGTCTGGGACGACGAATCGGCCCTGGCGGCCTTTGACGGACTGCCCGGCAACGCGGACCGCCCCGGAGTCGTCCTCGCCTCCGGAACCTACGTGGGGAAAGCCCTGTGGACGGTCCCCGAGCAGCTGCGCGACCTGCTTTCTTTCACCTACCCGTACCGGCTGCCGCAGGATGATGTCCGCTATGATTTAGCGGTCCGGAAAGTACTGCTCGGCAAGTCCCCCGACCCCTATGATACGAAACTCATCAAGCAGTCATATATCGCCAATGAACTGATGGGCAAGGCGCTGATGGAGATGCGCGGCGAATATTATCGTGATTTTTTCTTTGATGTCATCGGCATGATGCCTGATGAGTATTATCCGCTTTATGAGAGGGTCGGTTTCGGCCCCGGCCAGCGCTATGCATCCAAAGGATGCTTTATCGTGCAGCTCGGCAAGGGAGAAAAACCGTTGTTGGAACGCCGCAGTGAATGGGTCACGCGGTAATGACGAGCAGAAAACGGACGACCCAGGGTCGTCACCCCGGCGAAGGCCGGGATGTAGGAGCGGGCCTTGCCCGCGATAGAAAATAGCCGCAATGGCCACGGAGGTCGCGGGCATGGCCCGCTCCTACGCCAGGAGAATAAAAAAATTGTATAGGAACCTGTTGAGAAATCTCAAGAACGAGGAACGAAGAATGAAAAAGACCAGCCTGTTTCTTTTGCTTGTTCCCTTTTTACTGCCGCTTAGTGCAGCAGCGGCAGAGGATACGCCCGCGGCACAGGAAGAGATGGTAACGGTCTTCATTGTCAGCGAATACCGCTATGAACCGGGAGAGACCGGGGGCGATCCCGACATCGGGCAGTCGCTGTGCGGCACGCGCTGCAATGCCCTGTCCGTGGACTATCTCAACTATGTGATGCCCGGAGGCTGGCGGATGATCAAGATTTCCGGCAACCAGGAGATAGTGGTTGATCTGAACAATCCCTTCATGGGTGGAAAGTGCATCTGTGTTGTCGACGAGTACCGGGTCAAGGTTCACGACCTGTATATGTCTAAGTAAGTAAGGGGTTAAGGTAAAACCAGGGGTTAAGCTATTTAGGGGTTAAGGTGTTTAGGTAAAACCAGGGAACTAGGGGTTAAGCTATTTAGGGGTTAAGCAATTTAGGTTGATAGGTGTTTAAGTTTACCTTAACCCCTTAACCCCTTAACCCCTGCATCCCTTGTTCCCCCCTGCATCCCTTGTCCCCCTTAACCCCTGCAATTGAAAAAAGGAGGGTAAAAATGACGATGCAATTGAAGTTGCTTCTGTCCGGCACCATTCTCTTGCTTCTGCTCACCGTGTTTGCCATGGTGATGATGGAAAGAGGAGAATTCAATTCCGCGGGCTCGTACGGGACCAAGGCGACGGTGACGGAAAAAACCGGAATGGATCCGGTCAAGACCGAGCCGCGGGCCGACGCCGCGAGGCAGCCGGCGCGGCGTAGTGCGGCGTCGCAGGAAGTTCAAAACGAGACGGCGGTTCCGCAAGCGCAGCTGGACCTGATGGCCAAGCGGGAAGAAGCGCGCCAGCGGCGAGATGAGATGTTGAAGATGCGCGCCGAAACGATCGAAAAAATGGGACCGGGTAACACCGGTGAGCAGCAAATCGAGCAGTAACCATGCGGCATGAGTCGGCGAATGCAGGGGAAAGGGGTCCTTTGCATGCCGGCAAGGCCACGCTTAAGTAAACGAACGGTTTACTTAAGGTTTTTCACGTATAGTTGTTAATAGGAGGGAAAGTTATGAACAGAAGAAGTGTACGTTTTGTGGCCGCCTCATTGTCGGTCCTGACCCCGCTATGGGGAGCAGGTACGGCAGGGGCATATCTCAGTCCGAGCAATCCCGCTGTGTTGACGGCAGATCCGGCCCAGATCCAATACATGGATCCGAGCTATCTCAATGATTATGTCGCTCCAGCGGCGCCGGGCTATGTCATCGGACCGGGCAGCATCCCGGATTATCTGACCTCGCCGAACTGGGCCTACAGTCCCCCCCTGCGGAAATTCGTTGATACCCTGCCGGGACTGGGAGCCGGCAACGCCAACAACCTGGGGCAGTATATCCCAGTGGCCGTGCCGGATATCACCACCTATCCCGGGTCTGATTATTATGAAATCGAATTACGGGAATTCAGGGAGCAGATGCATTCCGACCTGCCCGCCGGCCTCAACGCCACCACCCTGCGCGGCTACATGCAGGTCAATCTCGGCACGGATACCACGGCCTGTACAGATCCGTCGCTGAATATTGCCAACCCCTGTGACGCGGCCGACAATACGTTGTCAGCCCAGGCGGAACCGCATTATCTCGGTCCCGTCATCGTGGCCCAGAAGGACCGGCCGGTGCGCGTCAAGTTCATCAACGCCCTGCCGACCGGAGCCGGCGGCGATCTGTTTGTCCCGGTTGATACCTCGATCATGGGCGCCGGACCCTTTGAGATTGACTATGATCCGGTGACCAAAGCGGCAGCCCCGCTGACCACCGGCGATTTCACCCAGAACCGCGCCGATCTGCATCTGCATGGCGGCCGCACCCCGTGGATCAGCGACGGCACGCCCCATCAGTGGATTACGCCCGCTGGCGAGACGACTGATTATCCGACCGGCGTCAGCGTTGAAAACGTGCCCGATATGCCTGATCCCGGCCCCGGCGCACAGACCTATTACTGGACCAACCAGCAGAGCGCTCGTATGCTGTTCTACCACGACCATGCCTGGGGCATTACCCGGCTCAACGTCTATGTGGGCGAGGCAGCCGGTTACCTGATCCGGGATACGGTCGAACAGGCCCTGATTACCGCCGGTGTTATCCCGAGCGACGAGATCCCCCTGGTGATCCAGGACAAGACCTATGTTGACGCCAGCACCATTGCCGCCACCGACCCGACCTGGGCCTGGGGTACGCAGCCCTGGGACGGCACACCCGGTGGGGCGATGACACCCGTCGAAGGCGACCTCTGGTGGCCGCATGTGTACATGCCCGCCCAGAACCCCTTTGACTTCAGCGGTATTGCCCCCATGGGCCGCTGGGCGTACGGCCCCTATTTCTGGCCGGCCACCAACAATTTTTTCCAGCCGATCCCCAATCCCTACTACGACGCGGCTTGTGATCCTAATAATCCCGCCACGCCGGGCAGCCTGGGCGGCTTCTGCCAGGCGCCGGAGATCCCCAGTTCGCCCAACCCCTCCTGGGGCGCGGAGGCATTCATGGACACTCCGACGGTCAACGGCACGGCTTATCCGGTCCTGAACGTCGAT
>QZKV01000026.1 GCA_003599575.1 Desulfobacteraceae bacterium | reverse complement strand
TAGGGGATAACCACTGATATCTTAAACTCGTTTTCCACCACCCTTGACCTTTATTACGATCTATATTTGTGATTCTTGAATTCTTCCACCCTCTAAGCTATCCTGAAAGAAGGAAACCCAGCTTACGCCAGCCCGTATGAGGCCTGGATTCGTAGAGTGGGGGAGGTGGCAATGATCGGAATACGTCATGGAAAAACAATAGCAGTGGTCATCGGGCTTGCAGCCTTTACCTCCTTCGGCGTGAACAGCGCGATGTCCGACCCGCCGCCCGCGCCTTCGGGCGGACCATACAGCTCCTCGGCGCATGGGAGCTCAGTGAACGGCGTTGACCGCTCAACCATCGATGCCTCTTATTCCGTCTTTGCCAAAGGGAACTGCAGCCATTGCCATGAGCAGCACGCCTCATTGGAGGGGGCCGAGCCGGCGCCGATCAGCTTGAACAACCTCCCTTCTCCTGCCTTGGGCTTCGCTGCGGAGCAGGACCTCTGCTTCGAGTGTCACGATGCCAGCGGTCCGGCGCCAGCCGCCGCCGATGTGGAGACACAGTTCAATAGCTTGACGTACAAGCATGGCAAGGCAGGCGCGTTTGACTATATGGAAACCTACGACAACCGTCATCAGCCCAAGGAGCAAACGAGCGTCGATTTCTCTGCTCTCGACCGCCACGCCGAATGCGCCGACTGCCACAATCCGCATAAAGCCACCAAAGCCAATCCGCTGCTCGGGGCTAGCGGCATAACTGTTACCAATGGCGCCGGCTGGGCGGAGCCCAGCTATTCGGCTACTACCGCTGAAGTTTCTTCCGAGCGGGATCAGTACAAAGTCTGTTTCAAGTGCCATAGCGGCTGGGCCGGCTACGGCGCCGGAACGAACCAGGGCGTCGAGTTCAATCCGGGCAATCGCGGCTTCCATGGCGCCGGGGCAAGCGGGGCCCGCTCTTATCCGATGACCATGGGCACCTTCAATATGACCTATGTCTATAAGATGATGCCCCGTTACAAGAATGATCCAAACTATGACTCGGATGCGGAGCTCCGCGACGCGCCGATGATCTGCTCTGATTGCCACGGCTACAACGATGGCGATCCGCAGGGAGTACACGGATCGAATCTCGCCAAAATACTGAAAGTACCGGTGGGCAGCAATTACACCGCCTGGAACAACACGATTACCTACGCGAGCAACTCGACCACCATCTGGTGCTTCAACTGCCACAGCTCCACCTTTGCGGGCACCGGTTTTGCCGTCAGCGGCGGTACCAACTTGCATACCAATAAGCATGACGGCGATCTCTGCATGGACTGCCACGTGAAAGTGCCGCACGGCTGGAACGAGCGGCCCCGGCTGGTGAAGCCTTACAACCTCGCTGGCGGCTACGCACGCTATCAGGGAACGTCAGCAAGCACGGGCATTGCCACCACCGTTGCCAACTGGAGAGCGAGCGGTAACTGGACGGAATCCTCGGCCGGCAGCCCACACCAAAATTGCACCAACAACTAAAGCGGATAGCCCCTCCAGCTTCCAGATCAGGACAGCTAGCAGCACATGATTTTCCGGTTCCTGAAATCCCGGACGCTGACCATCCTCGCAATCACGGTGGCCGCCGCCTTTTTCGGCTATCAGGCATATGCGGAGGATGTGGAGCCCCTTCTCTTCCTGCCGGCCGCACTGCCGCTGGTCACCAATCTCTTCTGCTGCCTGCTCGATACTGTGGGCAGGAGAAAGCTTCGTACACCCAAAAACTGGGCCTTTGCCCTATTCCATGCCGCCATTCTCGTGGTTGCGGCAGGCGGGCTGTTGAGCTACGCTACGAGGACCGCGGGCTACGTGCGGCTGGCCAAAGAGCAGGAAGTCATCGATCACCCCCGACAATACGAGCATTGGAGCACCCGCCTGCTGTCGCGACCGGGAACAGGTATGGCCATCATGGTCAAGGATATCGTGGTGGAGCATTGGCCGAGCCGTGAGCTCAAGGAGCTCCAAACCGCCATCGAGATCGTTGCTCCGGCGGGCGGCATCGAGCGTCATACACTGGCGATCAACGAGCCACTTTCCTACCGTGGGCTGATCATCTCCCTGACCGGCTTCTACGGCCCCGCAGCTCTTTTCACCCTCCAGGGGCCGGACGGCCCGGTCCGGGGCACGGTCACCATTCCGTTGCGAGGGCCGGGCCGATTCAAATTGCCCGAGATGCTTTTCACCGGCACTATGGAGGTGATCGACTTTGAAAACAAGCAGCTGCGGCTTATTCTGATGAGCGGGGGTCGGACCCTCGTCGATACGGTATTGTCCGAAGGGGACACGATCCGCTTTGAAGGACAGGTGCTGCAGCTCAACCATGTGACCCTGTGGAGCGGTTTGGCCGTGGTCAGCGATCCGTGGCGGTACCTCGTGTACGCCGGTTTTCTTCTCTTCTTGGCCGGGATCATCGTCTTCTACCGTTATCAGCTGGCGGAGCGGCAAAGTGGCTGACCTCGAAAAAGCTTTCCTGATTCTGACCATTTTGGGCTATGCAGCCAGCTCCGTGGCATTGATCGTTGGCACGGTCTTCGGCAGCGTCCGGTGGCAGCGGCTCGGCATGACCCTGGTCTGGGGCAGCTTGCTGCTCAATACAGCCACTATCGCGGTCCGCTGGCAAAATGTCGGCCACGGGCCCTACATCAGCCGCTATGAGGTCCTGCTCTCGAACACCTGGGTTGCGACCGCCCTCTATCTGTTCTTCAGCAGGGTATGGCCGGTGGTGACCATTGTCGGCGGTGCGGTCATGCCGATCATCCTGCTCGGCCTGGGGGCGGTTTATCTGTCACCGTCCGAGATTGTCTACCTGTCGCCGTCGCAGCGCAGCGCCTGGCTGATCGTGCATATCGCTTTCGCCAAGCTCACTTCCGGCGCCCTTTTGGTAGCCACCGGTCTCTCGATCGCCTACCTGCTCAAGCAAAGGCCAGCGTATGGCCGATGCTCCTGGCAGGATCGTTTGCCGGCCCCGGAGAAGTGCGACGATTTGAGCTACAAGATGACGGCATGCGCTTTCGTTTTCTCCAGCATCATGATCATCTCCGGGTCCATTTGGGGCAATCAGCTCTGGGGACGTTATTGGGGATGGGACCCGCTGGAGACCTGGTCGCTCGTGGTCTGGCTGGTCTACGGTCTCTATCTCCATCTGCGGATCACGTACCGTTTTAAAGGGGAGATGTCGGCATATTTCATCATCGGTGCCTTTCTTTTTACGCTCGTCTCATTTTTTGTGCTGCCCTATATCCTCGACACCATCCATAACGCATATATGGTCAATTGACGGCCAGCGGGTTCGGTTTCTTCCCAGGGCACCGGGCTCGGCGGCGCGGCCACCCGCTTTCGGCCGGCTGGCGGCGCTTGTTGGTGGGCCTGTTTTGCGGTAGACTAAAAAAAGCGACAAGGGGCGATGTTGCAATTTGATGGAAGTCAGAGGACCGATTAACGATTAACAACCATGACCTCCCATAAGCGGATCAAGCGCGTCGCGCTCATCACTCCACCCTACCATTCCGGCGTCGTCGAGTCAGCCGGCACCTGGCTCAATCTGGGATTCGTCTACATTGCCGGTGCCTTGCGGGGGGCGGGCTTTGAGGTCGATTACTACGACGCCATGGCTCTCTGGCATGACTGGGCCGCTATTGAACGGCGAATTCGGAGCTTCGACCCCGATGCGGTGGCAGCCACTGCCTTTACCGCCTCGATCGTGGATGGCCAAAAAGTGCTGGCCTTGGCCAAGCGGATCAATCCGGAGATTGTGACGGTGATTGGCAATGTGCACGCCACGTTCTGTTTTGAGGAGTTGCTCTCCGCCGATAACGGCGTTGTCGATTTCGTAGTGCGTGGCGAAGGTGAGGAGACGCTGCCCGCACTTCTCCTTTGCTTGAGCGCCGGTGACGATCCGGCCAAGGTGGCGGGGCTTGCTTTTCGGCGGGATGGAGGTGTGGTGGCCACACCGGAGGCTCCTTTTGTGCGCGACCTTGATACCCTCGTTCCCGCCTGGGACCTGGTTGAATGGCCAATCTACACTTATCGGCCGAAACATGGCTCGACCCTCGCCATCATCTCTTCGTCACGAGGATGCCGCCAGAATTGCTCTTTTTGCTCCCAGAAGCTCTTTTGGCGGAGAGACTGGCGGGCAAGAAGTCCGGAGCACGTTGTCGCTGAGCTGACAATGCTCCACCAGCGCTACGGCGTCGATGTGGCGATGCTTGCCGATGAGATCCCCACGCTGGATCGTAGCAGGTGGGAGCGGATACTCGATCTCATGATCGAGCGGCAGCCGGGAGTAAAGCTGCTCATGGAAACCAGAGTGGATGATATCTTGCGCGATGCCGATATCATCGAAAAATACCGATGCGCCGGAGTGGAGCATATCTATGTCGGAGTGGAAGCCGGCTCGCAGGCCACTCTTGATCTCTTCCGCAAGGGCACCCGTATCGAGCAGTCCAAACGGGCGCTCGATCTCATCAACCAGGCGGACATTGTCTCGGAGACATCATTCGTCCTCGGTTTGCCGGACGAAACCCCGGCCCATATCGATGATGTCATCGATCTCGCCATCCATTACAACCCCGACATGGCTTTTTTTCTGGCCATCGCCCCTTGGCCGTACGCCGATCTCTACCCGGAGCTTCGGGAGCACGTCGCCACCACCGACTATCGGAAATACAATCTGGTGGAGCCGGTGGTAAAGCCGGTCAATATGAGTCTCGAGCAGTTAGGGAGGGAGCTCGGCCGGGCGGCGAAGGAGTTCTATATGCACAAGTACGCCACATTGGATCGGCTGAGCAACTGGAAGGCGGAATTCATGACCGAGGTCTTCAAACTCCTTGTCAACAATTCCTATCTTGCCAAGCAGATGCGGGAGATGGCTGCCGAGGGCGGAAAAATGCCGCCGGAAATGCGAGCACTGGTCCAGCAGCTGCATGGGGATGCCCCCGAAAAGACGCAGGCCATTGCGCCGATTCCATAAATTATCGCCCTTCTGCGACTCCCCTGCCGGTTACCTTCTATCTCGTTAGGATTCTTGTCTTCATATCCCTGCTGAGCTATGCTGAAAGAAGGAGCCCCAGATCTCACGGGTTTTCATATATCGAGGGAGGGTCAGCTATGTTTGACGTAATATCCCGAAAAAGGATAGCAGTGGTCATCGGGCTTGCAGCCCTTGCCTCCTTTGGCGCGAACAGCGCGATGTCCGACCCGCCGCCCGCGCCTTCGGGCGGACCCTACAGTGCCTCGGCCCACGGCAATGCCACCTATGGCGTCAGCCGCAATGCAATGGACGCGGCGGGGTATACGCGCGGCCATTGCGCGCACTGCCACGAGCAGCATGCGAGCGTCGGCGGTTTGGAACCGGAGCCGAATACCGGCACGGCCATGGGTGCGGCCGGTTTTTTACTTTTCGGCGCCAACCAGATCGATCAGGACGAGAATGTCTGCTTCTCCTGCCATGGGAGCGGCGTGGCCGTTCAGACGGACGGCAATGTCATCAATCGGAGCTACAGCTACCGGGCCGGCAAATGGACCGCCGATCCGGTCGACGACGTGGCGGAATCCTTTGCTTTCGGTTTTGCGCACGGGCTCGATGACATCTCCAATTTCATCGATGGCAAGTGGGGCTATACCGAGTCCTCGAATCCTTGCGCCGCCTGCCATAATCCCCATGCGGTGCAAGGCGACCCGGCGAACAGCGATAACGGCTGGAAAACCTCCGGCTCCCGCGGCTACATGATATCGCGGCCAAGCCAGCATGCTTCCGGCGGGCCGCTTTGGGGCGACGGCGCCGGCGAGAAGATGTCTGACTATCCCGGTCTCTACCAGGCGCCGTATCGCTTCGGCTCCACCACGGTGTACGAGCCGGACGGCTCCGCAACGATCGATGGCAGCAATGTCACCGACTACGTGACCTTCTGCACCGACTGCCACAATACCACCTACACGATTTACAGCACGGCCCGGGGCCGGAACCTGCGCTCGTTTGATTGGTCGCTGGAAAAGCACGGCGGCGGCAATGCCGAGAATAGCGGCGGCCGGACCGAGATCAACGCTCCCTATGTGGAAACCAGCCTCGGGCAATACGCCTTGAATTGCACCGACTGCCATGAGCCGCACGGCTCAACGAATAACTGGACCATCAGAAAAGCGGTGAACGGCGGCGAGACCAACATCCCGCTCGGCGACGTCGACCGGAAATGGAAGACCTTGTGCGTTCGTTGTCACAATGCAGGGAGCACCAGCAATAACCACCACTCGGCCCTTTCCGGCAACTGTGCGATCGGCTGCCACTGGAGCGAATGGGATGCCGGATTAGGTGCATTCCTCACCAAGTACCAATATTGCACAGTGTGTCACTACCACAGCAGCACGCAATATTATGATCGTTCCACCAGCACCAATGTGACCTACAACGGCGGGGAGCACCTTTTCTAAAGCGATAGCATTCTTCAGCTCCGGCATTCGGCAGTGAGCGGCGTCCCTGACTCATCCCTGCACGGGGACGCCGGCGAGAGTGCCGAGCTGCGCAGATCGACGTTCCAGCACTTCGCCACGCCCAATTCATTTTCGATTATCGCTTGATATTTTTCCCAAAAAACGCGGTCGATCTCGGCCAGGTTTTTGCTCACGCCGTTTCGCCGGTACCGGTCCAAATGGCCGGGTCCGCCGTTATAGGCGGCATAGCTGGCGCGGGCGAGGTTGTTCGCATCGCTCGTTTTTTTGTGCTCGCCCTCGGCAATTGCATAATCCTTGAAATAATGAAGCAGGATTTCGTTCCCGGCCCGGGCATTGTAGACGATGTCCTGCTGGAGGGCGGTCGCGTCGTAAAAGCCGCGCCAGACGCGGACATTGATCTGCATGATCCCCACGGATTGGGCATTTGAGACCAGCGTCTGCACCTTGCCCCCGGTCTTGATGAACTGCCGCCAGCAGCTCTCCTGCCAGGCAGTGGCGAGCGAGGTCCGGCGGAAAATCTCATGAAATTCCTGATCCAGACCTGCCCCGCTGACCGCCGCCGCCGCCGATCGTTCGAGAAGATTGCGGACGAGCGGCAGATAGGTCCCGATCTCCTCACGCTGCGGAACCCAGTGGTCGAGCTTCTTTACCACCGAGGAATCGGGCCGGTCCGCGGCCCACGCCTTGGATAAGGACAGCCAGGAGCCCAGGCCAAGCCCGGTGATTCTTTCCTCCGTGATCGGCTCCTCCCGGATCGGCTCCGGTAAGGGCAGCGGCGGGCCATATTCGAGAAGCTGCCGCAGCTCCGGATCGACATCGAGGTTGTAGCTGGGGTCCTCGGGCTGGTCCGGGGCGATGGTGCGGGCCAAGAGGCGCAGGCCGTCGGCCGAGAGCTGAAAGCCCATCTGCTCGCCGGCCCGGTCGAGCGCTTCCAGGGCATCGGCGCCGGCGATGAAGCTGAGATAGCGGCCGGCTTCCGCTCCCGGCAAGGTGGCGCTCAATTCCCGGAGCACCGGTGCCAACCGTTTCCAGCTCTTGAGGAAAAGCAGCCGCACCGGGTCGGGGGTGCCGGGAGTCCAGGTGACGAGGGCCTCGGAGAGGTCGTGGCGCGCATCGAGCAATACGGTGAGCAACGCCTGGCGCAACGCCCGCAGCTCTGTTTCGCGCGCGGCCTCTTTGATTACGAAGGTGAGGAATGCATCCCAGCCTTGCCAGGCCTCCTCCCATTTTTCCGCTTCCTCCGGCGTGAGCGCAGGCTGCGCGGCCAAAGGCGGTTGTCCCACCATCTCGGGGATGTCGAATTGCAGCGTCACGACCAATCCTTTGTCGGCGGCGCGGACCTCGGCGATCGTCAGGGAGTCGAGCAGATCTCGGACCGTCTCGGCGCTCGCCAGCGGAAATGACAACGGCATCAATTCCCGAATTTCCCGCAGCGGCGATTCCAGATCGAGTCGCAAAGGCTCCAAGCGCGGATGCACATGCTCTTTCATCCACGCCCAAAGCGTCCCGGTTACCATCGGATTTTGTCCCTGCTGGTTGGAGAATCCGGAGTCGACGATGGTGAATTGGACGACCGAGCGCCCGGGCGCGACGGTGGGCTCCTCGACCAGCTCGATACCGCCCTGCCATTCCAGAATCCGGACGCAATACTCGCCTTGCAGGTTTCCCACCTCGGCAGAGGCGTCGCTGACGATCCGGATGCGGCCGTTATCCGGCGACACGCGGGGATTGGCAAGGACAAGGGAGTTGCAGCCCCCGTCGTTCCAAACTTCCGCTCTATCGCCCGGACCGGAATAGACCTGCGCCATGAGCAGATGGCGGACCAGCGAGTAATCCAGCTGCAAAGGCACTTTGACCGGGATGGACCAGGCTGTCCCCGGGGAAAGGAGAAGCAAGAGCAGGAGCAGGACGGACGAGCGCCGGCGAATCGTAAGGGCGTCAGCCCAGCCGGCGGCGCCAAGGGCCATCAACATTTGGGTTTGGCGGGCAAGAATTTTCATCTCTCGATGCAAGCTCCTCGCGATCGTTATTTCTCTCTTCGCAGCTAATGATGATAAAAGGAAGAGCAAATACCAAGATCTTCCAGTCGCCATTATAGTGACCTTGGAATAAATAGCAAATTCAAGAAGAGAAAACTTGAATCTTTGATCCTTCAAAAGCCGGATTTTGCCTCCATTGAGAAGCGGTTTTGCTGTGGTGGAAAGGAGAAAGAGAAGATGGTAAAAAACCTACCACAAACCTATAATATATTACTATTTACTTGCCAAATTACATATGGTTTGCTAATCAGAAGGAAGGTTTGGGCTTGAGGATTGTTATGGCGGAGCAGCCAAAGAAACCGAAAGAGTGGACCGCTATCAAGGTTGCAGTCTGGTATGCGCTCTGGGGGGGCCTCTGGATCGTTTTTTCCGATCGGCTGCTCTTGATGCTTTTTGGCGACATCGGCCATCTCGCTCAATTTCAGACCTATAAGGGTTGGCTGTATGTGCTGGTCACCGCCCTCCTCCTGTTTTGGTTGGTCGCCAAGATGTCGGCCGGCCAACAGCAGCTGAACGAGGAGTTGCATAAGCTGAATGCTGAGCTCGATCAACGGGTCGCAGCGCGGACAGCCGAGCTGGAGGAGGCGCGAAAGAATCTCGTTTGCTCATTGGCTGATAAGGAGCAAGCCAGAATTGCGCTTGAAAACGCCAACGCGAGACTGAAAGAGCTGGATCGGCTCAAGTCGATGTTCATCGCCTCCATGAGCCACGAATTGCGAACCCCGCTCAACTCGATCATCGGTTTCTCGAGCATCTTGCTTGCCGAATGGCTCGGACCGCTCAATGCCGAGCAGAAGGAGAACCAGGCCGCCATTCTCGAATCAGGCCGGCATCTCTTGGCGTTGATCAATGATGTGATCGACATTTCCAAGATCGAGGCCGGAATGCTGGAGCCGAATTACGAAGCGTTTGACCTCGATGCCTTGCTGGAAGAGGCGGTAAAAGCGGCTCGGAAAGAGGCGACGGGCAAAGGGGTGGAGTTGGTGATGGCAGCGGAAGCCGTCAGGATGCATACCGATCGCCGACGGCTGCTGCAATGTTTGCTGAACCTGCTCGGCAACGCCGTGAAATTTACCCCTGCCGGCGCTATCACGGTTACTGCCAGGCAAGGTGGAGGAGGGGAGGGCGGAGCGAGGGTGGAAATCTCGGTAGCGGATACCGGCATCGGCATCCGCAAGGAAGATATGGGCAAGCTGTTTGCGCCTTTTGTCCGCCTGCACGCGCCGGGAGATGCCAACTATCCGGGGACCGGCCTCGGCCTTTACCTCACCGCTAAACTGGCGCGGGAGGTTTTGCAGGGCGAGATAGCCGTCACCAGTGTTTTCGGTGCGGGCAGCACTTTTACCCTGCGCCTACCGGTGACCATCGGGCAAGAGACCTAGTACCATGTAACAGTTATCTTTTTGTAGGTTGGGTTAGCGGCTTCATCGCGTAACCCGACCGCCTTTAATGTTTGCCAGCTTGGTCATGTCGGGTTACGGCATAACCCGCCTAACCCAGCCTACAGAATCAAGCATGGGAAAAAAATCTTCCAACGTAGTAGGAAAAGCATGGGCGCGAATAAGAAAGTTTTAGTCATCGAAGATAACCTGAACAACCTGCGGCTCATCACCTATGCGCTGCAACGATCCGGCTATGAGGTAATCAGTGCCGCGAGCGGCGAGGAGGGGGTGGCGCGGGCGATTGCCGAAAAACCTTTCTTCGTGATTATGGACATCCAGCTGCCGGGCATTGACGGTATCGAGGCGACCAGGCGGATCAGGTCATCGGCGGCGGATGGTGACCTCCCCATCATCGCCATGACCTCCTATGCCATGCGGGGCGACAGAGAGAAGATCCTGGCCGCAGGCTGTTCCGGCTATTTCGAAAAACCGATTGACCCGCTCACTATAATTGATCAGATCCATAACCTGATCGGGGAGCCATAACCATGCTGGTCCTAGTCGCCGAAGACAATGCCAATGACCGGAAAATTTTACGGTTGAGTCTGGAAAAGCATGGCAACCGGGTGATCGAGGCCGTGGACGGCGAAGAAGCCTTGGCGCTGGCCATGGAGAATGTCCCCGATCTGATCGTCTCCGATGCCCTTATGCCCCGCCTGGACGGCTTCGAGCTTTTACGGGCGGTGAAAAAGAACAAGCGTCTTGCCGCGGTGCCGTTCGTGTTCTACTCGGCGGTGTATACCGGGAAAAAAGAAGAGGATCTGGCGCTTTCCCTTGGCGCCGACGCCTTTCTCATCAAGCCCATCGAGCCGGAAAGACTCTGGGAGCAATTGCAGAAAATCCTGCTGCGGATCACTTTGGAAACACCGGAGCGGCCGGTCGGCCTCATGCCGGAGGAGGAAGATTTTCTTCGCAAATATAGCCAGGTGGTGGCGACCAAGCTCGAGGAAAAGGTGCGAGAGCTGGAAAGGGCCAAAGCGAAAATCGAGGCGGACGCGATCAGGTTGCGTCAGGCCCAGAGACTGGAGGCCATTGGCACTTTGGCCGGCGGTATTGCCCATGACTTCAATAATCTGCTTTTTCCCATTCTCGCCTATACGGAAATGGTCATGGAGCAACTGCCCCCTACCAGCAGGGCGCACCAGGACCTGGATGAAGTCTACAAAGCGGCTCAGCGGGCGCGGGAGCTGGTCGGGCAGATTCTTTCTTTCAGCCGCGAGACCGAGCTCGAGCGGACGCCGGTGTCGCTGAAGCCTTTGGTCAAGGAGTGCCTCAAGTTCCTTCACGCTTCCCTGCCCGGCAACATCCGCATCATCCAGAACCTGGAAGCCCAAAATGATCTGATTCTCGGTGACCCGACGCAGGTGCATCAAGTGCTGATGAATTTGGCTACCAACGCCTATCAGGCCATGGCCGCCCAGGGTGGGGAGTTACGCATCGCGCTCCGCAATGTCGAGCTCGGGAAAACCGATTTCGGCCCCGGCGCGAAGAAGCTCGAGCCCGGCTCCTATGTGCAAGTGGCGGTCAAAGATACCGGCTGCGGCATGGACCAATCATTGCTGGAGAAAATATTCGATCCCTACTTTACCAC
>QZKV01000154.1 GCA_003599575.1 Desulfobacteraceae bacterium | reverse complement strand
AATAAAGCGTCAAAGAAATAATTAGCTCCAAGTTATGGAAACGCCCATGGGAACTTCCACCAGCCCGACATTATTGACTTTGCCGACCAGCGAAAACACCTTGGTGCCCGTGGAGTGGGGCACGCCCAAGCCGGCGTACCACTCCCCGCCGCGCTCGATGATCAGCGGTATGTTGGCCCAGGTCTCGACATTGTTCAGAACGGTCGGTCGCCCCCACAGCCCCTCTTCGACCGAGCGCACATATTTGGGGCGCGGATTGCCGGGTTTGCCTTCGATGGAAGTGAATAAGGCGGTCGATTCGCCGCAAACGAAGGCGCCTGCGCCTCGGTTGATGCGGGCGTCGAAGGAAAAACCCGAGTTGAGGATGTTTGCGCCCAGCAACCCGTACGTTCTGGCCTGGGCCATGGCGATCTCCAGGTGGCGGATGGCCAGCGGGTATTCCGCGCGCACGTAAAGATACCCGTTTTCCGCGCCCAGGGCGTACGCGCCGATGATCAGGCCTTCCAAAACCGCATGCGGATCGCCCTCCATGATGGTCCGGTCCATGAACGCTCCCGGGTCGCCCTCATCGCCGTTGACCACGACATAGACCGGGCGCCCCTTCTTTTTGATGGCGCTGAGGGCGCTGCGCCATTTGCGTCCGGTGGGAAAGCCGGCGCCGCCGCGCCCGCGCAGGCCGGATCGCTCGACTTGTTCGACCACCTGCTCGGGTGTCATCGTGCTCAAGGCCTTGGCCAGGGCCTGGTACCCGCCGGCCGCGATGGTATCGGTGATGTCGGTCGGATCGATTTTGCCGATATTGTGCAGGACGACCCGCTGCTGCAGCTTGTAGAACGGGATGTCGTTTTCCTTGTAAATGTTCTCGTTGCTCCGAGGGTCCTTGTACAGCAGCCGTTCGACCGGATTGCCTTCGACCAGTGTGCGCTCGACGATCTCCTGTGCATCCTTGGGCTGTACGCGCTGGTAGAACAATCCCTGCGGGCGGACGATCACCAGCGGCCCGCGGGAGCAGAAGCCATGACAGCCGGTGGTTTTAATGCCCGGGGTCACTTTGGCCGGTATGCCGGCGGCCGCGAGGGCCTCTTTGAATGCGGCCGCGACCTTTTGGCTGCCATTGGCAAGGCAGCCGGTGCCGTGGCAGATCACCACTTCGGAGCGCTGGGGATCGCGGGCGGCGAGAATCTGTTCGCGCAGGACGTTCAAATCCGCATGCGTTTGCAGGCGCAAGGAATTTATTTTCGGCGCGGTGCCGGGACTAGGCATGACCGGCCTCCTTTTCCTGAACGACGCACTCCTGATCGATGGTTTTCAGATGCTTTTCGATCTTTTTGGAGGTCGCATTCGCAAGATATGTGTCATCCACCACCACCACCGGCGCCAGGGCGCAGGCTCCCACACAGTTGACCGTGTTGAGCGTGAAACGCATATCAGCTGTGGTTTCGCCGGCTTTGACGTCCAGGCGCCGCTGCAGATCTTCGACAAGGCGCTGCCCGCCTTTCAAATGGCAGGCCGTTCCCAGGCAGACCCGGATCGCGTGCTCGCCGCTGGGATCCAGTCGGAAGGATTGGTAAAAAGTGGCTACGGAATAGCCCTGGGTCAGCGGCACGCCGGTGCGGTCGCAGGCCAACTGCATGGCCTGCGCTGAGATGTAGCCGTAGGCGGACTGAATATCCTGCAGCAAAAAGATAAGGTACTCCGGTTTTTCCGGATAACGCTCGATGATTTCGTCGATTTGAACACCGTAATGCTCCATGGGTGCCATTCCTCCTATGTCCGCTGGTTCGTTTGGTTCGTGATGATTGCGCTGATCCCTGGAGCAAGCTCGGTGCCATCCATGTAACCATTCGAAATAAAGGAAAAAACAAGCCTGCTGGCGGCCCTCAGGAGGATTCAGGCAGGCCTGACGGCGATGATCTGTCGATTCTGAAACAAAACTACGTTTCATTCTGGAGTTGTTTGTTTCAAACGTTGGAATAGATGAAACATGAACCGGAAAAGCGTGGCTTGGGCGGGATGAAACTGAAACATGATGAGGGAAGCCATGGAGCCGGAGCGGGTACTCGCCCCAAATCGTTTGGATTCCATTTGAGTGGCTGGCGGCAACCCCCCATTCAGGCTTGCCCCCAACAAGCTTTCTGGGACGCTATGTCAACCGCATGGCTTTCATGCGCCGCCACATGGAGGTGCGGCTGATGCCCAGCAGTTTGCAAGCCGCCGTGCGGCGTCCGCCGGTCTGGGCGAGCGCCCACAGGAGCGTATCTTTTTTGCCGGCATCGATTTCGCGGGGCGGCAGCGGCCCGGGCGTATTGAGCGGCTGCTCAAAATCCTCGAATTCGGGAAGATGACGTTGGAAAATCACCGGCCCTTTGACAAAAACAAAGGCGTGCTCGATACAACGCTCGAGTTCGCGCACGTTGCCGGGCCAGCGGTGGGCCACGAAGCGCTGCATCACCTTGGGATCCAGGGCGCGCACGCATTTTCCGGTGCGCGCATTGAATTTTTTGATGAAGTGATCGACCAGCAGGGGAATATCCTCTTGCCGCCGGCGCAGGGGCGGTACGGTGAGGGTCACCGTGCGCAGGCGATAAAACAGATCTTCGCGGAAGCGCTTGATCTGAATGGCTTTGGCCAGATCCTGGTGGGTTGCGCTGATCAGGCGCGCTTCGAAAGCTATCGCCCGGGTGGCCCCCACGCGTTCAAAGCTGCGCTGTTCAATGACCCGCAGCAGTTTGACCTGCAGCTCCGGTTTGAGTTCGCCGATCTCGTCGAGCAGCAGGGTGCCCTTGCCGGCCAGCTCGAAGCGCCCCGGCCGGCTCTGTTCGGCGCCGGTGAAGGCCCCTTTTTCGTAGCCGAACAACTCCGCTTCGATCAGCGTCTCAGGCAGAGCCGCGCAGTTGACAGCCAGAAAGGGGGCTTCCGGCCGAAAACTCAACTGGTGCAAGGTGCGCGCGATCAGTTCCTTGCCCGTGCCGCTTTCACCGCAGATCAGCACATTGGCGCTGCTGGCGGCCAGATCGGGCAGGCGCGTGAACAGGGCGCGCATGGACGGGCTGTTGCCGATGATGCCTTCCAGCCGGCCGGGCGCTCCGAACGGCGAAGGGCGGTCACCGCCGGCCGGATGAAAAGTCTCCACGGCCCCGTCGATTTCACCCCTTTCGTTCTTCAGCAGGCTGACATTGACCGAAAGGGTCCGGCGCAGGCCGTTGCGGTTCACCGAAAGGACCTGCCGGTCCATTTCGGGCAGCTGCCGATCCATGGCCTGCCGCATGGGGCACTGCGTGCGGCAGCTGTCGGAGCGAAAGATCTCCCAGCAATGGCGGCCCAGGGCTTCCTCCCGGCTGAATCCGGTGATCTGTTCGGCGGCTTTGTTGAAGGCCCGGATGCGCCATTGGCCGTCGATGGTGAAGCTGCCCTGGGGCAGGTCCGCGAACAGGGCCTCGGCGTCGGCCTGGATCGATTCGGCGCCTGCTTCCTGGTCGGCCCCAGGTCTGGCGGGAACAAACGTAAAGATCAGGCCGATGATGCCTTCCTTTGCGCTGATCAGCGGCTGGAAATCACATTGGCATGCGATCAGCAGGCCTCCGGCATGCTGCAAAAGCGATGGCTGCCGTTCAATCGCCCGGCCGCTGCGAAACACCTCTGCAACGTTCTTTTCGGCCGCGTTCAGAGCCTGATCGCCAAACAGGCGTTTCAAGGGCCAGATATTGCCGGGTGCCGGGCAGTTTCCCAGCAACTCCTGGGTTGCGGCATTGACGCTCATTACGCCGAAAGTGCGTGAGAGTACGATCATACCGCGCGCGGATGAAACGTGTGAAACATCGCTTGGCACACCTGGTGTCATGTTGAACATGGTCTTTGATCCCGCAAATGCAATCCGATCGGTTCGGCGTTCTCAGCTTGAGCAATTAGCATGCCGCGGGAATAACATCCGAATCAAAGATTGTTGATAATGCTGGGGTGCGCAGGGGATCCCTGGGTGGGCAAAAAAGAGGACTATCTGGGGGGTGCCGGTCTTATTGGTTTTTGTGTTGGGAGTGATGATGCAGAATCCAAACTCAACATGGGAACACGGACATCTTTGTTGCCATCTCAGAAGGCCGACGGGGATTTCGCGAAGCATGCTTCGCTGGTTTGGACGTTTCAATCTGCAATGTTGGCTTTAAATCAATTATTATGATGAATCGATAATTTAATACGAACAGAGGCATATCCGATTTGTCGCTGTTGAAACGCATGAAACATTGCTGAAACATGGCGGCTAGACGATGCCCAGCTGTTTCATATGGCGCCACAGGGTGGTGCGGCTGAGACCGAGCATGCGCGCAGCTTCCAGGCGGTTTCCATTGGCGCGCAGCAGCGCCCAATCGATGGCTTGCCGATTGATCTGGCCTGGGGCGCTTGAAGCGGCGCTGATGGTATTGCCTTGAAACTCCTCGGCCGCCGGCAGGTTGGCGGGCATGATGATCGGTCCTTTGACGAATACATAGGCGTGTTCCAGGGTTCGTTCCAGTTCACGCACATTGCCGGGCCATGCATACTGCATGAACATCTGCATCACTTCCGGGTGCACCGACATGACCCGCTTTTTATAGCGTTGGTTGAAGCGTTTCAAAAAAAATTCCACCAACAGGGGGACATCCTCGACGCGCTCGCGCAAGGGGGGGATGGCAAGCGGCACGGTGCGCAGGCGGTAATAGAAATCCTCTCGGAAAAGCCCCCCGCGGAGGGCCTGGCGCAGGTCCTTGTTGGTGGCGCTGATGATCCTGGCCTCCATAGGCAGGGTGCGCGCGCCGCCGACCCGCTCGAACTCGTGGTTTTCAAGCACGCGCAGGAGCTTGATTTGCAGTTCGGGCCGCAGTTCGCCGATTTCATCCAGGAACAGCGTGCCGCCTTTGGCAAGTTCGAAGCGGCCGATCTTGGTTCCCGTGGCGCCGGTGAAGGCCGACTTTTCATGGCCGAACAACTCCGATTCCAGCAGTGTTTCGGCCAGCGCCGAACAGTTGACGGCTACATATGGTTTGTCGGCCCGTGAAGAAAGATCGTGGATCGTGCGGGCGATCAGGTCCTTGCCTGTGCCGCTTTCGCCCGTGATCAGGACATTGGCATCACTGGCGGCGATATCGGGAAGCATCTCGAATATGCGCTGCATGGGTTTGGCGGCCCCGATGATTTTAGCAAAGGCGACATTTTCGCCCTCGAGCCCGTTGAAATACGCCTCTCCCGCCAGAGGCCGGAAAGTTTCCACCGCGCCCCTGATTTTTCCGGTGGCTGTGCGCAGCACACCCGCATTGACCAGGATGGTCTGGCGCTTGCCCCCTTTTTTAAGGATGCGCACATCCTGGTCCATGCTGGTTAGGCCGGACTCCAAAGCGGTTCTCAAAGGACAGCCCAGTTGACACAAATCGGAGCGGAAAATCTCCCAGCAATGGCGTCCGATGACTTCCTCACGCTGGTATCCCGTGATCTCTTCGGCCCTATGGTTGAACGATTCGATGTACCAATGGGTGTTGATCGTAAACACCCCTTCGGGCAGCGCTTCAAAAAGATTTTGATTTTGCAGATGTTGAAGAACGCCTTCGCTTTTGGCGCGCCTGGCGTCATGATAGAGTGCAGAGCGCCTGTGGCTTGCCACCTGGAAGCTCATAATGGCGCCGATGACCGACTCGGGTCGCTCGAAAAGAGGTTGGATGGTGCCGACCAATTCTGCGTTCGCCAGTGGCAGGAGCACTTGCGGATGACTGGCACCGGTCTGCAGTGTTTGGCGCAGAAGATCTGTGATACGATTCGCGAGCGGTTCCGGCCATATTCCGGCCGGCTGAAAAGGGTCTCCCGGGTGCAGGGCAATGGCCAGCAAGCGCTCTGCGGCACCGTTGCTGCTCATGATGCGAAAAGAGCGATCGACGGCAAGAATGCCCTCTTCATTGAACGAGTCCGAATGGGTCTTAGAAGTATTCATGATTTTTTTAACAAATCGTTGACGACCTTCCAATTCTGCCGAGAACCGTCGAATCGACCCAACCCATCGCGATGAAACTGTTATGATTGGTTAGCACAGGCGCCCCATGCTGTAAATGCGCGATCTGTTTTCATTGGTCTTGCCGGCCAAAAAGCGAACGCGCTATTCGCTTCTGGCGTTATCCTGCGCTGCGTGCCGTCGCAGGGCCGGCCAAAAGGGCGATGACACGCAGAAGAGAGATGCTTATGGCATCGGAAATTGATTAAAGGAATATCATGGACGACAGGCAGGGTGCGGAGTTCTTCCTGAACCAGAACCGGCGAGCCGGTATTCGGAAATGCATGGGGGCAATGCCCTATTAGAGCAACATTTCCCAGGAGCGCGTTCTTCAGCCTCATCATGAAGACCTGTGCCTGCGCCAGGGACATGGCCGGTTCACCCTTGCGGCGGATTGGCCTGCAAACGCCTTCAAGATTTTTAATCTGATTTAAACCGCACCATCATCCGGCATTTTGAGCAAACTCCGCAAGTTTGTGTCTACCCTGATTTTCGCCTTTCAATGGGGTGCCGGCCCTATATTCCCGGTAGACAATTCGTATTAAAAGCCCGCCAGTTCCACGGGGCATCTCCCGAAGTTTCCATCAAACCTCTCAAACAACTTTCAATTTAACCACGGTTAGAATGGCGTATTCTACCGGTGCGCTTAAAAACCATCAATCAGGAGGTGAAAAGAAGCCAATGTCTCCGGCAAAGCAAACTGTACTGAACTGATCCTTTTAATCGAACAAATGAATGGAAAGGAAACCTAGATGAGAAGAATTAAATCATATGGTGCTTTGGTTTTTGCGCTCGCTCTGGCACTGGTTTTCTGGGGCGTGGGCCAAGGTCTGGCAAAAAACGACAAACCCAAAACCCCGCGGCAGCAAAAGAAAATAACCCATGTCGACAGGCAGGCCGCGGCAACCCGTGCGCTCCAAAAGGGCGCTCTGAACCCGCTGATGGTGGAGATGCAGGCCGCACAGTTGATCGACGGTGCGCCGCATTATTTCAGCCATCCCAACTACGCCAACAGCCCGCTGCCCACGGTCGATGGCGCAACCATCTCCGTTGGAAATCCCCTTGTCGACCGACAATATGCCTCTGATTTTCCAGTGGGTGCTGGGGAGCTGGCTCCGGTCTTCGTGGTCGTGCCGACCGCCCTGCCGAACGGGTTGCTGCAATCGTTCCAGACGTGGAACCAGGCGACCCCGGGCGCGAGTCCGTTCGCCTCGGCGGGCAACGTGTTTCACGCCTACGTGCTGCGGCCGACGGGTGTGGCCAATGAGTACACGGTTGTCTTCGACAGTGGCCTGCTCACCGTACCGGCACTGACAGACCCTGCCGTAAGCGAAATCGCCACCTTCGGCGTGGCGAACCTGGCGGTCCAGGCGGGCGATGTGCTCGCCTTCTATGGCCAGGGCATTCCGGTGGACACGGCCACCGGCTCCGACACCCTGTGCTACCCGGCCCCCACCCCGCCGCTGCAAGATTCAACCATCACGCTGGGCAGCGCCGAATACCCGATCTATCCCCAGGCGCGCACCTATTCCTTTGGCGTGCAAGTGGTCGATCTCTCCGGCCAAAACTCGGTGGTCACCGGAGGCATGCGCAAGTTCGTCGATGAACTGCCCAAACTGGGCGCCGGCGCCGCGAACAGCCTCGGCCAATACATCCCGGTCGCCGTGCCCGACACGACCACCTATCCCGGCTCCGACTACTATGTCATCGAGCTCGGGCAGTACTCCGAGCAGATGCACTCGGACCTGCCGCCGACCACGTTGCGCGGCTACCGGCAGGCCAATATGGGCGGCAGTCCTTACAAATATCTGGGGCCGGCCATCGTGGCCCAGAAAGACCGCCCCGTGCGCATCCTGTTCCGCAATCTGCTGCCCACCGGCGCGGGCGGAAACTTGTTCATCCCGGTCGACACCACCGTGATGGGCTCGGGAATGACCGCCAGAGGGCACGAGATGATGGACCCCGCGATGGCGGACCCGCAGAACCCCATGTGCAGCGACCCCATGAAGGCGATGATGGTGGCCGACGGCCACTGCTACGCAGAAAACCGCGCCACCCTGCACCTGCACGGCGGCATCTCGCCCTGGATCAGCGACGGCACGCCGCATCAGTGGATCACCCCGGCCGGTGAGAACACGCCGTATCCGGAGGGCGTCAGCGTGGTGGATGTCCCCGATATGGCTGCCCCGGGCCCCGGTGAAATGACCTTCTTTTACACCAACCAGCAGAGCGCCCGGCTGATGTTCTATCATGATCACGCCTGGGGCATCACCCGCTTGAACGTCTACGCCGGTGAGGCCGCACCTTACATCGTCACCGATGATACGGAGGCGGCGCTGGTGAACAATGGCATCATCCCGGCAGCGGATGCCACCATACCGCTGGTCATCCAGGACAAGACCTTTGTGCCGAACGATGCGCAGCTTGCCCTGCAGGATGAGACCTGGGACACCGCGCGCTGGGGCGGCGAGGGCAGCCTGTGGGTGCCGCATGTCTACTCCCCGGCGCAAAACCCCGGCGATGTTACCGGCGTCAACGAGTTCGGCCGCTGGGCCTACGGTCCCTGGTTCTGGCCACCCACCAACAACATCGAGCACGGGCCGATCGCCAACCCCTACCATGACCCGGCCTGCGACCCCGACGTCATGTGGTGCGAGCCGCCCTTGATGCCCGGTGTCCCCTACCTGTCCATGGGCATGGAATCGTTCAACGACACACCCGTCGTCAACGGCACGGCCTATCCGACGCTGACGGTGGAGCCCAAGCCCTACCGCTTCCGCGTTCTCAATGCGGCCAACGACCGCTTCTTCAACCTGTCCTTGTACAAAGCGGTCGATGCCAACGGCGTCATCTGCGATGCCGGCAACCCCAACCCGGCGCCTGAATCCACCGGCGTGGCCTGCACCGAAGTTTACTTGAACCCCGCTGAAGTGGCGGCGGCTTTGGAAGACGGGACGGTTTTCCCAACCCCGATGCCCGGCACTGAAGGCCCGGCCTGGATCGCGATCGGCACGGAGGGCGGATTTTTGCCCTCCCCGGTGGTTGTTCCGGCTCAACCGACCACCTGGGTCAACGATCCGACCGTGTTCAACGCCGGCAACGTCGACAAACACTCGCTGCTGGTCGCCCCGGCCGAACGGTTTGACGTGATCGTGGACTTCTCGCAATTTGCCGGCCAGACGCTGATCCTTTACAACGACGCTCCGGCCGCCTTCCCGGCGCGCGACCCGCGCTATGACTACTACACCGGCAACGGGGACTACCGGAGCACCGGCGGCGCGCCTTCGACGCTGCCCGGCTACGGCCCCAACACCCGCACCGTCATGCAGATCAAGGTGAGCGCCGGCCCTGCCCAGAGCTTCGACCTGGGCGCGCTTCAAAACGCCTTTGCGCATAAAGCCGACGGTTCGGGCGTGTTCGAAAAAGGCCAGCACCCGATCATCGTCGGGCAGATCGAATACAACAACGCCTATGGCACTGCGTTCAAGAGCATTGACGGCCTGGTTCGGATCCACGACACCTCGCTGACGTTCAAAACCATCCTGGGCGCAACGCTCACAATGAATCTCAAGCCGAAGATGATCCAGGACGAGATGGGCGAAGCGTTCGAGCTGGAGTACGGGCGCATGAGCGGCTTTCTGGGAGTGGAGACACCCAATGCCCAGGCCGGCCTGCAAAACATGATCCTGCATGGGTATACTTACCCGCCCGACGAGATCCTCGACGGCATCGAGCTGCCTGCGGGCGTTGAAGTAACTCCAATCGCTTCTACGGACGATGGCACACAGATCTGGAAATTCACTCACAACGGCGTGGACACGCACCCGATCCACTTCCATCTATACGATGTGCAACTGCTCAACCGGGTCGGCTGGGACGGCATCATCCGCAAGCCTCACGCAACCGAACTCGGCTGGAAAGATACTGTGCGCGTCAGCCCGTTGGAAGACACCATCGTCGCCATGCGGCCGGTTGTCCCGCACATTCCCGAATCCTGGGGCGGTCTGCCCAACAGCATCCGCCTGCTCGATCCGTCGATGCCCGAGGGCATGTACCTGATGGGCGCCAATACGACCCAGCGGGAGGCGGCCGGTCTGCCGCTGCTGGCCTTCAACCCCGACGGCGAGCCGGTCGATATCCTCAACCATTACGTCAACTTCGGCTGGGAGTACGTGTACCACTGCCACATCCTCAGCCACGAAGAGATGGACATGATGCACGCTCAGGTCGTCGGCGTGGCTCCCAAGGCCCCGACCTTCGTGAGCGCGGTCCGCACCGGAAGCGGTAACAACCGCCGTTATGTGGTAACCTGGATCGACAATTCGAAGAACGAGACGGCCTTTGTCATCGAACGGCGGGTGGCCGGATCAACCGGAGCCTGGACAACCGTGGCGACGGTGCCATCCACAACCCTTGGTGTCGTGCCGTTCGCCGGCGTCGGCACCGCCCCGGGGACTGGCCAGCGAACCTACACCGACCGCATCGGCAACACGAACACCCTATACCAGTACCAGGTGTACGCCATCAACGTCGTCGGCGATGCCTGGGACTACTCCGATCCGGCCTTCAACGAGATCCCGCCGGGCGGCGGATGGCCTACCCTGACGCTCGACTCCAGGGGCGGATCCACCAGCACCGTTGCGGCCCCTACCGGCCTGACCGGGAGTGCTGTCGCAAAGAACAAAAAGACGGCGACGGTCACACTGAACTGGACGGACAACTCGTTGAACGAGGCGGGTTTCCTGATCCAGCGCTCCGATAACGTCGGGTTCAACCTCAACGTGGTCAACGCCACCGTCGGCGCCGACATCTCCACCTTCAGCCAGAGCGTTGCGCCCGGCAGGACCTACTACTACAGGGTACACGCCTTCAGCAGCACGCAATCCTCGGCGTGGTCGAACACGGCAACCGTAAACGTACCTTGAATCTAACTCCGGACTTCGTGGAGGGAGCGATCCCTCCACGAAGTTCAACCAGAAGATGATCCAAAAAAAAGACAAGATGACCGATCATGATGGGTCTAAGAAAGGACCGCCTATGAAAAAGCCGCTCTTCATCACAACGTTTGCGTTGGTATTTGGGATGCTTTCGCTTGTGAGTTGGACGCCCGCGCTTGCTGAGAATTCGGCCGATATGGCCGCCCTTGGCAAGCTAATCTTTTTTGACAGCAACCTTTCAGTAAACGGCCAACAATCCTGCGCCAGTTGCCATGCCCCGGAAACGGGGTTCACCGGGCCGGATTCCTTTGTGAACGCCGGCCCGGCCGTTTATGCCGGGGCTATTTCGACCCGCTTCGGCAATCGCAAACCGCCGACCTCCGCCTACGCCGGAGATAGTCCGGGACTTCAATACGATGAAGCGAACGGGGAATGGTTCGGCGGTATGTTCTTTGACGGCCGCGCCGCCGGCTGGCAGCTCGGCGATCCCCTGGCCGAACAGGCCATGGGTCCTTTTCTGAATCCTCTGGAACAGGGCATGGCGGGTGCGCGTCAGGTATGTATCAAAGTGGCCCATTCTTCTTACGCGGCCTTTTTCGAAGCGGTCTGGGGGCCGGGATCGCTCGACCATGTCAAAGATGTGGCAGGCACCTATGAACGCATCGCCCGTTCGGTGGCGGCTTATGAAAGGAGTGCCGAGGTCAATCCCTTCACCTCCAAGTTCGACTTGTTCTGGGAAAATGCCCTGGCCGCGGGAAAGGACGTAACCAGGATCACCGCTGCCGGGATCCCCGGAGGCATGGGCATGGGCGGGGGCGGTATGGGCGGGGGCGGCAGGGGCGGAGGT
>QZKV01000161.1 GCA_003599575.1 Desulfobacteraceae bacterium | reverse complement strand
TGAGATTTTCCGGCTGACGCGGGGCTACCCGTATTTCCTCCAGGAGTGGGGCTACCAGGCATGGAATCACGCCAGTGTTTCGCCGATCACCCTGCAGGTTGTTCAAGAGGCCAGTGATCTGGTCTCCAGGCGATTGGACGAGAACTTCTTCCGGGTTCGCTTTGACCGGTTGACCCCACGGGAAAAGATGTTTCTGCGAGCCATGGCTGAGCTTGGCTCAGGTCCATACCGTACAGGTGACGTTGCCGACAATCTGCAGGTAAAGATAAGCAAGCTGGGGCCGTTGCGTGCCGGTTTGATCAAGAAGGGGATGGTATACAGCCCATCTTATGGCGATCTGGCCTTCACGGTTCCGCTTTTCGACGAGTTCATGCGGCGTGCCATCCCGAGATTGGGGGTTTGATGACGGCTGTCATCAACCGGATCGCAAAGAAGACCCTGGCCCGGGTGGTCGCGTTGCTCAGGATCATCTGCTATATACGATCAAGATTTGAAACAAAATAGCGGACTCCAAAAAAGAAAATGCAATCACCGCCCTGGGGAGTTGGCCGCCGATCTGAGCGGCGCTGCCCTCGATGCCGGGAAATCTGATTGCAGAATTATCAGGTCTGGAGCAGCCAGGGCGATCAAAATGCAATCAAAAAGTTGATTGCAGGCGACCTGGCCAGCCCCTGTTTGATTGCATGAGCGCCCTTACCTTTCTCAGGAACATCTTAAGTTAAGCGAATTCTTTACTGCTTAATATTGGCAATCCTAATTTCCCATTGTATAAGAATCATTTCTGCCAGGCTTTCCAGGAAAAAGAAGGTTCAGTATTAGAAAGCTAAAGAATTTGATGAAAAATTTGAGGCTGGCGAGGACATGACGAATGACCTGGATTTTTCAAAAGCTCGGCGTGTTAATCAAGAGCCTGAACGAGTCAATATAGACTTCCCGGGAGATGCCCACTTGCCTGGGGACGACTTTGTCTGGTAATTTGTTGAAATTTAACTATTCGCTATCTAGAAAATAATCTGCTTTCATCTGCCATAAAACAGATAAAACGCCAATAGCAGAAATCCCTCCTAAAGATGGGGATGCAGGTATGACTATGAAATCCCTTTCACTTCCTGTCGACTACCCGGGTTGGCTGGCCGAACTCAAGAGCCGCATCGCCGGCGCCCGGCAGCGTGCGGTACTGGCCGCCAATGCCGAGCAGATTCAGCTCTACCACGATCTTGGCCGCGACATCCTTGACCGCCAGGCACGCGAGGGCTGGGGCGCCAAGGTCATCGACCGCCTCTCAGCCGACCTGCGCGCCGCCTTCCCCGATATGAAGGGGCTGTCCAGCCGCAATCTCAAGTATATGAAGTACTTCGCCGAGGTGTGCCCCGACCGCCAATTTGGGCAGCAGTCTGCTGCCCAATTGCCGTGGTTCCACATCGTCACCCTGCTGACCCAGGTACGCGACTCCGACGAGCGGGCCTGGTATGCCCGGCAAGCGGTGGACCAAGCGTGGTCGCGCGACACTCTCACCAGCCAGATTCGCAGCCGGTTGCACCAGCGCCAGGGGGCGGCCCTCACCAACTTCGACCGCCGCCTGCCCGCCCCCCAGGCTGGACCGGCCACGCAGATTCTCAAAGATCCCTACCGGTTCGACTTCCTTGGTCTTGGGGACGAGGCGCACGAACGTGACATCGAAAACGCCCTTGTTCGCCATATCACCCGTTTTCTGCTGGAACTCGGTGCCGGGTTTGCCTTCGTCGGTCGTCAGTATCGTCTCGAAGTGGATGGCGAGGAATTTTTCATCGACCTGCTTTTCTATCACACCCGGCTCAAGTGTCATGTCGTGGTTGAACTGAAGGCCACCGCCTTCAAGCCCGAGCATGCGGGCCAGCTCAACTTCTACCTCGCCGCCGTGGATGCCCAGGTCAAGGCGCCTGACGACAAACCCACCATCGGCCTGCTCCTCTGCAAGACCAAGAAACGGCTGGTAGCGGAATATGCCCTGTCCGGTATCGATAAACCCATGGGCGTGGCCGAATACCAGTTGGTGAAGGCCTTGCCCGAGCCCTTGGATACCTGCCTGCCGACCATCGAGGCCCTGGAGGAAGAGCTCTCCCGCGACCTGGAGCAGGAGGATAAGCAATGAACGACTACGACGCGCTGTTTCAGTCCGTGAGTACCATTGCCAAAGAGATGCAGGGGCTGCAAATCCTCGCCGTGACCCAATACACGCCGGTGGTGGAGGCCATTATCGCCAGCCGCAGCCGTGATGTCCGGCACATTGAGCACACCCTCGACGGCCTGCTCGACTTCGCCTGCCACCCCGCCGGGCTCCAGCTCTTCAAAACCCTCTGCCGCCACTACTACCACATCGACCCCTCCGCCACGGTGGATTACATCAACGCCTACCGTGAAATGTGGGACGCGAAAGAGACGGAGGGGGCAGCCATGATCGCTGAGGTGAAGCCAGGCTTTTTATGCCCGAAAGGGTACAAGCAGACCGAGGTGGGGGTACACCCCAGAATCTGAAATAAAATAACGGACTCCAAAGAAAATGCAATCCCCGCCTTAGCGCGCTATTTTTTCCGAATTCTGTGGTGACCTCTTGATTAAGGGAAATCTTTAGAGTCTTTAGAATCCCTTGCTCAATTGCAGATATTGCATTACAATATCTGCAATTGAGCATAGGAGAGTTTTATGATATCCAAAAATCCTTTCTACTTCCGGGAACTCCCTACAGATGGCCCTTTCTGCAACAGGGAGCAGGAACTTCAAGAATTGTGCTCTCACGCACAGTCTCTTGCAAACGTTGTCCTTTATTCACCTCGGCGATTTGGCAAAACTTCCCTCATTAAAAGAGTTCAGGAGCATCTTGCCCAGGAAGATGTTGTAACCATATATACTCATTTTTATGGTGTCACCTCGGTTGAAGACCTGGCGTCAAGGATGGCAAAAGCTGTTTTCAAAATTACACAGGCCAAGGAGCCGCTTTTTAAAAAAGCAGTGCGGATTATAAATAGTTATCGGCCTACCATGGTCATGACTCCGGATGAAGAGAAAGGTATGGCAATTAATGTTCAACTTGCCTCTACTGGTTTATCCGGATTTGAACTTCTTGAAGACGTGATGGAATCGCTTGGAAAATTCATCAAGGAAACAGACGAATTGATCCATTTTGTGATCGATGAGTTTCAGGAAATCGTCGAGTTGCCGGATGTCCTCAAGATTGAGGGAATTCTCAGGCAGCATATTCAGCAACACCAGGCATCTTATACCTTTGTTGGCAGTAGAAGAAGAATATTGCTCAGTATCTTCAATGAAAAACACCGTCCGTTTTACAAAAGTGCCATCAATTATGAGCTTCAGCCTTTGCCTCGGCAGGAGTTTGCAGGCTTTATCGCCGAACAGTTTTCTTTAAGAGGAAAAGAATGCTCTCATTCCATGGGGGAGCTTATCGCAGATACAGTAAGGTGTTTTCCCTATTATGCGCAGAAGCTCGCATACTTTGTATTTGAACGATCAGGGGATAAGGTTGAAGAAAAAGATGTCAAACTGGGAATCGAGACTCTTTTTAGAGATGAGACGCCGACATTTGAGGGTGTTCTTCTGGGCCTTGCACCTCAACAGATTGCCCTCCTGCGGGCAATTGCTCTGGAGCCCAGTCATTCCATTTTTTCCCAGGAATACCTCCGGCGCCACCGGCTAGGTTCAACAGGTGGAGCCCAGGCGGCAAAGAAAAAGTTGTTGAAATTAGACCTTATAGAACAAGACAATAAGACCTGGAGAGTGGTTGATCCGATAATGGATAAATGGCTGAGAAAATACTTGACGGGTACTTGACTGGGACCGGGATCAGGCATCCGGAAAAATAAATGATGTCTGTGATATCAAAATGATAGCGCATGTTTTCCTACTTGACTGATACTTGATCGACCGATCTCTTTTAGGGCAATCCCATGACCGACTGTCCTGCTGCCTGGGAGGATTCAACTTGGTATGTGCGAATTCCTTACCCACCTTAAAAAATGTTTAAAAGAAGATGACATGAATTTGCCAGGACTTCGGCTCCACAAATTAATCGGAGATAAAGAGGGGTTTTGGACCGTTGATGTGTCGGGAAACTGGCGAGTGTTTTTTAGATTTGAGGGCAACAACGCCTTTGATGTTCACTACGGTGATTACCACTAAAGGAGGAAGGCGATGGTAATGTACAACCCACCACATCCGGGAAAAATGATTCGGGAACTGTGTATAAAACCACTGAATTTATCAGTGACCGAAGCTGCTGAAGGACTAGGAGTCTCAAGAAAAACGCTTTCAGCTTTGCTTAATGGCCGTTTCGGCATTTCGCCGGAAATGGCGATAAGGTTATCCAAGGCTTTTGGTGGCAGCGCTGAAAGCTGGATTATTCAGCAGGCGCAATATGACCTATGGCAGGCAAGACAAAAGGCAGGTGAAATTAAAGTAAAGGCCTTTGCCGCTTAGACATAGCCCGTTGAGTGAAAACAAAATAGCGGGCTCCAAAAAAGTAAAATGCAATCTCCGCCCTGGGGAGTTGACCGCCGATCTGACCAGCGCTGCTCTCGATGCCGCGGAATCTGATTGCAGCATTATCAGGTCCGGAGCAGCCTGGGCGATCAAAATGCAATCAAAAAGTCGATTGACGCACCATGGCTGGAAATTGCCGGTAGTTACCGGTCCACACTTACCTTTTCAGTCCCTTCCTTTGTCGGTTACCCCCTGCCCTGTTCCAGCCTGTTCCCATGATTTATTTTCATTGCAAATCGTTGCCGCAAGGAGAATAGTGCTGGTGGGTATATTTTGGAAATATGATGACTAAGCTATGAACCGATTCTGGGCCGTCCAAGAAGACAAAATAAACAGGACATCATAAAATTCTATCATGTTCGGTCGATTACTCAATACGCTCAACTTTATTATCCGCAGTGAGGAGAGAGATTGGCTTTCTACTAATAGACTCCGAGGAGAGTTGAGATATAAGTGGTTTCATCGAGTGTTTGTCTCTTTGGCCAAAAAACCTGTCATTAATTCCGCAGAGCAGGCAATACTTGTTGCTTTGGTTCTTATCGCTGCTGAAATGGAGTGGCTGCGGATCAAAGGATGGTCAGTAAAATGGCTAACAAGATTTACGTCATTCGAAGAGGTCCTTAGCTATTTCAATGGGCTTTGGGCAGTACAGACATCAATAGCATCCCTCGTTTATCCCATTGTTATCGCCTTTGTGACACTTCTCCTGCAACGGCGACACAACGCAAAGGCGAGGCTTTACATTTATCTTCACGACTCCGCAGCGGTATACGCCGGACTCAGTTCGTTGTTCCTAGTACTGACGATGGCGATTCAATATCTTATCCTTCCCCAGTTGCATTCATCCCAGGTTGCTTTATGGGTGTTTGTCGATTCTGTATGGCTTGTATGGAATAGCATAACAACTATATGGTTCCTCTATCGGACCTTTGAATTCCTTAGGCCTGATGTGAGAACCGACATTACAACCCGCTATGCAGTTAACATCGCGTGGCATAATGAGGTCCTGCGCAATCTCCATTGCTCTGCATTTAATTTGGCAGTTGCAAACAATTGGTTGCCTGGGCCAAGCTATGGGGAAGACGATGCGAAAGAGAAACCATCTATTTTGACACACTTTATCGGGCGAGACATGGGTAAGTCGATAGTTGAGATTCAGTTCAATGGAAAACGAGAAGTCTCTGATGTCCGCTTTCATATGCTCGCCTGGGTTTCAAGACGATGGTTGAGGAGGGCTGCAACTTTTACAAAACCTCCTGGAAAAGCCGGTATTTTTGGAGATCGAAAGGAAACTCATGTGTTGGTGTTCCCTGTGTTCCCTGGGGAGCCCATTGAAAAATGCATCTCGCTCTGCCGTGTGATTGGAGATGTACCATTGACTAGCATGGAAAAGTTCTTTGCTCGGAGGGCATTTGTGCTGACCAAAAGAAAAAAATGGCCATTGACCCTCAGCGTACGAGAGATTCTAGGGGATCTTGAGACGGAGGCGGTAAGTGCAATTGCAGCCGGTGATGAAGCATCATTTGAAGACCTCCTGTATGAGCTTATGGATCTTCATATTGTTTTACTCAAAGCGGGGATTTCCACAAATTCTATTGAAAAACCAAACAATTTCGCACTGTTACCGGATCGGACCCATGTTTTTGAACGGCCAATCCACGAGGTATGGAGCCGCGTATACCTTAGTCTCTTCGTAGCTGCCGTTAAAATTCTTCCGGCGAATGGGGAGTTCTTTGACCACATGGCACACGTCCCGGGGAAACTTTTTCGCAGGTTGCGTGATGTGCGTTCGAAGGAGATATTGGAGCATCTTCTGAATCTGCCATCAATACTGGCAAATTCACTCGGCACTTGGTGGGCACGCAGTGTTGAAGAGCAGGGAAAGCTTGAGCATAACCATTACTCTCCAACTTTATTGAATCCGCCGCTCTTATCAGCCCACCGCGCTGCTATTGAAACGTTTGTGGGTGCTTGGGAGTCGTTAAAAAACCATAGTTTCCCTCCCGACAGATCAGAGACCGTTTCTTGGGATGAGCTAAGAGGGGCTGGTGGATATTATGAGAAACATCTCAACAAAACTCTTTTTATGCTGATAATGGCAATCCGGGAAGGGGATCAAGAAGGGGCCGAGTGGATGGCGGATAGTTTGCTAAAATGGTGGGATTCGCTTCGATTCCGATTTGATAACAGCTCGTTCTTTCTTCGTCGTGGGCATTTTCTTACAATTGAGCTTTTTTCGAAGGAATGGGAAGAAGCCAAAAACGCTCTTGATACTGGTATTCCCAGCTTTCGTGAAGAAGGAGCTCATGTCGCAATATTTTCAACGTGTCTGAAGAATTATTGGATCGATGTTTGCTGTGTAGCATTATACGTACTACTCATTTGGGCAAAGGAGTGTGATTGCACGAAATCGCTAGGAGCACGACTGGCCGGATTGCTTCTTACTGGTCAGCCATTGCGACCAGGCGGAAACACCATTGGATCACTGAAGGCCCTTGGTGACGCTAATGATGTACTGATTAACATACTTCGTCAATATCATGCTGAGGGCGGTTATCGCCGAGGTTATCGGGCTCGTTTGGATAATCTCGTTGAAAACATTGCCGGGCTGAGTAAGCCTAATATGATTCCTGGTCGCGTATATTCTCGATGGGGTGCTGATGACCTTGACGCCCTTCGGGATGGCCAGCTTATGCTCCTTTGCCTCTCAATCAAACGAAAATGGCAGCCAATAACCAAAGTGGAAAAAATAATTCGCCAGTGGCTAACAGATGACAATTCTTCGGTCAGAGAACTCGCGCACGATCTTGAAAAATGGAAAGAACGGTTAAGCCACGCGGAGTTCATGAAAATGGATAAAGTATTTTCCTGTATTTCTGGTTATGTGAATCTCAAAGGAAAACTTTGTTTTACAGACTCGATTACAGAACTCCAGGCAGGTGTTCAAATTTTAATAGATTTTATTGATAAGACTCAAAAAGAGGCAGTTCGCGAGGCGAAGATCAATGAGGCTCGCCTTGATGACGTTGCTAAGTGGTCGTCAGGCTTAGCGTTCTCTGGCAAAAGTGCTGGTTTCCCTATTTGGCTTTTCCGAGAAGTCACAACTGCAACGGAAGCGCAACGTGAACGTAGTCTGCTTCTTACGAACATGAACAAAGGGGAGTTCACTGAGCCAGAGTTCGTCCAAAGGGCCTCAAATGAGAATAAATGGTATGCTGAAACAGTGCGTGATTATGTTGCTGGGCAAGTGATGACCGATGTATTGAATGATCTCAAAGCCGTTGATGTAGTGGCCAGCACTCCAGTTACCTATTGGGAAGAACTTAAACGGGCAGCTAATGAAATCCGCAAGAGTGGCCAAAAACCCATACTGTTGGTCGAAAATCATAATATTCCCGAGTGGATATGGGACTGGACACTTACTGAGGACGATGATCGTGCGCCAAGGCCTGAGGGGCTAGTATTGCAGCACCTCAAGGAGGCAGAGGGACATGGGTACCTGGGCAATTTCAATGACATTGCGGTGTATGTTTCACCCGTAGCGCCAGGGGCATCGTATGTCCTGGGAAGAGAAATGCTAGATAAGATCCAATTCAGAACAACTATGGATGATCAGTATGTCATGGTCAAACCTGAGCAGATTACGGGGAAAGATGAATTAATTAATCTTCGGCTGACTTGGGGGTATACGATTACCCTTGGTTTAGGTTCCTTGATTCGTCTTGTTTATGGCCGGAGACATAATCACAACGAAATGAATGAATAATTCCGCCATTAAAGTCACGGCAATGAAAAGTCAGCATGTCTCCCTAATATACTCCCCCAAAAATCTGAAACAGAATAGCGGACTCCAAAAAAGAAAATGCAATCACCGCCCTGTTGAGATGGCCGCCGATCTGACCGGCGCTGTTCTCGATGCCGGGAAAACTGATTGCAAATTGCTCGGCCCAGGTCAACCCGGGAGCGGACAACTGCAATCAAAACCTCAATGGCCGGCAAACCTGGCCAGCTGCTGCTTTATGCCCACAAGAGTTATACCCCTGCCCTTTCAAGCAACACCTAATCAAATCCCCGGGAATGAAGCCTTCACCACCGGCAGTTGATCCCATTTCGTGGTGTAGGCCCGGGAAAGGTGATCCCGCCTGAAGGTCCAGGACTTTTTAAAACCTGAAACAGCATAGCGCACCGTGTTTGCGCCCCACTTCCGGTTGATTCGGTCCAGGGCGTTCATCAGATCATTGTCGCTTCTTATCGGGTCAAAGAGACTACGCTGCCGGCATGACGCGGGCATGATCTCCGCCAGCATGACCCCGGCCTTCTGAAAGTCATACCCCGGCCGGTAGAGTTCCTTGAGTCCCTTGAGCGCGTACTTGATCAGAACGGTGGTGGAAGAAGTTGGCTCCAGCAGCATGACCATGATGCTTTTTGAGTATTGCGGTTTTTCCGGCTTAAAAATGTTGGTGGCGAGAAAGACATGCAGGCAATTGGCGATTGACTGCTGGGAACGGAGTTTCTCGGCGGCTCTTGAAACGTAGGTGGCCACGGCTTCCTGCAGTTCTTCCAGTGAGGTCACCGGGCGGCCGAAGGACTTGGAGGTGACGATCCCTTTCTTTGCCGGCGGCGCATCATCAATCGGAATGCACGGGATGCCGCGCAGCTCCCAGACCGTGCGCAGACCCATGACGCTCAGATGCTTTCTGATCCAGTTGTCGTTGGCGTATTTCAGGTCCCTGGCCGTGAAGATGCCCTGGCTGTTGAGCTTTTTTGTGTACTGCCGGCCGATCCCCCACACATCCGCAACCTCGATCCGCGCCAGGATTTCATCCATATTGCCATGGGCGGTCAGATCGAAGACCCCCTGATGTGTTGGGTTTTTCTTGGCCACCCGGTTGGCGAGCTTGGCCAGGGTTTTGGTAGGGGCAAAGCCGATGGAAACGGGAATGCCGGTCCATTGCCTGACCGTATTTCGCATATTCTGGCCATGTTTGGCGAGATCAAATTCCTTTCCTTCCGGCAGGGAGATAAACGCTTCGTCGATTGAATAGATCTCCACCTCGGGTTCAAGGTGCTGCAGAACACTCATGACGCGATGAGACATGTCGCCGTACAGGGTGTAATTCGATGAAAAGACCGCCACCCCGTTTTTCTTCAGGAAAGACTCGATTTTGAAATACGGCTCTGCCATCTTGATGCCGAGCGCCTTGGCCTCGTTTGACCGGGCAATGATGTTGCCGTCGTTGTTGGAGAGTACCACCACTGGCTTGCCCTTCAGGTCGGGGCGGAACACCCGCTCACAGGAGGCGAAAAAATTGTTGCAGTCAACCAGGGCATATACCCGGTTACTTTTCAAATTGATGGATGACACTGGTCACCACTCCCCAGATCTCGCACTGGCTCTCTTCGGTAATTTCCAGGGGCGCATAGTCGGCGTTTTCCGCCACCAGTCGGCAGGCGCCATTAGTTTTCACCAGGCGCTTGACAGTCAGCTCGCCCTGCACGGCGGCAATGACAATTTTGCCGTTTGTCGCCTCAAGCGAGCGGTCAACAATCAGGGTGTCGCCGTCATTGATGCCCGCGCCGGTCATGGAGTCTCCGGCCACCTTGACAAAATAAGTGGCCGGTGGATTTTTAATCAGCAGCTCGTTTAAGTCAAGCAGCCGGTCGATGTAGTCATCGGCAGGGGAGGGAAAGCCAGCCGACACCCCGCAGAGAAAAAGCGGGCGGACCATTTTGGTTTTCCGCTCAAAACCGAATACTGCCACTATCGTCGCGTCAGTCTTTACTCTCATGTTCAGTATCCTTTATCCCGGCCAGGCAATCCGGGCTGTCGTTTTTCGGGTTATTAACTCCCATCCCTACCGGGTAGACCACCATTTTACTCTCGGGAAAAGGTTTGAGCAAGGCCGGCAGACTCGCCCGGTCACTCTTCGGGTCAAGCCATCGGTCGTAGTGGGCAGGCTCGATGATGGCCGGCATCCGGTCGTGAATCCTGCCCACCATCAGGTTGGCCCCGGTGGTGATGATGGCGCAGGACTCGATGGTCTCGTTATCCCCGCGCCAGCGGTCCCAGAGCCCGGCAAAGGCCAGGATGCCGGATTCTTTAAGCCGGACGAAATAGGGCTGTCTGGTCCTGGCCAGCCACTCGTAAAACCCAAGGGCCGGGATCAGGCAGCGTCGCTGCCGGAAGGCGTCCCGAAAGGCGGGCTTGTCGGCCAGGCTTTCCGCCCTGGCGTTAACCAGTTTGGAGCCGATTTTCTTATCCTTGGCCCAGTAAGGCACGAGGCCCCATCTGAGCAGGACCAACTCACGGTCATGGGTGCCTGAAATGAGCCGTACCACGGCAATGTCCGTGCCTGGCGTGATGTTATAGCGCGGGGCAAGCGCGGGTGTGCTCTTCAGCCTGAAATGGCCGGCCAGTCCTTCAAAAGTCGGCAGGGCAAAACGTCCGCACATGATAATTGAGACTATTTTCCGGGATTAAATAAAGCTTGATCGGGCAATCGATTACAGCATACCAGAGCAAGGCGCTGCATGGGCAGAATATTTTTGTATTGAAAAGCGGCTATTCTTTCCCCTCATCGTTCAGATACGGTTCGACTTTCTGAATATCCCGCAACATGGTGGATTTGGCCTGCTCCATCTCGGCAATGGAGCCGAAGGCCTCGGCATGAAACGGGGTGTAATACCCCTTCATGCTTTTGCCGATTTTTTTGGTGACGTTAAAATAACCGCCAAAGAAATTGTCCTTGATCAGGCCCCTGGCGATGGCGTCATGTTCACCACGGAGGTGATGAACGATGGTGAACAGCACCTGCCGCATGGTTGGATCGTTCTGGGCCATGGTGGCAATTTCCATACATCCGGCCCGTTCCGCCTGTTTTCTGGCCACTTCCTCAAGTACCTTGACCTGAAAATAGACAATGCCGTCCGGCATGGAGAAGGCCAGGAATCTGCGTCCGAACATCTTGTTGATGAATGGTTTCAGTTCGCCCAGAAAGCTGGCGGCATCGAACCAGGCGGAGATATCCAGCAGTTTCGGAACTTCGTGGGCATCCTTTCCCTGTCCGGCAACGCCACTCTCACCAAAAATATCCGCCTGGGCCTGCCAGGCCGCGGCTGCTTTATCCGTAGTGTCCTGTCTGGCTGGTTCTGGTGCGGAAGAGGCAGTCACCGCTTCGTCATTTCCCACATCTTGCCGCTGGGCCAATGCCTCAGGGCCTTTTTGCAGGATTGATTCCGTGACGCTCTCCTGCCGGGCAACAATTTCTTCCAGCTCTTTTTGTCTGGCGAGCTGGTCGGCCTTTTTGAGCGTTTTGCCGAGCAACCCCTCGGGCATCTTGTGGTGCAGCTTGATGGCCCGCAGGATTTCCTCCTTCTTGGCCAGATCCTTGAAGCCGGCTATCCCGGCCAAAGGTCGGCCCGCGGCCAGGGGATGCTCGCCCAAGGAATAGAGATAGCCCCGCATGGATTCGAGTTTCCCCAGGTCATGGGCCAGGGCGGCCACCATGGTGTCGGGGATCACATGCCAGGCCTCGCTGGCCGAGAGCAGCCGCACCACC
>QZKV01000059.1 GCA_003599575.1 Desulfobacteraceae bacterium | reverse complement strand
ACGAGGGGCGCCCCTACAGGTTCTGTGGGGATGGGGCGGTTTTCCATGAAATCCTCTTTGTCGGAAAAATGATCTTTCATCGGCTCCGGAGTGACGGCTTTCTGCAAGAGGCCCGCAATTACTCTTAACAATTCTGTCCTGGCATTCCGTTACCGATCATAGTAAGATCAACGACCACCTTTAAATGACCGCAAACCCCTGCCCCCAATCCAGCCGCCGATGAGCACCCCGAACCCGGAACTGCAGCTTGCCGAAGATTTTGTCCGGCACACCGACTGTAATCTTTTCCTGACCGGCAAAGCCGGCACCGGCAAGACCACCTTTCTCCACAATTTAAAAAAGAATCCCGCCAAGCGCATGATCGTCACCGCGCCCACCGGGGTTGCGGCCATCAATGCCGGCGGCGTCACCCTGCACTCGTTTTTCCAGATGCCCTTCGGCCCGTTTGTGCCGGGCAGCGAAACCTATGGCCACAGCAATCAGCACAAATTCAACCGGGAAAAAATCAATATCATCAAGAGCCTCGATCTGCTGGTGATCGACGAAATCAGCATGGTGCGGGCCGATCTGCTCGACGGCGTGGACCAGGTGCTCCGGCGCTACCGCCGCGGCAACCTGCCGTTCGGCGGCGTGCAGCTGCTGATGATCGGCGATCTGCACCAGCTCTCGCCGGTGGTCAAGGAGGCGGAATGGCAGATCCTGCGCGACTATTACGAATCGGCCTACTTTTTCAGCAGCAATTCCCTGCGCCAGACCGAGCTGCTCGCCATTGAGCTGAAACATATCTACCGCCAGTCGGACCAGAATTTCATCGACCTGCTCAACCGGGTCCGCGACAACAGGCTCGATGCGGACTCGTTGCGGGAACTCAACAGCCGCTGCATTCCGAACTTTGCCCCGCAGGACGACGAAGGCTACATCACCCTCGGCACCCACAATCGCGGGGTGGACGTGATCAACGAATCCAGACTGCGGGCCTTGCCGGCCAAGATGCATAGTTTCAGCGCCGAAGTTGAAGGCGAGTTTCCCGAATACGCCTATCCGACCCCGGCCACCCTCGACCTGAAAGTCGGCGCCCAAGTCATGTTCGTGCGCAACGATTCGTCGCGCGACAAGCTCTATTTTAACGGCAAGATCGGCAAGATAACCCGCATCGCGGGCAAGGCGGTGGTCGTCAAGTGCCCCGGCGACAACGAGGAAATCATGGTGGAACCGGCGACCTGGGAAAATATCAAGTACACCATTGACCCGGAAAACAAGGAGATCAAGGAAAACAAGATCGGCAAATTCGTCCAGTATCCGCTGAAACCGGCGTGGGCCATCACCATTCACAAGAGCCAGGGGCTCACCTTTGACAAGGCCGTTATCGACGCGGCCGCCGCCTTTGCCCATGGTCAGGTCTATGTGGCCCTGAGCCGTTGCCGCACCTTTGAGGGCCTGGTGCTCAGCTCGCCCATTTCGCTGCATGCCGTGAAAAGCGACCCGACCGTGCTGGATTTCGTCAACCAGGCCTGCCTGAACCCGCCCTCGCAAGCGCAGCTGCTGGCCGCCAAAATCAGCTACCAGCAGCGGCTGCTGCTGGCCTGCTTTGATTTTGAGCAGTTGCGGTTCCGCCTGAACCGTCTGCTGCGCGTCCTTCTCGGCAACGCCCAGCTGGTCACGGTGGCGGGGGTGGCTGACATCCGCGAACTGGAAGGCCGGGCGGGGCGGGAGATCTGCGTGATCGGCGACAATTTCAAACGGCAATTGACCACTCTCTTTGCCGACGGCAACCTGCCCCAGACGGACAATGCCGTGCTGGAGCGGATCGGCAAGGCGTCGATCTATTTTCAGGAAAAAATCGAATCGATTCTGGGCGATAGTCTGCGGGCCCTGCGGGTGGATACGGATAACAAGGAAATCGGCAAAAAAGTCAAAGACGCCGTAAATGATCTGCGCAAGGAAGTAAGCATGAAGACGGCGGCAGTGAAGAGTTGCGCCGGCGGTTTTTCGCCGGAGCGCTATCTGCGCGCCCTGTCCAGCGCTGACATCGACTTCAAACCGGACAAGGAGAAAAAGGCCGTCCAGGCGGAATATACCGCCGCCGATGTGGCGCATCCCGAGCTGTTTCAGACCATGAAGGAGTGGCGGGCGCAACTGGCCGCCAAGGAAGGGGTCCCCCACTACCGGATTCTGCATCAAAGCGTCTTGATCCAGATCGCGGTCAATCTGCCCGACAATGCGGCTGACATGCGGAAAATAAAGGGAATCGGTCCGGCTCTTTTTGTCAAGTACGGCAAGGAACTGGTGGAGATGGTTGCCGCCTATCGCCGCCAACATGCGATAACGGAGGTGGTGCTGCCCGCAGCCGGGGCCGCGCGGCCGCAGGTTGATGCCGGGCAGGAAAAAGAGGCGAAAACAAATACCAGGCAGGTCAGTTTCGACATGTTCCGGAAAGGGCTGACCATTGCGCGGATTGCCGAGGAGCGCGGCCTGGCCAATATGACCATTGAAGGACACCTGGCCTCTTTCGTGGAAACCGGCGAGCTGGCAATCGACAGGCTGCTGTCGCCCGAAAAACAACAGGCCATTACCCGGAAACTGACGGAAATGAAGCACAGTACCCACAAGGAGATAAAAATCGCCCTGGGCGACGACTATTCCTACGGCGACATCAAACTGCTGCAGGCCCATCTGAAATATCAGGGGAGTAATACCGCGGCACCGAGTCCGGGACGGGCGCAAGGCGAACAGGCAGACTGAAATTGATTGAAAACCCGGGCGGGGAGGGACGCGTGTTGACCCTTTATTTACGGATCAAGAAGCTTCGATCCTCCCTGGTTACGCCGTAAACTCATTCGGTTTTATTTTCTTTATCCGGCGGAAACAGAAAAGGCTCACCGCCAGAAAGAGCAGAAAAAAACAGGCCGTGCTGAAGAGAAAGATTGAAAAATCAAAATGCACAGGCAAGTTGGCGGACACCACCCGCTCAATGCTGTTTTCCTCGGGCAGGAAGTGGGGCCGGGCCGAAATATCCCAGGGAAGTTCCATGCTGACCGTCTGGCGGCCAAGCAGGGAGAGGCCTGCCACGGTGAGGCCGCTGCCAAAAAGAATGGAGGCGCAGAGCAGAATGAAATTTTCGCCGATGAACTGTTTTTTGAGATCAAGAATGCGCCAGCCGAGCATCCGCAAAATCGCGATTTCCCGTTCCCTTGACTTCAGGTTGTAGATGGTCAGCAGTCCGAAGGCGACCGCCAGGATGCCGCCGAGAATGAGAAAAAGCAGGCGGCCCGCGGTTGAAATGATGCCGAGCTGCTCGCTGATCTCGCGGGTAAAGGTTTTTTCGCTGAAGACCAGGAGCTTTTCGTCAACTTCCCTGATCAGCTTTTCCTTGTCCCCCTGCCAGTCGGGGTCTCCCCTGAGCAGCACGACATTGCCGAAATCCCCGTCATCGAGCCGGTAGATGTTTCGCATTTCCACGGAATCCCTGGCCACCTCCAGGGCGTCATTCAGATCCATATAAAAATCAGCCGGGATAATATTGCCGCTGATGTTCGGCCGCAGGATACCGCTGACCGCATAGGTTCGGTCACCAAGGGCAACGCTGTCCCCGATTGCCAGTCCGTGCTTGGCGCTGAAAGTGGCGGTGATCACGATCCGGTTTTGCCCGAGGTGCAAGGCGCCTTGGCCGATATTTTTTTCAAGGATGCCGGTAAATATTTTGTATTTTTGATCAACCCCGAGGCCGGCCTTGAAAAATACCTCATCAAAATACCAGAAATAAAGACCCAGATCCGCCTCTTCCACAAAAGGCAGCCCGGCGAGCCGGCTGAATTGCTCCGCCGAAACCGGACCGTTGGAATGTGGAAAGATGGCGCCAACCATCCGGCTGGGAATTTCGCCGTTTTTCTGGACGATGGTCTGCACGCCGATCTGTTTCAGCGGCAGACGGGCGATTTCCGGAATGGAGCGGTGCAGGGTGGCGGCGATAACCACCAGAGCGAAATAAAAAGCGAGGCTCAGGCAAAGCGCCAGTGTCTTGATTTTGTTGGCGCGAAAAAAAGCGAGAGAATAAGCCTTCATCATAGTTTGAATCCTTGGTCAAGCAACGGCGCAATCTGCAGATGGGGCAGTAGCAGAAAGTGAATGAGCATGCTCAGGATGCCGGCGATCAGCAGCCCCCCGGCCAGAAGATAACCCAGATCCAGGGCAAGCCAGCGGCGCAGATCATTTCGCGGCCAGCCCAGGGTTTTGAGTATTTCGAACTGCCCGGCAAATTCCAGCCGGTGCATTTTCAGCACCCACACCAACAGCAGGAGAGCCAGGGGGACGACCAGCAGAACAAGCAGATGGCCGCCCTGGTATACCAGGCGATTAAAAGCCGACAGGTTTTTATAGAGACTGTCGCGGCTGATCAGGGAAAAATCGGGGAAACGGCGAGTCAGTTCCCGGCTCACCCCGCGCACATCGGACGAAGAGGCGAGAGCAATAAAGACCTGATTGACGACCCGCTTCTCCAGCCCCGCCAAGCCAAGCGCGGTTTCATAGGGAAGAAAGACTCCGGCGTTGCTCAGGTTGCTCTGTTCGGTAAAATCAACCAGGCCGACAATGGCGAGGTCGCGACCGGCCAGTTGGAAGCGGCCGCCGGGTTTATGCCCGAAGAGCTTGGCGAAATGACGTTCAAGGATGACTTCATCGGCCCTGCTGCCGGAAAAAAAACTGCCACCTTTCATGAGCAGGCTTTCGATTTTCCGGAGTCCCACCGGGGGCTCGGCGGGGTCCAGCCCAACCACCGTCAAGGTGTTCTGCGGATCAAATTGCCAGAGAACGAGGGCCGTGGAATATTGATGGATGCCGTTGATCGCCTCTATGCTGCTGCTTGCGCTTTCCTTGTCGAAATGGTGCAGGTTGAAGGGTTCAACCAGGCCCCTGGTTCTGACTGTGGCCGAATCCTTGGCGCCCGTGTCCCGCTGCAGGATCATCTCGGTATTGAGTGACGCCAGAGGGCGGTCGGCCAGGAGGGTGATTTGCTTGACCAGAAGATACGAAGCCGCCGGCAGCAGCAGGATCAGACCAGAGAGCAGGACGACCGTTATGGTCTTTTTCCAATGGAAAATCAGGTTGCGCAGCACAAGGCCCGGCAGATTCATCGACCTTCTCCGGCAAGTCCGGCCAGAATTGCCCGCAGGTCGGCATAGTCCCATTCGCCGGCGAACATGGGAACAAAGGAGTCCCCTTTGGGAAAATTCCGCATCCGCAAGACGCGGCCGTCAATCGTGAAGCTGTCCTTGCCGTTAATGAAAACGGCAACGGGTATATGGTCGGTCAGGTGATACTTCTCCACCATCTTACGACTCTTGGGATCGTCGAAGCTGTATTTTTTAATGGTGACATCGGCAAATTCCCCTGCCACCTGTTCCACCTTGCCGACCACCGCCATGGCCGGCGGGTGCGGCAGATAGAAGATCTCTATTTCTATTTCAGCGGCGTGGACAGAAATCGGCTGAAAAAAAATAAACAGGCCGAAGAGAGCAATCAGGCCCGGCAGCATCTTTAATCGATTCATTGCGTCAAACCTCCGTCTTTCAGAGTAAAGGTTTTTTGGGTATAGGCGGCGATGTCCAGATCATGGGTGATAATCAGAAATGTGGTGTCCATGGTCTCATGCAGCTTGCGGAAAAGGGCCATGATATCCTTGGCCGTGGTTGAGTCCAGGTTGCCGGTGGGTTCATCGGCCAGAACCAGGACGGGACGGTTGACCAGACTGCGGGCAATAGCCACCCGCTGCTTTTCTCCACCGCTCAGGTTGTCTACTTTTTCATCCAGTTTGCCCGTCAGCCCGACATGTCCGGCAAAATCCCTGATCCTCTTTTCCTTTTCAGCGGCCGTGATGTCCCGGCGGGGATAAATGCCCAGCATGATATTGTCATGGGCGGAGAGGGAAGGGAGCAGCTTGAAATCCTGAAAGATAAAGCCGATGTGCTGCAGACGGAAGGCTGCCAGTTTTTCCTCGTCAAGATCGCTGATGTTGCTGCCCTGAAAGAGCACTTGCCCGGAGTCGGGCTTGACCAGGCCGGCCATAACGGCCAGCAGGGTGCTTTTGCCTGCCCCGGATTTCCCCATGATGCTGACCATTTCCCGTTCCCGTATTTCGAGACTGATATCGGCCAAGACCCGTTGATCTCGGTATGATTTGGTAATATTACGTAATTCCAGCATTTTTTATCCTTTGCGCCAACTGGTTGCAAAAAAAGGTTTGTGAAAAGGAAGCCGCATTGATGCAATGATACCCCACTTCGTAGGACATGCGTATGATTATGGTCATACCCGAAAAAAAATCTTCCAGGTCTCGACCACCCATATTCTGCCGTCAGACGATCCGGCGTTTCCTGTTCTTGCGCAGACCGGATGAGAAAGAAAGCGGTGCGGAACAAATCAATGGCGGATTTTAATGATGCCGGCCCCCCGGCTGATCTTCCCCTCGTTCTCCAGAACGGCCAGGGTCCGGTACAGGGTTTCGTGGGCCATGGCCAGCTTATGGGCCATGGCCTTGACAGAACCGGCTGGAATGCTCATTTCCATGGTGCCGGGATCGGCCTGGAGCAGGAGATAGTGCAGAACCCGGTCACGGGCGGAACGAATGGAGCGGACTTCCAGGAGAGAGCGCAGGCTTCTGACCTGGCGGGCAAACAGGGCGATGCAGGCCATGCTTTTCTCGGGATGGGCATGCAGAAGAGCAAGAATTTTCTCCTTGTCATAACAGGCAACGGTTGCCGGCAATACGGCCTCGGCATCGCAATGATAGATTTCCGAAAACAGGGCTGCTTCTGCCAGGCTGTCGCCGGCCCGGGCCGTGTATATGACGACGGCGTCACCCTCCGAAGTATAGCGGACCAGCCGGACACCGCCTTCAAGTACGGTGTAGAGATAGCTGGCGGCATCTCCCTGCCTGAACAGGACCTCCCCCTGGGCAAGTGATTTGACGGATGTTCTTGCCGGCGCGAATAACTCGCCAAAGGATTTTTTTTGCATCAGTGCCTCCAGCAATACCTGTGACACGGAAATCGGGCGAAAAGACAATTATTCAAGATGCTACGTCGTCTGATAAACGCGGACAAAGTCGATCAGCATGACCTGAGGAAAGACGGTCGTATCGTCGGGACTGCCCGGCCAGTCTCCGCCTACGGCCATATTCAGCAACAGGAAGAAGGGATGATCGAAAGGCCAGGGCGTTCCTTTCGGGAGCTGAGCCTGCTGGACCTCACAATAAAGTTGATTGCCCAGGTACCAACGAATGGTCCCCGGCTGCCACTCCACAGCAAAGATATGGAATTCATCCTTCATCGCCCGCCCTTCCGGCAGTGCATGCAGGCCGCCTAAACCATTCCCGCCCGAATAACCCGGTCCGTGAGCGGTGCCATGCACGGTGCCGGGCTCTCTGCCGATATTTTCCATGATATCGATCTCTCCGCATTCCGGCCAGCCAACTTCACCAAAATTTTCACCGAGCATCCAGAAGGCTGGCCAGATGCCTTGCCCGAACGGGACCTTTATGCGGGCCTCCACCACCCCATACCTAAACGAAAATATCCCGCGCGTATTCAGGCGGGCAGAGGTAAAACGGCCCGGACCATACCAGCACATGCGGTTTGCAGGGTCGGCATCGGTAATTGTCCGGGCGGTGATCGCAAGACAACTGTTCCCATCCAGCGCCGCATTCTCCGCTTGATCGGTATAGTACTGTAATTCATGATTTCCCCAGCCTTCACCACCCCGCTCCTGCCGCCATTTCGATGGGTCCGGCGGATCGCCCTGCGGCCCTTCAAACTCATCACTCCATACGAGTCTTGATTTCCCGGCGGTTACGCTGGTAAAAGTAAGTGGGGATGCGGGAGAAGGGAGTGCCGGCATAATTTTAATCGCTAGAGGTGTGGTTCTGGTCTGAAAAAATTATTTTGTTATAGTGCAAGACCTGAACCCGAGCTCCGTTGGGTGGAAGATGAGGAGATGAGACTTATTGGAATTCACTGCCGCAGAAAATAGCGACTAAAAGGAAAGGCTCACTCTTATATAGACTGCCAAATCCTGCCCCAAAATCCCCGCCAACCACTAGGACCACTGTCGGGGACACTGCTGGGAACACTGCTGGGGACATTGCTGGGCTCTGATTTGAGTATGAGAAGCGGACAGTCTTTTTCGTCTTGCAGTGATTGAATATAGCTCCTGCCATCAATGTCATTTTTTATGAGTGTCTCGATCAAAAACGATTTGGTTTGGGCAACATCGGTTGCATCTCTTAAACCCTTGACCAAATTTACCATCGCTTGTTGCTTGGCTCGATAGGTTACACTAGTCACATCGCCGCCATTGATCCAACTAGAACCCAAGGATTTTTGAGTCAAAATAGTGGGTTCTAATACATGGGAAAAATAACTCATCTCTTGACCCATTTGTCTTGCATTGGCTTTAGCTGCATCTAGTTCGTTAGAGAGGAGGAGGCACTCTAATCGGGCTGAGTTACAGGCAACCATGGATTGTGTGAAGTTGATAAAGAGTTCTTTATCGAAGCCATTCTGCTTCAGCATAAAGATTAATTCCCCATTGAAGTACCCGGCCTCTTCGGCTAGTCTTGATGCAGCGGACATTAGGACGTCGGCTGGATTGGTTAAGCTGAGGGCCAATTGGGATCCATTAAGCAAAGTTTGAATCCTGGAATAATGAGCTCTGGTTTCTCGCTCAACCATGGATTTAAAGTGTCCGTCTAGGCGGTCCTTGATATCAAAAAGATGTCGTTCAAGCGCTGTGAGTTTTTGGTTGATCAAACTAAAACCCACAACACTCACCCCAATGCCTGTCAATGCAGCCCCCAGGTTGACAAACTGCATCATTCCTAGTGATGCGATCATAGACTTGAGTTGGGTAAGCTGTATATTAGCATAGATATTTGATGTTACATTGATTGATTCCAAGGGTGAAAAAGGAACTGTACAGATGCCGCTGAGCAGTTTCTGTCCTAAGCCTGTTTCTTGCAGATGACCGAGGACTTGCCCACTTGAAGCCTCTTTGAGAAGAGTGCCAAAGCGTATGATGCTACCCTCGGCAATACCTGCAGCAAACTCATCCGGAATAACAAATGGAATGTGGCTCATACAGTTTCCAACGATTGAATGAGGTTGTCAGCGGTTTGGCGAAGGACAGATTGCAACTGCTGGCGTAACGCTAACCCACCTATATTGGTAATAATTTTTTCATTGAGGGCTTTATGAACTATGTCTTTATAATGCTCCGCGGCCTTTTTTTTCATATTTATCAAACGATTGCCAGCAAACAGCCCTAAACCACCAATTATAACCGATCCTGTCATCAAAACTGGCCAAGAAACCATCGTGACTGTCCCAATACCTAGCAAGCCTAAAATACCCGCGCCTGGTACTGTTGTGATGGATAGGCCAATTAACGAAGGAATCGCTGCTAAAGAGGCGCCAGCAGCCACAATGGAGGTGGCATCTGAGATGCGCACAAGTTGTGGATTATCCGTTTTAAGTTTTATGTCAGCCTGCTGCCATGCCAAAGAAGTTTGGTAAATTGCTTGCAGGGATTGATTGGCGTTTTGTACCAACAATCTGGTTTCATTTTCTATCCACTGTTCATAAATTGGTTCAAGATTTTTTTTGGCAAATTTTTTTGTTTTGATCAGTTCTATTGCTGACATTTCATCGATCTTCGCGTCGATTTGTTTAAAAAGCAGCTGAATTTCACGGCCTAAGTGATGTCCTATGTGCGAAACCTGTTCATCCCGCCAATCTAAAATCTTCCGGCGAATTTGAAGAGCGTCAATTTCATTCATGTTGCTGCCTCGAAGATATCACTGTTGTCTGATAAGTTTACCCAGGCAAGAAACTGCCTAATCGAAAATGGTTGAGCCTTCGGAGTTTTTAAATGGGTTGGAAAAATCTCGCCTTTCAAATTAATTCACCTGTAAAATCCTAAATATTTTCTGCATTGACATGTCTAATCTTCCAGTGAACTCTATTTCAATACGAAACCGGCGGTTTTCGGCCCTACCTTACGACAAATTCGGCAGTGTTATTGGTTTAGCCAAAAGACCAGCTGTAAAATACATGCAAGAAATGCCCCAAAAAGGCGCCATGGTTGGCGGCAAATCACTATCATTTTTCATATCAACATGTTAGGCATATTCTCCCCCTGAAGGAACCCGAATATGAGGCATGTAACTGATGGGGATATGATCTATTATTCAGATTGATTTGGTTTTTTCACGAAGGGTGTGCCCTCCAGTCCAGCACAGCCGTCACCGGATAATGGTCCGAAGGGAACAGCTTCCCCTCCCGTGATCGGTCAATTTGGGCGTCTGTAACGCGAAAGTGATCGGAAACCAGGATCCAGTCAAGCGCCGCCATTTCTTCCGGCTTGCCAAAACCGTGAAAAGTTGCCTCATTGTCCCCGGCCGGATGCACCTGTCGATACGCGTCGGACAGCATGCCATTGCCGGTCAGGTGCCGGTAGGCGGCTGAATCCTTATCCGCGTTGAAGTCACCCGTTACGATGACCGGGGTTTCTTTTTGCACCTGGCCAAGCCATTTCTGCAAAAATAGGGCTGCCCCATCAATGGCGGTTGGCTCACAGTCAAAATGGGTGTTGACAAAGGTGATGACCCGGCTTGTCGGCTGATGGAGAAGCCTGGCCCACGTTGCTGTGCGCGGAAAGATGCTGCCCCAGCTCCTGCTGCCGGGAACCTGCGGGGTGTCGCTGAGCCAGAAGACGCCTTGCCGGATGATGTGGAAGGCGGATTTCCGCAGGAGAAGCGGGGCCATCTCCAGCGCGGTGCCGCCCTCACCTTCGCGGTGCACGCCATAAAAGTGGTAGGCCGGTAGGTGTGTCTTGACGAAATTGGCCTGGGCGTCGTCGCGGCATTCCTGGAGACCGAGTAAATCCGGGGCAAAGGCCTGAATTCTGGCGAGGGCGAAAGATTTTCGCCTGTCCCAGTGATTTTCTCCGTCCTCGGCCAGGCCGTAGCGGATATTGAAGCTCATTACCTTGATCCTGGACATGAACAACTCTCAGTTTCCTTTTTACCTTCCGGGAAAATATTTTTCCCAATCAAAAAACTGGATAAAAGCACTCCGGGTGATATTATGGACGTGAATGCAGAATATTTTCCTACGTCTTCAATGAAATAGAATCTTATGTTATTTCGGGATGATATTACACCATGACACTGCCAAACATGCACGCACGGCGTTCTCTGATCCTGGCGATTGCCTCAATCGTCATTGTCGCGCTGCTGCTGTTATCCGGCGCTCAGCCGTTTGATCGGACAACATGGGTGCTGGAGGTGTTCCCGGTCGTTATCGTATTGCCGCTTCTCTGGGCAACCTATGGCCGCTTCCCGCTGACCAATTTGCTCTACGCCTGCATCTTTCTGCATGCCATTGTGCTGATGACCGGCGGCGCATACAGCTACGCCAGGGTTCCTCTCGGCTTTTATCTTACAGACCTGCTGAACCTCAGCCGCAACCCTTACGACAAGATCGGTCACTTTTTCCAGGGCTTTGTGCCCGCCCTCGTTGCCCGCGAAATCCTCCTGCGAGGCCGGTACGTCCAAGGCCGGAAGATGCTTGCCTTCATCGTCATCTGCATCGTTTTGGCAATCAGCGCGACGTATGAGCTCATCGAGTGGGCAGCGGCCATTGCCCTTGGCCAGGGCGCCGATGAATTCCTGGGCACGCAAGGCGACCCGTGGGACACTCAATCAGATATGTTCCTGGCGCTTATCGGTGCGGTAACGGCATTGCTCGTTTTTTCCCGTAGCCATGATCACCAGTTAAAGGGCATGCCTGGTCCGCGATAGCACAGACCTCCCCGATCACTGATCCTCAAAGAATCGCACGGCATTCAGCAACTCATGGAAATTATAAATAAGATAGTCAGGCTTGACGCCTTTTTTTCCTGCGTCCCCTGGTTTGATTTAAAAAACACCGTCTTCATGCCGAGTTCCTTTGCCCCATATATAG
>QZKV01000008.1 GCA_003599575.1 Desulfobacteraceae bacterium | reverse complement strand
AAGTACGGATTACTGTACTCGCCCCCGAGAATGGCACTGATGACTTCCCGAACGACGTGAAGGGCTTCAGACTCCTCGAAGTCTTCCGTCGCACTTCCCTTGTTCGCTCGAAGCTCAGCAGTTTCCTCCACATCGAACCAGTTGAGCATCTCTGTGAAATCACTAAAGGAATCGAGAGCGCCAACCAAAGCCGCGGCCGGTTGGGTGTAATCCACCTTTGCGCCGCGCAGCCGCTTCGGGATGGCAAGCAATCCCCGACGGGTTCCGTAGTAGGCGAAGACGGGCAACAGTTTTGGCTTTACTGTCTTCAGGCTGTCGAGCACCTCTGCGGCATATGCAGCGAGGCTCTTATGGCCCACTTTGGCCTCGGGGTGTTTTCCCTTGGATGAGGCCCGCCAGTTATCCCATGTTAATCCATCCGAGGTCTGCATGATGATCTGCGAAAAATCGCTCGTCACCAGGCGATCCCCACCTCTTGGTCCCGCTATCGTTTCCAGGCGAAAATCGGTATCCGTAATACCTGGTCCAGTGAGTCTCTGGTCAGCAGACGAAAGATACCGAAGCACCGAGGAAAGTCCGATGGCAATGCCATCGAGTATTGCAGTCTTACCGCCCCCGTTCTCGGCAACCAGCACTGTCAGTCGCGGATGCAACTCTAAACTGAGACTTTCGAAACAACGGAAATTATTCAAGGTGATTTTTTGGAGACGCATGATGAACCTCAAGCTTCAATTAATCACGATTTTTCGAGAATTTTCAATGTTTCGAAGACGTTTACAAATGATCAGCGCGTCTCGATCCCCATTTTGCGCATATGCTCTTTCACGGCGGAGATGGGCACCTCCCGGCGATGGAAGATGCCGGCGGCCAAAAGTTGATTATTTTCAAAATGATACTTCATTCTTATGGCTCCTTTGATCCTGCACCCACACACTATCCAATTGCTCCAGGTATAGATTGGACTCGGAATCAAAACTATAACTCTTTGCCTAAATCGACGCAACCAATTCTCCCCACCTGCCACCCAACCCAGCCATTGGCGAATGGAGCGGGTGCAGTGACAGCAGCGATGACGAGGGCACAGGTTATGGCAATCATGGGGACACCTTGTGCTTCTTGGTGGTCTTTGCAGATGGGGGCTGCGTAGCGTCCGGTTCTGACACCATGAGTGCCTGAATGACGGCATTGAATTCAGAGGGATCCAGCCGCTCGTAATGCCGGAGGTTCCCCTTGGATATTTTCATCAGTTTTTCGTTTAGAAGTACGGCAAGGACAAACCCGGCTGAATTGGCTGATTTCCCTTTGAACATTTCATGGAGCCGTCCCGATGTAATCGGTTTCTCCTCTGAAGCCAGTAGAGAATCAAGCTGCATCAGTGAAATCCAATCCTTGTTAAAGACCCCTTGCCCTGAATTGCCAACCAGGCACAAATATACCTCCTTATCATCCTTGCAGCCGATCTTGTAGGTCAGAGTAGATCGACCGGATAACGATGGGCATTCACCTGTTTTCAAAATCCTCATACTTTCTTCACTCATTTTTTTCTCCTTCATATAAGATGGTTAAATTCCCTCATCTGCGCCATTGCCATATGATGAACACGGCAAGGACGACGAATACTGCCAATGCAACCTTTAAAGCCGCCGACTGAAATACAACCAGCACTGACAAAGCTCCAAACTTGGTGAGCAGGGCACCCAATACTGCCAATAAAATCCAAAACATAAATGCTCCTTTTTTGTGTGTGTGGAGAATGAGTTACAGGTTGCGGGTGATTTCCCAGGCATCGAGACCCATGTCGATGTAGTCCCGTTCGTCCAGGTTGTGACTGATGGCAGCCAGGACCTCTTCCCGCGCCAGATGCAAATCTTCCTCGGTCAGGTTAAGTGCCTCCTCGCCCAGGCGGGTTACTATGGCGGACAGGAGGGTTTCCATTGTGATGGCATAGACGATCTCTGAGGGGTTGGCGGGGAGTTGAGTGACGATTTCTTTGTTTTGCATAGATGCTCCTTTTTGGTTGAGGGAATAAAAAAAAGCCCCATCGACCTGGATTGGCCAATGGGGCTTGAGAGAGAGGGGATATGTGATTATGAAAAACCCGCCTCCTTGTTAGAAAGCGGGGTAAACCTTGATTTTACTGGTGTGACATGTACTCAGGATTAAGGTAAATTTACGATTTTGCTGGAGGGGTTAGTTTTGCTGATTGGGCAGGCGATGTTATAAGGTTTACATGGCGAATGATATTGGGGTAGAAATGGGTAGAACACCCTATATTTTATTGTCAAGAATGTTAGGTTGGAGTAGATATCAAGAAACTTGATAATAGCTTGTTGGCGCATTCTCAGGAGGTTGACTTTGAGAAAAAATAAATACGGTTTAACTGATACGATACCGTCACAAATAAAACGAGAAATCAGACAGAGGTGTGGGTTTGGTTGCGTCAACTGTGGCAACGCTGTTTACCAATATGAACATGTTGACCCTACGTTTGCAGAGGCGAAAGAACACAACCCTGATCATATCGTACTGTTGTGTGGTGGATGTCATGACAGAGTAACTAGGGAAATTCTGTCGAAAAAAACAATTAAATATCGCTCTGAAAATCCTGTCTGTAAGCAACAAGGTTTTTCTTTTGGCCCATTCGATTTGGGGTTAGTTGAGCCTACAATTCAAATTGGGACTCTTAGATGTAAATCTGTTGAGTCATTAATAGAAATTGATGGTGAAAGCCTTTTCTCGATCAAAAGACCCGAGTGCGAAGGAGCCCCATTTCGTATCAATGCTTTTTTAGCTGATCGAGACGGAAACGAAATTCTAAAAATCGTAGACAACGAATGGGTTACCACGACTGAAAACTGGGATGTAGAGGTGGTAGGGCAGACAATAACGATAAGAAAAAATCTAGGTGATATTTCTTTAGCCCTCAGAACGGAAGCTCCACACAAATTGGTAGTTGAGCGCCTTGAAATGCAGCATCGGGGAGTGAAAATTGAATGCAAGGAAAACCAGAATTTGCAGGTTGTTACTCGTTCTGGACAAGTCCTGAACTCTCAATCTATAGACATTGAAGGCTGTAAAGTAGGTTTTCAAATTACGAACAACTCTATGGCTATCGGCGTTGGTGGAGGAAGTGTCCACATTGGCAAGATGACGCTTGGTCATCAGCAGACGCCAATGTCTCGCCTATTCCCACCGTATGACTCAGGTATCAGTACTCAGGGGAAAACACGAAAAATTGGACGCAATGAACCTTGTCCATGCAATAGCGGGAAAAAGTATAAGAAGTGTTGTGGATCAATGTCCCAACAAAGCGTTCAAGAGGGATTAGCAACGCGTGACACTTTCAGTTTTAATTAGGTTCAGTGTTTAGGGCGCAATGTAGTGGCTTGGTCATTGCGTTGCTCACCCCTAACGCGTCTGTTGGCACGAATGATAGAGAACTTTAGGGGTAATAGCCTATGCGCATAGATGATGTCCTCATCGAATCACTCTTGTATGAAGAGGAAGGAGTCGATTTAGATTTAAAGAGCGACCAGTATCGATTCACTAGAGCTTCTGATGATGAGAAATCTGAGCTACTAAAAGATATCTTGGCCTTTGCAAACGCTTGGCGCCATGCCGATGCATTTATCTTGATCGGAGTAAAAGAAATCAAAGGGGGAAGAAGTGAAGTGGTGGGGATTTCCGCGACCTTAGATGACGCAGCAATCCAACAATTTGTAAACAACAAGACTCAGAGGCCGATCACATTTTCTTACAGCAACAGCACATTCGAAAGTAAGCAAATCGCAGTCATTCACATACCACTACAACAACGGCCCTTCTACCTAAAGCGTGATTTCGGCAGACTCAAGAAAGAGACTGTTTACGTAAGGAGAGGAAGTTCTACAGACATCGCGACCCTTGATGAAATATCTCGGATAGGCGCACACAGTTATGCAACGGCTGGCGCTCCAGAACTGAGCGTCTCCTTTGCTGACCCCAGTGACAGAGAGTGGTTTTCCACCTCAATACAGATCAGTTCCCTTTATCTCAAGACTCCAAGGAAGAAAGACATACCGGACTATAGATCTAACCACGGCGGAACTGGATTTGGCCTCCATATGACCTCTTTCGATCTCAATGTTAACTCTTCCTACTATAGGGAACTCATCGAATACACGAAAAAGGCGCGACTGATGGAGCCTGTCTTCCTCGCCGTAAAGAACTCCGGGACATCTACCGCCCACGATGTGCGTGCTGAGCTCAAGTTTCCAATAGACGAGAACAGGCCGACACTACAAGAAGACGCTAGTTTCCCGGAAGTACCAAGCACAGAGTCAGTGCACCTTCGTCCGCGTAATTTTTTGGACGAGGTCCGGGCGTTGCCACCTGACGTAAGTGTCAACCGATATGACCGATATTGGCTAGTTGTTGCACGTGCCGAGAAGGTTCAACCCAAGAGCATTCATTGGTTTCGAGTGCCTTTTTTTTTCGGCTCAAAGAAGACTGGCTCCTTCGATATTGAGGTCACGATATACTGCGATGATCTTTCTGAGCCAACGAGGAACAGGCTATCGGCAAGGGTCGAATCCGAGACCCGCGAAATTGACCTGAAGGGAATACTGGAACTAGAGCACGAGCGATTTCGGAATACGCCCTATTTCAAACGCATTCTTGCCGAGCGAGAGGGGGAGCAAGAACAAGAATAGGCCAACAAGTTCGTCAACGCGGATTGCCACATCATACTACATCTGATAATACCGAAAAGTCCTCAATTAACCTTATCTACTATAACTCAACATATCCCTTTGGTCAAAAGTCACGATATATCTTGCTTTCCGGTTGCCACGTTAGAATTTCTCATGCCGAACACCTAAACTGCAGCCGGGGGGATTTTCTCCCCCTCCGCCACTCTCTTCTCCAGTGTTACCGCGTCTCGATCCCCATTGTGCGCATATGCTCTTTCACGGCGGCGATAGGCACCTCCCGGCGATGGAAGATGCCGGCGGCCAGGGCCGCCTCCACATCGGTGGCGGCGAACACCTCGGAGAAATGCTCCACCCGGCCCGCGCCGCTGGAGGCGATAACCGGGATGGTGACGGCCCGGCGCACCTGATTGATCAGCTCGATATCAAAGCCGCTGTTGGTGCCGTCCCGGTCGATGCAGTTCAGCAGGATCTCGCCTGCCCCAAGCTCCTCGCAGGCCGTGGCCAGCTGCACCACATCCACATCCCGCCCCTCGCGGCCGCCCTTGACCGTACACTGGTACCAACAGTACTGTTCGCCGTTCGGCCCCGGCACCGCGGTTTTCAAAGTGTGGTGCGTTGTCGCCTCGGGGCTTTCCACATAGACCCGGCGCGGGTCGATGGAAATGACCACCGCCTGGGCACCATAGACATGGAAGATCTGTTCGATGGAGCTCTGCCCGGTTTTTTCGCCGCTCTGCAGATACTCCTCCACCGTATAGACCGCGTCGCTGCCGATGGAGATCTTGTCGGCGCCGCTGCGGAAATATTCCGAAGCCACATCCAGGGCAGAATAGCGTTTCCCCTCCGTATCGGTGAAGGAGCGGATGCCGCCGCCGATGGTCAGGGGCACAAAGACGTTTTCCGAGGTATTGCGCAGCACTTCCAGCATGGGCTGGTCTTTCAGGGGGAAATCACGGAAACCGGTGATATTGAGAAAGGTGATCTCGTCCGCCCCCTCTTCAAAATAGCGGCGGGCAAGCTCCACCGGTTTGCCGAGATTGCGCACCTCGCCTTCTTCCCGGACGTCATACTGATCGCCCTTGGTCACCACCAGATCACCGGCATCATTGCTGCGCACATCAAGACAGGCGATGATGCGCTTGGCAAGTTTCGTTTCGGCCTGCCCGGCGGGCGCAGCCTGGGAAGCGGCGGCAGGTTTGGTCCCGGCGAGAAAATTCCGCAGGATGCGCAGTCCCGCCTCTCCGCTCTTTTCAGGGTGGAACTGGAAAGCCGCCACATTGCCCTTCTGCACGCCGCTGACAAACTCCTCCCCGTAATTGGTGGTGGTCAGCAGCCACTCGGGGTCGGTTTCCGCCAGGGAGGCCATGAAGGAATGGACGAAATAGAGTTTTTCCCCGGCGTAGCCCGCAAAAAACGGGGATTCCTTGCGGATGATGATGCCGTTCCAGCCGATCTGCGGCACGGAGAGCGGCCCGGCCGCAAAACGCCTGATCCGGCCGCCCAGGATGCCCAGCCCGGCCGCGCCCGGCGACTCTTCGCTGCCGGCAAACAGGGTCTGCAGGCCAAGGCAGATGCCGAGAAAAGGTTTGTCAGCCCGGATATGGGCCAGCAGGGGTTCGACAAAGCCCATGCTCTGCAGCCGCTGCATGGCGCTGCCGAAACTGCCGACTCCGGGAAACACCAGTTTTTCCGCCTGCCGGATATCATCGGGGCAGGTCACGTCCTTGACGGCAAACCCCAGTTTTTTAATGGCATTGCGCACACTGCGCACATTGCCTGCTCCATAATCAAGTAATGTAATCATCTTTTTTGCCTAACTATTTCAATTGCGAATCGCGGATTGCGGAATGAACATCAGCCATCAGCCATGAGATTTCGGATTGCGGATTGCGGATTGAACATCAGCCATGATACCTGCCTTTTTTCCGGTCTGCAACCTTCTTTGCAGGAGCGTAGGATTTGGGGGATTACGGATTTGGGATTGCGGAATGCGGATGTAATATGAGCCTTTGCAAAAGGCGCGATTTATTTATTTGCGTCATGTCGGAGGCTTTTTATCCGGCATCCAGTCTATTGTTGTCACGCCGGGAAACTGGATTCCGGCTCAACACACTGCCGGAATGACGTCGTTCAGGGCATGCTGCTCTGATTCCGGTTGACTCATTTTGCAAGAGACTCATATCACCAAAAAAACCTGAAAAGCCTGGTTTTTTCTAATCAGCAAGCACCATAACGTTAGGCACTTCAAGTACTTTAGGCATTTTAGGCATTTTAGACACCCTCCTCCCCGGTCAGCACCTGCCGCACCTTGACCGTCAGGGATTGGCCGGAAAAAGGCTTCTGGATGAAGTTCACACCTGCGTTCACTACCCCGCAATGGCTGATGACATTTTCCGTGTAGCCGGACATGTAGAGCACCTTCAGCCCCGGGAACTGAACAGCCAGCCGGGCGCTCAGGTCGCTGCCGCTCATCCCGGGCATGACCACATCGGTCAGGAGCAGGTGCAGCGGCCCCTCGTAATTTTCCATGACTGCCAGGGCCTCCCGGCCGTCTGCCGCGGCAATAACCGTGTACCCCTGCCGCCGGAGGATGGTGTTGGCCAGGTCCCGCACCTGTTCGTTGTCTTCCACCAGCAGGATCGTCCCGCTGCCGCGCACGTCATCCGGCTCCATGGCAGCAGTTGTGATCAGTGTGCCGTCTGCCGCGGCCAGGGGCAGATAGATCTTGAAGGTGGCCCCTTGGCCCGGTTCGCTGTAGACCCAGATGTTGCCACCATGCTGCTTGATGATGCCGTAGGAGGTGGCCAGCCCCAGACCGGTGCCCTTGTCCTTGGCCTTGGTGGTGAAAAATGGTTCGAAAATGCGCTCCATGGTGTCGCGGTCCATGCCGCAGCCCGTGTCGCTGACACAGATCATGGCATAGGCCCCTGGGGCCACGCCGGGCCGCTGCTCCGCGTAATGTTCATCCAGGTCGATGATGTTCGTCTCAATGGTCAATGTTCCTCCGTCGGGCATGGCGTCCCGGGCATTGACCCCCAGGTTCATCAGCACCTGCTCCAGCTGCGAGGTGTCCGCTTTGACGAAAATTGCCTGGTCGCCCAATGTCAGCCGCAGTTCAATATCCTCGCCGATCACCCGGCGCAGCAGCTTATCGAAGCCGCTCACCACGCTGTTCATGTCCACCACGTGCATTTCCAGCAGCTGCTTGCGGCTGAAGGCCAGCAGCTGCCGGGTCAGCTCCCTGGCGCGGATGCCGGCCTGGTATATGCGGCTTACCATTTCATGGGACGGATGCTCCCGGTGCAGGTCTTCCAGCACTATTTCCCCATAGCCGAGAATAACGGAGAGCAGATTGTTGAAATCATGGGCCACGCCGCCGGCCAGCCGGCCCACCGCTTCAAGCTTCTGGGCCTGGCGGAGCTGCTCCGCCAGCCGCTGCCTTTCATCCTCGTTCTTCTTGCGCCGGCTGATGTCGCGCACAATGGCCCACATGCCGACCGGCCGGTCATCGCCCTCCCGCAGCAGAAAGGTGTGCAGCTCCACCGGCAGGAGGGTGCCGTCCTTGCGAAAGTATTCCTTCTCATACACCTCGGAATAGCCGCAGGGGATGATCTGCTCCGCCACGATCTTCTCCTCCATCTCCCGCCATCTGTCCGGGGTCAGGTCCATGAAGGTCAGCCGGTGCAGTTCCTCGTCCGTGTACCCCAGCATGCTCCGGTAGACGGAATTCCATTCCAGCAGGCGGCCCTTCATGTCAACCATGACAAAGGCGTCCGTCATGCTTTCGTGCAGCCGCCGGTACTTGGCCTCGCTTTTGCGCAGCGACTCCACCACCTGCCGTTTTTCTCCGGCCCGGCGGATGGTCAGCAGCAGCTGCTGGGCGTCATAGGGTTTCCTGATATAGGAATAGGCGCCCAGGTTGATCGCCTCGATGGCGGAATCCTGCGAGGCGTGCCCGGTGAGGAGGATGCACTCCATATCGGGCGAACACTGCCGCAGGCGGCGAAGCACCTCAAGGCCGGACATATCTTCCAGCCGCAGGTCGATCACGGCAACAGGCACCTCCTGCCGGGCCGCCTCCTCCAGGGCCTGGCCGCCGGTCCCCACCGGCAGCGGCGCAAATCCCTTGAGCCGCAGAATATCTCCCAGGGTGGTGCGCAGGGCGGCGTCGTCATCCACGATCAGCACGGGGATCGGTTCATGGCCGTGGGTCCCGGCTGGGTTGTTGGTTTCGGGTTGGATCATCTCGTCCTCAATATGCCTTTCAGCTGCTCGGCCCGGATATCGCCCAGTTTGCCCAGCAGTTCGGCAACGACCAGCGGCTTGTAGAGGCAGGTGCAGGCGCCGAGTCCCAGGGCCTGCCGCACCACCGGGGCCATCTCCTGCCGGTGGCCGGTGATCAGCACCACGGGCAGGGCCGGATAGCGGCCCCGGATTTTCCGCAGCACATCGAATCCGGAAATATCGTTGAGCTTCATGTCAAGCAGCAGGAAATTGGCCTCACCCGCCATCTGCTCCACCGCCGCATGCGGGTCACTGATGGTGGTCACCTGAAAACCCCGGTATGCCAGGATTTCACCCATGGTCCGGCAGAAATCCGGGTCATCGTCCACCACGGCAACGGTGCGCATCCTGTTCAGCGTCGCCAGCAGCTCGATGAGCAGGCGGATATCGATCGGCTTGTCGAGCACGCCGATCACTCCCTCCTCCAGCCCCTGGCTGATGTGGTATTCGGCGGCATAGGCGGTCATCAGCAGCACCGGCACCCCGGGCAGGATACGGCGCACCTCCCGATGCAGCTCCACGCCGCTCAGGCCCGGCATCCTGATGTCGCTCAGGATGCAGTCGAACACCTCGGAGTCCACCATTTCCAGGGCCTGTTCCGCGGACCAGGCCTCGCCCGGCCGGCAGCCGCTCGCCGTCAGGATATCGGCCAGGGTGTGGGTCATGCGCCGATCGTCGTCAACAATGAGCACCCGCAGCTTCTCGCTCATGCTCCCTCCTGCCGGATCGGCAGAAAAACGGTAAACGTCGCGCCCCGGTCCGGTTCACTGCCGGCCTCGATCCGGCCGCCGTTGGCCTCCACCAGCTTCCTGCTCACCGCCAGCCCCAGTCCGATGCCGCGCGCCTTGGTGGTGAAGAGCGGCTCAAAGAGCCTGGCCATGTTCTCGGCGGCAATGCCCGTCCCCGTATCCGTAACGGCCATGGCCACCATCTCCTTTTCCCGGCGGGCCGACAGCACCAGTCTGCCGCCCCGGGCCATGGCCTGACAGGCATTGACCACCAGGTTGCCCAGCACCTGGGTCATCTGACGCTGGTCGACATAAACGGGCGGCAGATCAACGGGAACATCCAGGACCACGCTGATGTTGCCGGGCACGGGGAACCGTTCCAGGGTATGCGCGGCCAGCTCGGCAGGGACCACATTCGTGCGGTCCAGGGATTTGATGCGGGAAAAATCAAGCAGATCGCTGATGATCTTTTCCGCGTTCTGGATCTCGTTTTCCAGGATGCCGAGGTATTCCTTCACCTTGTCGCCGGCATCCGGCTGCACCAGGCGCAGGTAATAGGCGGCATTGGCCATGACGGCCAGGGGATTGCGCAGTTCATGGCCGATGCTGCCCGCCAGCTGCCCCACCGCGGCCAGCCGTTCCTGGCGGAGGAGCTGTGCCTGGGCCTCGCGCAGCTCTCGGGTGCGCTCGCCCACGTCCGCTTCCAGCTGGCTGGAGTAACTCTTAAGCGTCGTTTCAGTCTGCTTCTGCTCTTCAATGTCGGTGTTGGAGCCGAACCACTTGCTGATCTCTCCGTCCGGGTTGCGGAGCGGCAGGGCCCGGGTCCGAAACCAGCGATACACCCCGTCCGCCCGCCGGATGCGGAACTCGATGTCGAAATCGCTGCCCGTTCTCACCGACTCCTCCCACCTCTCCTGCACCCTGGGCCAGTCAGCCGGATGGATCTGCCGTGTCCAGCCCGTACCGAGCTGCTCCTGCTCGGCTATGCCGGTGTACTGCACCCACTGGGGACTCAGATAATCACACGCCCCGTCCGGCCGGCAGGTCCAGACGAACTGCGGCAGGGTTTCAACCAGGGTGCGATAGCTCGCCTCGCTCTCCAGCCGGGCCGCCTTTGCCTGGAAAAGTTCCCGGTAGTGGAGCTTGGCCCGGCTCTGCCAGACGATCGCCACCACGGCGACCAGGGCCGCCACAATGGCCAGCATCAGCATCATGATGAGTCCGGAGATGGAACGCCAGGCCTCGAACACCTCGGCCGCATCGATCTTGGCCACCACAAACCAGGACGAGCCCGGCACGGTCCGCAGGGAGGAGAGAACCTCGACCCCGCGATAGTCCTTGCCCCGGAAGACCCCTTCCCGGCCCAGGGCCGCCAGGACCGACGGCATATCCGTGCGGCTGAGCGGGATACGCAGCTTGAACGACGCGTTTTTCCGGTGGCGCAATTCGCTCAGATGGAGCACCTCGTCGCCGTCCCGCCGGACGAGCATGGTTTCGGCGCTGGTGCTTTCCCCCGGCCAGGTTTCGATCATGGGATAGAGGAACTGCCGGGTGTCGCTCTGCAGGATGACCGCGCCCACGGCGGCGCCGGACCCGGCCTCACCGGCAAAAATGGGGGCAATGACATCCATGTGGGGCGGCAGATCGCCGGGACCGGTGTGCAGATCGCTCAGTACGGGCCGCCGGTCGCGGAAGGCATCGGCCAGGTAACGGGCCGCGTCCTCATGCAGCGAGCCGGTCCGGCCGGAGAGACTCAAACGCACCTGGCCGCCGGTATCAACCAGCAGGACATCGTAATAATGGGAGAATTGCTGGCGGGAGCGAAAGCGGGCGAGCACGGCCTCGGCGGCTTCAGGCCGCGGATCGGCCAGCCAACCGGTAAACGCATTCGCCGCATAGGGGCTGGCAACGAGCACGGCGGCATCGGTCAGATGTTCGTTCCGCCACTTGACGATCTGCTCCACCTTCAGCCGGGCGATGACGGTCAGATCTTCCTCGGCCTTGACCCGCAGATGGCGCTCCTGGCTGCGGTAAAACAGGGCGCCGCCCGCCAGCAACGCCAGCAGGGCCAGCCCGAACAGCAGGGTGAGCCACCAGGGGAAGGAACGGGGCGGATTTACATTTCTGTTCATCGGTTCACCGCATTTTTCCATTACCGGACAGCGGGACTGCAGCAGAACATACAATATTTGTTTTATATCACGGCCGTAAGAGCCGTTGTCAAACAGTTTCTATTACTTATTTCGCCCCGGAAAGCTTGATAGCAAAGGGATGGAGCAAGGTGGCGGATGGCTCATGGCTCATGGCTGATAGGTGATAGTTGAAACGTTGGCCGGCAGACTGATGCCCGGGGCCGCCGCCCTAACTTCATGGCAGACCTGCTCCGGCCGTGCTTCATACCGTCTGGAAAAATGGAAAGGCGCCA
>QZKV01000041.1 GCA_003599575.1 Desulfobacteraceae bacterium | reverse complement strand
CCCGCCAAGCCGTATATGGTGTTCACTGTCCAGAGACTCTCGGGTCCCAACAGCCGGTTGTTCACGTCCAAGGCCTTTCGAAACAACGGCTCGGCTCCATCATAATCGCCTTTGGCCTGGAGCAGGCTCGCTAACCCTATCAGCGTATCTAAGGTGGTGGCGTGTTCCGTGCCCAAGGACTGTTCGAAAACGGCAAGCGCCTGCCGATAAAATGGTTCAGCAGCCGCGTATTCGCCTCTAGCTTGAAGTAGCCTTGCTAATTTGCACAGCGTTGCTGCACTGGCAGTGTGCTCCTTGCCAAAGGAACTCTCGTAGATGACAAGTGCTTGGCGATAGAGCGGTTCCGCGCCAGCATACCGACCGGCGTCGTAAAGGAACGAAGCCGTTTCGTAATACGTGATCGCCCTATTTCCGGCGAGAGTTGGCTCTGCCTCCACCAATGCGCCTTGATAAGCCTCAACTAAGTCGTAATGCTCGCTCAAGGGCACCCAAAGACTAAGCAGTTCCCCCTTCCAACGTTCACTCGACCGGAGCCTTCTGAATGTTTGGAAGTCGGTCAACAGCGTCTTGAGTTGGTTCCACGCAAAGGTATCTCGTAGAAGTGTCGGCAGTTCATCCAGCTTTCGGTCTGTGGGGGTGTCTTCCTCAGAGAAGTAGCCGCCCAGTTGAAGTCGGAACTGGTGCGTCGTATCTGTATTGCCGAGCCATCGTTTGAGCACAGCGGCGCGCAGATAATCGTGGCCCAGGTTGAGCAAACCAGCGCGCACGGTGAGCGCATTCTCGGCTGCAAGGTAAAACTCTGTCCAAGGACGGCGTGGGAGCGGTTCGCCGTTCTTTCCCAGCAGGTCGAGCAGTTCTGTTTCCGACAACCCGAACCGGGCGCTCGCGATGAGGCAGAGCGAGCGGCGAACAAGGTCGCGATGTTCGGCGAGTTTTCCGAAATCGTCATGCCAGCGGGTGAGTATGCGGTCGTAGAGTTCTGGCAGCGTCGCTGCTCTCAGGTAGTCCGTAGCCTTGGCCTTGAGCTCTTGATGTTTGCCGAACTGGCGTAATTCGTCCAGCACGGCGCGCAAGTAAAGGGCGTTGCACGCGGCGGGGGTGGATTCCAGCTTGGCCAGGATGTCCGCCGGCAGTGTCTTGGCGAAACTCTCGAAATAGGCCCGTGCTGCAGGTGCGAGCTCATCCCGACAAAATAGCGGCACGTTTTGTTCCGGGCAGCGACGCTCCCGCAGAACGTCAAGGGTTTCACCAGGCAGCGATGAGACGATTACGCGAAAATCACCTGGGAAGACAACTGGCAACCAGCCGAGTTGTCGGGCAGCGCCGTCCTCCCCAAGCTGGTTGAGCGCGTCGAAGACGAGGATGACGTGGCGACGCAGGCCGGCAGATTTCATTGTCCATTCCTGCAACACGGTTCGCAACTTATCCGGTTGAACGGGGATGTCTTCGGTAATGGCGAAGGCGCGCTTCAGTTCGCCGAGGATGCGGCGCACCAATCCCTGCCAGTCCGAACTGTCGGGCGTGCTGCCGATGTAATGTTGGATGATAAGGTCGTCTGGATGCTTCTTGCGCCAGCGAGCCACCCACTCAGCCAGTAGCGCGGACTTGCCGCAGCCGGAATTACCGGTGAGGACGAGTGGTTTGGCTGTCGGTTCGGCAGCGTATTCGTCCAAACGGCGAAGCAAGTCCTCGCGTCCGATGAAGGCTAGGCGACGGCTTCGCGCATAAGCTTCGTGCCGCGCGGCTTCTTGCTCAATCGGGTCGGGTATTTGGTCTTTGGCGTAAAGCCGGTCTATGAGTTTGGTGAGGTCTTCGAGAATCCAGTCACCAAGTTGTTCTGGATCCGCGAAGTTTTCGCGCAGCTCGCAGACCTGTTCATCACGGGCACCTCGAATCTTCTGTTTGAGTTTTGCGAGTTTCCTCGCCGCATCATCATTCTCTGCGGCGAAGTCCTGCCGCTGTTCAGCTGGGATACCCTCTACGTATTTGGGGTCACGGAAGTAAAAGTAGGCGTGCCCGTGCATTGGTTCCTCACTGAACACGCCGTGGAGGATTTCCAGTTCGGTAACGGATTGCTGGAGATGCTGCTTAAGCCACGGCTGTGCTTCCAGCAACTCGATGGGGATCGAACTCGGTTCCGGTATCCAGCCGTAACGCTCGCCCAACAAGCCGATGAAATAGGGCCGGCAGCGATGGATCTCCTCCAAGCACAACGGCAGGACTCTTCCTTCAGCCTTCTGCTCATCAGTGATGCCCCAGCGCAAATCCACTTCGGTCCACGTGACCGCGCGTTCCTCACACATCTTGCGCAATTGCGGGAAGATTCTCTTGATGAGGATATCCCGCTCCGCCTGCATATCGCGAAATGTCGAGGAAATGAACACACGAATCTGGCGACTCTGGCTTGGCTGTTCGAGAGATTCTATTGGCATGTGAATGGTTCCGCTGTATCAGTTTCTTGATGAAGGTTACGCACGGGAGTGGCCCGCGGATAGAAGTAGCTGCGGCGTTTGCGGCGGGCGTCGAGGACCGCGTGGCGGACTTCAAGGTCAGTGACGGAACGCGGTACATGTTGCTGTTGTTGCCGGTCGGCTTCGTCACGGAAGTGCTCAGGTTCGGGCACCCAGCCATAGCGTTGGCCGAGGATGCAGACGAAGAAAGGCTCCACGCGGTCAATCCATTGCCGGCAGTACTCCCAGGAGTTGGCGGTCTCGCCGTTGAGGTCCTTGTTCGGTACCCCCCAGCGCAGATCCACGTCGAAAAACTCCAGCCCCAACTGTTCGATCCGCTCGCGCAACTCCGGAAAGACGACGGTGACCAGATGGTTCCGCTCCAGGTTCATATCCCTGAAGGTTGAAGAAATGAAGACGCGGATGACGCGTTGGTTATAGAATGCCAATTCACCATTTCTCACATGTGCGTGATCTCCTTGTTAGATATCAATTGTTTTCTACTCCATGCCTCAAAGCTGCATTTTGACTTGCTCTATGGTTTCACCGGCTCCCAGGCATAGGAAGTCACTCTCCCCTGTTTGTCGTATCCCAGCCGCACCAGGCGGTCCTGTCCCACCTTGACTGTGGCAAGGTCGCCGCTGTCGGCGTATCCGTAGCGCAATTCCAGATTGTTGGGGCAGGTGATGGTTTGCGGCATGCCCTTGGCGGGGCCGCTATCCTTGTAAACAAAGCTTGTGCGGCCACCGTCAAAGGCGGTGGATGACTTGATCCGGCCCGATGCCAGCTCCATCAAAGCGGTATGACCTTTGCTCGTGCTTTGGACGCTTTTGAGGGAACCTTCCTTGTCGTAGGAATAGGCCGCCTCGCCCCATGACGATTTCACGGTTTCGACTCGGCCCTGATTGTCGCGTTTAATATTGTACCCAAGGTTGCCATCAGGTGTTTTCTGAACTACGGCACCCAAGGCGCCTGAGGCATCATAACCCAGAAGAATCTGCATGCCGCTGTAGTCGGTGACCTCCACCGGGCGGCCCTTGCGGTCCAGCTTCGTTTTCCGCCACTCCGACAGGGTTTTCCCGGCCTTGGCGGGATGAAGCGTAACAGCGGAAGGCACCCCCTGGCCGTCATACTCGAAAGTGACCCCCTGACCGGCGGTGGTCGAGCGGAACAGTTGCCCGTCCTTCCCCCATTCCTGGGTCAGAACAACCTGGTCCCCCTCGGACAGACCGGTCAACCGGCCGGCCGCGTCATAATCCATGGTGATCTGGGGGCTGCCGTTCTGCCGGATGGTTCGTTTGCGGCCGTCCGGCGACTCGACGATTGCCACCTGTTTGCCGTCCTGGCCCGTGATGGTCATCTCAACGCCGCCTGCCTCGGGATACGTCCACCGGGTGGCGGCGCCCCCGGCGCCCTTCATCTCGACAGGGCGCATGTGCTGGTCGTAACGGGTAGTCATCGGACCTGTTTGCGAGCCGTCCTGCCTCCGGAGGCGGGAGGTGGTAACAACGCCTCCGGCCTTAGCGGAGATTGAGTAATCGAACGTCTCGTCACCGTTTTTCTCGGACAGCAACCGGCCCGCGGCGTCGTAATTAAACGAGCGCAGCACTTCAGCCTTTTCCTTGCCGCTCTTGCCCCGCCAGGTCACAGCGGCAACCCTCGCGCCGTCGTAACGATAACCGACTGTGCCTTCTTCCGAGGTCACCCCCGTAAGCCGGCCGGCATCATCGTACGAGTAGGAAATGCCAAGGGTTCCGGACTGTCCGCTCTGCGGCAGGCTCCCCACCGCCTTGCTCAGCCGGCCTTCCTTGTTGTATTCCAGTGCGATCCGGCCGGCCGGCTGCCCGCCCCACACCGCGACCACGCCGGTCAACCGTCCCTGCGCTCCCCGCTCGTAGACCGTCACCTGCGGGCCGTCCTTGACGGCGACCAGGTCACCCTGCTGCGAAAAATGCCACTGCCTGCCTTCCTTCAGCAGGAGCACGCGGGTTTTGGTTTTTTCCAGAAAATCCGGCCGCATCTCCGTAAGACCATAAAACAGTCCCTCCGTATCGGGAACCCGCAAACCGGCCTCGCCCAGTTCAGCCACCGGCCGCCCATCCCGGAAGCGGGCATAAAGGCTGTTTAAAGGTGTAAGCAGCTCAAAACCAATGGAAAAGGTTACCTTGTTTCCATCGCGGCTGATGGGTATGCGTATCTCCTCCAGACGCGGAAGATCAAAGGCCCAACCTCGGCCCCAGGGACCTTTAGGATTGAAAAATGAGTTGAAGCTTCGCACAAGCCGGATCTCTTTTCCACCTTCGACCGGGACCGCCATGTCCACCTCATTGAGGCGGCAGGACCCCGGCATCAGGGTTTCCGCGCCGGGAACCGGAACGGCCTGAAAGGTGCGGTTTTTGTCCTGCACCTGGCGTACTGTGAGCGGCTCCTGGAAAACCGTCTGGATCTGGCTGCCCACCGCGCCCTCCAAGCTGTCGGCAAGACGGATGGCCTGTACTGCTTCGTCGCGTTTATTCTCCAGCGCCTTGGCCGCATCGGCTTCCGTACCGCCGGCAAGAAGGATGGCCTGCACTACCATGTTACGCTTTTTCTCCAGCACCTTGTTCGCATCGGCCTCGGTATTATATGTATTCACGGATTGGGTTTCAGGCGTGAGTTCCACACCGCCAAAGATGTGCGCGGGCTGAATGGCCTTTCCCTGCTGTGGTTTCCTGGTAGCCTCCATGCCTGGTGTGAACCGTTCGAAGGGGACTTCGTGAACTTGGTAATCCCGCATCCAGAAAGGCATGGGAATGCCCTGGTCACGGAGCTTCTCCGCCACAGCGGTGAGGAGAGCAATCCGCCTCAGCTCCGAAAATACGGGAACCGGCCCGGTGAGACCGGACTCGGGCGGCGGCGTGAGATACCGTTCCGCCGCAATGCCGTCATAATTGCCGGTGAACCAGGCCGTGAAGGATTTAGCGCCCGATGAAGACTGGCCTTTCGCGTCATCGACCAGCTTGTCTTTTTCCCACTTCATTTTCTGGGTCTTCACCTTGAGAGGCACCTCGAACAGGGTGAGCGCACGGCGCGGGCCATTATAGCGGTTCGCCTCCGCCGGCACGATCCAGAACCGCTCCCAGATGCCCTCCTTCTGCTCTTTGCGGGGGTCAATCCCACCGAAATAGATGGTATCCAGAACATCGCTGTAGCCTGGAACATGGCTCTCGACACTTTTTTTGGTATTATTGTCCACACCCAGGCAATAACATTTCATTAGCCTATCCGACTGATAGAGTACCCAGCCGACATACGTGCCCTCGGTAGCCTTGCCGTGCCGGATGATCATGGCTGACTTCTCCGGGTTTTCCGGGTTGGGGTCGATGCTCACGGTGGGTCCTTCGCCGTGCAGGTAGACCGAACGGAATACGGTGACCACGTCGTCCAGACGAAGCGGTGGCATGCTGATTCCGGCATTATCCTCACCGATGAGGATGAGATTGCCGTTGGCGTCGGTCTGCACGCCCTTCAGCATGCCAAGGCCATCCAGGGCGCTGCCGGCCCCGCCGAGGTAGATGCCGCCTATTGGGGAGGGGTGGAGCAAGCTACCTCCTCCCGGAGAAGGCGAAGATGGTGGAGTGGGGCTACCCCCGGAGAGGTTTTGCAATGAAGGGGAATTAATAGGTTGATCCACCTCATTTTTTTTAGGATTAAGGGTGGTGAATTTTGGTGGTTGAAATGCATCCGCCTCCGATAAAATTCCTCCCCCTTTTCTGGTAACCTGATAGCGGTCGTGACTGTAACGCTCAATTGTTACAGAGGTTGGTTCAAAAAGATTGAAAAGATTCCCGCCTCGCTCGTCACGAACTTCTCCCCGGTGAAATGTGCCTGAGATTCTCTCTCCTCGAGGTGAAACCTGTCCATCAACTTCAGAATTTGAATAACCCACAAAATGCCGGTTCCGCCCGAAAAGTCCGACATTCGATCCTGTCAGAGCCCATGCGCCATGGGCCGAGACACCTTCTCCTGCGATTGAAAAGGATCCGTGATATCTTCCGAGGTCTTCTCGGATCCTTAGGTTGTCTGGTAAAACGGTGCCGCCAAATGAGACCCTTCTTTCTACTCGGTTCTGTAGCACCCGGCTTCGAATGCCACTGCCGATCAATTCTGCAAACGGGACGTGAGTTGCAGCGGCGCCAGCTGCTGAAGCCAAAAAAGAACCCTGCCCCAAGAGCCCGTACGTCTTGAGCAGCAATCCCCCCAACCTGAGATCATTGGCAGGATCCCCGGGATAGTCTGAAACAGTCCGCATGGTACTTGTGGCGGAGTATGCAGATTCGAGGTTTTTATAAATAAGACCGCTAAGATTCCATAGTTCTCCCGGTCGTCCATTTAAAGATAGATTGCCAACTTCCAGCAGAAGCTTCGCAAACAGCTTTCTGTTGCTTTTCAAAATTTCGTCCGTCATGAAATTTTGCATCGGCTGCTGCATGGTTATTGTTTGCAAAACGTCGTCCGCGGTCATCTTTGCTTGAGCAATCCGACCGGACTGCACCTGCGTGAGGCGTGTAGTATTATTAAGCTGCGCGACAACTGAATTATATATGACTGAAATTTGTGGGTTAGGGAGATATCCCGACGAAGAATGATCCGGATTGTCAAACCATTCACTCGCTTCTCCTTTGCGATCCATGAAACAAACAGGATTACCTCTCCCATAGGTATATAGGCCCTCACTCGAAAGCCGATCCCAACCAATAGCCAAGAGGGGGTCAGGCTGCAGAAATATTCCCGAATCCGGTCGGTAAGCGCGGGCCAAGGTATGGTAAACACCAGCTTCCGTATCCCAGAAAAGACCGACAAAGCCAGGCACAAGGGGGATTTTACCCTGACCGATCGATGACGTCCCGAACGAGTCATAATCCAGGTCTCTTGATACCTTGCCTTTTTCATCCGCAACCAGTCGCACCGAACCAAGATGATCATGAAGCAGCCATTCGACAGAGCCATTGCGCACCAGAGCCAGCGGGGTGTTGCCGTCCCAGATGACAAGCGTGCGGCCTCCGCCAGGTTCCTCCATCACCAGCGGCTGCCAGTAGGGTGAGAGCGGGTCCGGGATAAAGCGGGTTTCGCCGGTGGCGGCCTTGCGATAAATGAGGCGGCCGAATCCGTCATAGCGGTATTGGATGGTTTCGCTGCCCACCCGTGCTTCGGCAAGGCGGCCATCGGGGTGGTAGCGATACTGGCGGGTGACGCCGCCGAGGCGCATTTCGGAGAGATTGCCGCTGGTATCGTAGGTGCAGGCCTTGCCGTCCACGCTGGTCAGCCGGCCTGCCCAGTCGTGGCTGCTTACCTGGTCGGGCTGGCCCGTGGCGGTTGCCTTGGTGCGGTTGCCCACCTGGTCATATTCGTAATGGTATTTTTGGCCAGCAGGTCCGGTGGCATCGGTCAGGCGGCCCATGGTGTCGTACATATAGCTTCGAGTAAACTCGCCCTGCGCCGAATGCTCGGAAATGGCTGCAATGCGTCCATCCGGCCCATGTGCATACTTGTACTGCGCGAGAACGGAATAGCTTGTGTCACCAGGATTCTTGGAAAAGCCGTGGGTGATTTCTTCCAGTTGCCCGTTGGGTTGCCGCTTCCAGAAGGTTTTGACGCCGTTTGGCAGGGTACGGATGACGGTGTTCTGTCCGGTCTCGTACTCATAGCGGATGATGCCCGCAGGAGTATCGAGCGATGAGATGCGGCCCAGGAAATCATAGGTCGTGTGCAGGTGATAGAAATCACCGACCCGCAGGTCCGTTACCCGGTCCAGGGTGTCGTAGCCATAGGTGATGGCGGGTGACCCCTTCCGCTCCACCTTTTCCAGGCGGTCGCGGTTGTCATATATGTATGCAGATGTTCCGTCTCCGTCGGTCATGCCGGTAATCCGGCCAGATTTGTCATAGCACCAGACCACCGGCGGTCCTTCAGGCGGGGTCCTGGTGACTTTCTCCAGTGCGCCATCCGCGGCCTGATCGTAAGAAAAGCGCGTGGCCCGGCCGGCAGGGTCGATGCTCCGGGTGATGCGGCCCGCGTTGTCGAATCCGGTCTGCCAGGAGAGTCCATTACCGGCCTGAACGGACAGCGGCGCCAAGGTGATCGCTGCAAGTGTGATGATGTTCATGAATTTCATAACTCCCCTCTAAGAAGGTTTCTTTAGGTTCAGGGGTTCAATGTTGATCGTTCATGGCTTCAGGTAAGACGGGGGTAAACTCGAGGAAACTCAACCTTAAACCCTGTTTATGAGAGTCAAAAGCAATATGCGAGCCATGAAAAAATATGGTTCGTGGTCAGGTTTCCGCCGGCCCCCAGCCTCCCTACCCAGGGCCTTGAACCTGGAAGTTTGACCATGTCCATTTTGGTTGAGTTTTGCCAAGAGAGGTGTCAGCGCTTTTCTCAAACTCAACGCAATTCAGAGGTGGAACATGAACCATGTCATCACATACACTCCGTCTTCCAGAGGGGTATCGCGTTGAACATGAACAGCGGCAAATCGCCCTCAAAGAATATTAAGGAACGGGAAACCCGGGTGTTAAAACAAATGACGTCCATGTTCATTTACCGCAGCGCCGGGTAAGGGATCTGGAATTTACCAATTTACCATTTGTACTTGCCGTCATGCCGGAATGACGTGATATCGCGATTAACGACTTATTACGAGTTCATCACGGCTATCAGGAGTCCGCAATCGAAGTTACAGCGGTATTATTTCATACCCGTATTTTTCTAAAAGTACCGGCAGGTGTTTCATCGCATCCCGGTCCCAGAATTTTATTTCCTCACTCAACTCAGACCAGGCAATAAGGTAAGGAGATGTTTTCTTCTCCACATCCTTTTTTCCTAATTTCCAGCCGTTGTTCAAACGTTCGATATTCCATCTGGCGTGTTCTACTTCAGCCAGCAGCTCAATTTCCTCAACCGTAAACGGGTTATTTGAAAAGGTGCGGGGCTTTGCTTTTCTGATGGTGCGGTTAATTGCGCGCAGTTTCTCTTCATAATGATCGACCTGACTTCTGTTGGAGTCTTTCAGGTCAGGGGGCAATTTCTCCCACTCCTGCAGGTTTGCATCCTGTTTGATGGTCTTTTTGCGGTTTTCATCAAGGTATTTCTGATGCGCAGCCTGTGCCATTTCCTCTCGGTCTTTTTCGGTAAGTATCAGAGAAGGGGGAATGTCACGGACAAATTCCTTTATGGTCCAGGTATCCCTGGGAAGGACGAGAAGGCCGGGTGTATGAAGCCATGCTTCATCTTCGGCAATCTCCTGAGCGGCCCGGCCGCTGCCCCGGACGACTCCAACCTTGGCGCCAATGGATAATGCCAGTTTGATTTCAAAAGCGGCGATTGGGCCTCCATTAATGGCCAGAAGCTTCACTTCCCGGGGATCAACTCCAGCTGCCAGCAGATCCGTCCAGTTCTGCAACGGTTCCCGGGGGCTGAATCCCGACCCTTTCAGATAAATCACTTCATACTGGTTATGAATTTTTGTCCAGGCAGGGGTGTACTCGGGCAGGTAGGCGATCTTCATCAGCATCTGCTCCGGCCCTGACGGGAGATCACCGACGATACCGCAGATTCCGGAGGTGGTGCCCCCTGAGAAGATCACACCGCTGAAACCGGCGAAGGCGTTTTCCAGTAATGGTCTGTATTCGTTCAACTGTTCTTCGAAGCGCTCGTCTGCCCCTCCTGCGACAATACGGACGGCTGAGTCAATTATTTTCTCCCTGACCAGTTTGCCGGTGCTGAGTTTTGCGAGTTTATCCCTCAGATTCGTTGTAATGGCATTGACCTGATAATTTTTAGTATATTTTGCCAGCCAGAGATAACGAATCACCCATTCAAGGTGATCCCTGTATAGCACGCCTGTTGTATTCCTGAAGGAGGGTAATAAATTTTCCAGGTAGCGCAGGGTTTCAGAAATTTCTGCATCCGTGTCGCTTTTTATAACTGCTTTAGCAAACGCATCCAGACTTTCATTGGGCCGGCCCAGCAGCAGATAGAAGAACCCGACTTCAAACAGGGCCTGGGGAAGATGCAGATTGACGGCAATGTGATCAAGGCAGTTCTGAATCGCACCCTCCAGGCTGGGCTTCATCAGGTCAAAAAAATCGATGCCCCGTGTCTGCATGATTTTGCTGCACACATAACCGCACAGAGAGGTTGGATCGGTAGGAGTTATAAGATATGCGCGTTCATAATATTTAAATGCTTCATCCCTGTCATTTTCATCATGATACGTTTCAGCTAAAGCGACCAGGGCATCACTATTCTTTCGATCAAGCCCGACGGCCCACTCCAGGTAATTCCTTCCGCCCCTGTCGCCGCTTTTCCATCTGCTACCTCCATAGTACAGAAGTATTGTTGAAAAATGAGGGTCACGAAGCCGCTCCAACTCTTTCATATCAGGATCATCAAGTTCTGTTGCAGGTGAAAGCAGTTTCTGCATGTCCACCTTATCAAAGGAGTTCCTGAATTTCTTGCCGACAGCCGACTGCTCCCAATGACCAATGAAGGGTGCAAGACGGTCTGTTACCTTCGGCCAATCCTCCAGAGACATGGCCAGACGGGCTATCTGCTGGCTGAGTTCGATATTGCCTGGATCATACTCAATAATTGTTTCCAGCTTCTCCAGTTCAGCTTCCTTGTCTTCCTTTGTCTGATAAGGACCAAGACTGGTTTTGTAGCGTGTGATTCCTTTGACGGTACGGGAAAATTCGTTTTCTGCATTTTCCAGATTCGCCGCGATGCGGTTGGTGTCGCGTTTGATATGCGCAGGAACGTCGAAGGGGCTCTTGTAGATACGATCATGGGCAAATTCGGCCCAGGCATGGGCCAGCAGGGTGCGGACCTGCACTTCAGCCCTGAACTGAGGCGCGGGCGGCAACCCAGCCCCCTTCATCGCGCCGGTTGAGCGCTGATCAAACAACTGCTCGCGGGGATACGGGAGTTCATTTCCTTGCGGATCGATCCCCATATCTTCATAAAACTGTTTCAACTTCCGGCTGTTCAGGGAGATGGTATAGTGAACCGAACGGTAGCCGAATTCGCTTTCACCGAGTCTTTTCCCCACATCCTCGCTGCCGGCCGCATCGATGTCAAAATATTTCCTGATGAGATTACATATTGGCTCAATTTCGTAGGAAAAATTAACAATTACCCGCACGCCGCAGAGATCGTCGAACATATTGACCGGATCCGGATATCGTTTCTGTTTGCGAATGGCTTTTTCAGCAAAATTAGGGATACCCTTTGCCCGGCCGCTGATCATGGTGATGATTCGTAATCTCTTTGTTGCCATTGTAAACAGCTGCCAGAGATAGGATACGAATTCTTCGTATACCGGCCTGATTGCGGTATAAGCAGTCACCTGCTCCCTGATTTTCCGCTGATCGATCTGATTGGTCATATGCGCTCTGATTTCTGGGATTACGTATTGATAAAATAACAGAAAGTCCACCTGCGGAACAGGCGGCGATCCGGGTTGTCCTTAAATTTTTGTATATGAATTCCCGACGCGGCGAACAAAAAATCTATTACCGCAGAAAAAACTTCAATTAGTGACGACAGGCCAGAGATCCTTCGCGGTTTTACCGTGTTTCTCCCTGTACAGTTTCCGGCCTTCGTTCAGGTCATGAATGAGAAAAGCAGGAAAACAGAAGGTAAAGGCGGTGAACTCCTCCGTAAGGCCCGAATGCGCAAAACCGCCCGCCCGTTTAAGGACATTGTCTTCATCCGGGATATACA
>QZKV01000147.1 GCA_003599575.1 Desulfobacteraceae bacterium | reverse complement strand
GCCTTTTCTCCTTCCCAACTGACCATCCCTTCATGCGGCACCGAATGACTCGGTGCCCCACTTATCTTTGCCGGCTACTGCCCGGTGAACGGATACTAAATTTTCTCCCGGTGTGAGATGAAAATCGGATGGGTTTACTTGTCGTTGTCCTTTGGATTCACCGAACATTCTCGATAAAGCCATCATCGCAGCAGTTTTTCCGGAAGCATTTGGCCCCACAAAACAGTTAAAATCATCCAGATGGATGATCTCGCCAGTAGCATCAAAACAACGAAATCCCTGAACGGTGATGGATTCGATTTTCATAGAAAAGCCTCTTCAAAGTCTTGCCAGTCATTCAGAGCCTATGGTGAATGTTTTGGGGATTTCAAGTATTGGGGGGCGGAGAATATTTGGGTTCAGTTTCCTGCCGGCACAAAGAGCCACCAAATCCTCCTTTTTGACTACGATCTTGCTGCAGTAATAAATAATTGATATCTACTCCAACCTAACATTGTTGACAACAAAATAGAGCACTCAATTTCTCTCTCATCATAGTTGTGATCCAGTGGCAATCGTTAGGGAAGAACATGAAAATTTCCTGTTTATCCGGTTAATTTTATCGTCCCATTTGGGGAGGGGGAAAAAAGTATATAGAGCAACAGCATCACAGCGACGATGATGATTTTGAAATAGAAGGGGAAGCTAATCCCCCAATCGGCGAAGCCGATGTCGTCAGCTTTAGCTGTTATTCGAAGCCACCGCCTTTAGGCGGTAGAGTATTCACTTTATTGTTAAAAAGATATAATCTCACACGAAATTCTCACTTATCCCGTGCACCTTGGCCGATTTAATTATTAAATGTCTCTCTCACACCGGCTTCATTCTATCCAGCTCGTTTATTTTTCTAACACTTCCAATTGCGACTGCGCTTGGCGGTAATAATCGGTATTTTGGAGGTACTCCGGAGCTAACTTGATAAAAGCTCGCAGATGCCTCATCGCCTTGACCAATTCCCCCCTCCTCAGCCAGATTGCCATTAAGCCGTAGTGAGGTTCTGCAAGAGTAGGGTCGCTGGTGGTTGCTTCGAGGTATTGTTCCATCGCGGCGTTCAGTTGACCAAGTCGGTGCAACGCATTGCCCAGGTTGTAATATAAAGAGCCGAACATAGGATTCAATTTTATCCCGTTGCGATACGCCTGCACCGCTCCCTGAACCTCATCGATCATCTGAAGCACTAAACCATAACCATACCACCATATGGCAGAGTCTGAATCGCCACGAAGCGCGTCTTCGAAGGCGCTTTTCAGCACCATCCCGTGACCTTCGTCAACCAACTCAGCAAGTATAGTGAAATGATACTGTGCCCAATTGGTTTCGCACTCGACGATGACTCGAAACGCATCAAGGGCCTGAATAGGCCGATCCTCTTTGATCTCGGCTCGCAAACGATCTCTGTGCTCCGCAAGATAGGTATTCATATTACCTCTCCCATCATCAGGTACTGCTCTTCCAGACGTGTGGTCCTCGATATCCAGCCATTCTGTTCGAAACGTGCGGAAACAAGAACTGCCGATATTTAGTGCAAGACGTTCCATCTTCTGCTGGTCGTGGAATCCCTGTTGTGGGCAACCCAGTCCAGACTGGACGTAAGTGCATTCAATGGAATTCTCGAGAAAGCCGCAGGTGGTCTTTCCCTTGCGGACAGGTTCCAACACCAATAACCCGACACAGTCCTGCGAGACAGCAATCGCACTGACCGGAAATGGGGTATTGACCTCAAAAATCGATCCTCCGTGATCCCAATAGAGATTGTCGTTCATCAGTACGAATGGTAACGCAAATCGATTGGCCAACTCATGAGCATAGAAACTGCCGGCGGCGAATTTTCCGGGGTCCGTCATCCGAAAGACGCACGCGTTGAGCATCATACCCAACGTAGACTTACCTAATAGATACACACCTCTGCTCCTCACGTTGGCAAATATTTCCCATAACGCTCGTAGATTGTTCAATCGCTCCGCCGTATTCGAGTAAGGTTCATCAATTAGAGGGGCCACAAGGTTCTTCACTCTTTTAACAGTTGCTGAATCCCGCCATATTTCTTGTCGACACGCTTGAACTAAAATCAATGTAAGATACTCGGCCATCTTCTTGGCGCAGTCGGACGGGCTTGTCCAGCCGCACGCAAGGGACAAGGATTCTTGCAGTCGGTTTGCAGCCTGCGCGGGATTGTCGTCAGATAAAGACAAAGGCGGTATTTCCAGGGATTTCAGTACGATCAGTCCGAAACGATAAGGAATGCTACTCAGCGCTGGAATGGCGTCACCGTATCTGTTCGCTTCCTCCAGATCCGAGTTTGCCGCGTCGGTCGACATCGCAAGATCGACGGCGGCCAGAAATGCCAATGCCAGCTCCGTTTCCGTCCGATATCGCTGGCGGTGCAGGCGATACCACAGTTCCCAAACCCCAGAATATACGATATCTATTCTCGACTTGGGACAATCGAGGGCAGGGAAAGGATGTTTAGTAAAGAGGCTCTGCGCAACAGCGGCAGAAGATTCAAGCAGGTATCTTCCATTAAACGGGAACACGTATGGTGCTTCGCCTAAAGACGAGCAAAGACGAGCGCCAAATGCCTTCACATATGTTGATGCACTTCGCCCGTGAGGGAGGCACAGCTCAAGGATCTCGGTGCTAGGATCATCACACAACTCCTTAGATCCAACGATCATTTGCGGCGTAACATGAACTCGTTCAAAATGCGCCGTCCATGACCAAGACTGATCAAACAGCCTGTCATCCAAGACGAGATCATTTACTAAGAAGCTACAGACGTAATGCGAGTGTCCCTTTAGGTGATCAATCTCCCGGCGCAGAATCTCCAACTGCGAAATGAATTGCAGCTGCACGAAAGTCGACGACAACAATTGCCAATAGTGGTATCTCTCGTGAAAAAGGATACTAATCAAATCGTCCATCTGCCCGTCCTTACGGGGATTCCGCATAGGCAGAACGTCGGTTTTCCGCGGAGCCTGTCGTGCAATCTCCTCTTTCCACATGGTGAAGATCAATGGATCACATTCCTCTTGCGTGCTCCAAGGGCGCATCTGGTCGTGTTTGAACAGCTCACACACCAGAGTCGAGAAATTAAAACTCCCTCCTGTCATTGCCTGGTTAAAGGGGTGTTTATTTACCACGATTCTCCGTTGCAGCACCGCAGAACTCATCGAGTCCTATCTTCACCACTAATACGGCCAGAGGTATTAAAGGTATATCAACAAGTTTCGGAGCACCAACAAGCGCGGTAGCGAGAAGCACTGCTAAGTCAACCTTGTTGCCAATTCCTCTCGTCCCTTCCTTGACGTATTTGGAGCACAACAGACTCTGAAGAGTCGATATATGCGAGCGGAATAGCTGCATACCTTTCGCTCGTCTGCCCCCGGCATCAAATAGACCATCTTCGGCGACAAGATAAGCATAGATGTCCACTTCGTCCAAGCCGAGAAGGCGCTCTGCTTCCTTTCGAAATTCGTCGTCTTGCATTGATTTTCCCTTGTCAGAAACTAAGTCAGCATTGTTGGGTATAAACATTGCTCGGGGTGTTTCCCTACTGCCGCCGCGAATTGCACCTCAATCCCACTATTCTTCTTACGGCAAAGAATTGCAATGAATTAATAACGGGAAAATGCTGGAACAGGACAGAGGCTAACCGACGAAGGAATGGATTGAATCTGAGGACCGTGCCAGTCAGATCAGCGACCGGCTCCCCAGAGCAGGGATTGCATTTTTTTTGGAGTCCGCTATTCTGTTTCAGATTTTTGGGGGATCGGGGATATTGATTTCGAATGATACATCAAGAAAAGGGAGATCTGATCAGGAGACCCCAAACTATCTTACGGCTGAATCCACCTTGAAGATTGGCAGCCCATTGATTTTCTATGCCGTTCAAAATAGCACCATTGTCCCCTGACCTCCAGAATGTAACGTTATTTTAAGAATGACATATTAAATTAGCACAAGCCTAATCCTTGAACCAGCCCCAAATTTCGTCACGTTCTGTTTCTCAGCCAGTCCGCCATCATTGGCACGCGCAGTGTCCATTTGCCGTCTGCCGTCTCCCTGATCAACAGAGAATGCTTCAGCAGCATGCGCAGACCGTCGTCCGCAGGCGGGGATTGCAGTTCCTGGGTGCGAAATCCGGTCAGATACGGCCAGGCACTGGGATACTCCTCTGAACGGTAAAACATCAGCTCAGCCATTACGGTATCCCCACTCGTTACCGACTTATCCAGCGCCTTCTCCAGAACGTCGAGGCCGCAATGGTCTATCCCCAGGGTGTTGCACAGATCGACAATGGTTGCGGCTACCAGCTGCACCAGGTGGGGCCAACCCGCGGTGTACCCATGAATGCGTTCCACCACACCCGCCTCCCAGAATGACGCACCGAACATCCCCACCCCTTCCCGCGCCTCGGGCCGCCGCGCATGCTGCAACGGATCGGTCAGCAGAAGCCGCGTCTCCGCTTCGGTAAACGGCGGGACCTCGATGGTGCGCAGACTGACCAGATAGGAACTCCAGGGCACATGGGGTAGGTCGATAAAACGATGGCTGCCGGCAAAAAGCCAGGTGATGCAGCGATGGCTCTGCACGGACTCGCGCAGGGTCTTGGGCAGCCCCTCGGTAAACCGTCCTTTGCCGACCCCCTCGTCCAGTTCCTCGAATTCGTCTAGGCAGATAAGCAACCGGCGGTGGTCTGCTTCAAGCTTTGTATTGCAGGAGCTGAAAAATTGATACAGGGTGATCAGATCAGTCGGTTCAGGACCGATCCGCTGGGCGGCAGGATATCGGGCGCCAATCTCCCTGGCCAGCAGCCCGGCCAAGGTGTTCTCGGAGGTAAAGGCCGCCGGCGCCTGCATGGAAACGACAACCGACATCACGGCTCCCGGCAGAAAACCGTCGAGATTATTGATGACCGTGGACTTGCCGACCCGACGCCGCCCGTAAAGCAGGATGCCCGGGCAGCCGGCACCGGCCATGATTTCATTCTCCAGGGTGGCGATGATTGGCGTCCTCACCACAAATGCCTCGGCATCCCGCCTGACCGGATCGCCGGCGCGGAATATCTGCGGCGTCGGTTCACGCCGCCGTTCCTTACTAAGCTCGGCAAGCTGCCCATCCGCGATGCCAAACCAGGCATTTGCCGCGCGGCGGAACTCCGAGGCCAGCGGTTCGTGAAAACCGCTGACCTGGGCGATGAAGGCGTTAATTTCCGCACGCAGGCCAATAACCGCCTGTTCCCGAAAAAAAGGCCGGTCAAGGCTGTCGGCATGGAGTTGCTGGCGGCAGATGGCGGCCGCCTTTTCCCGCACCGCACGCGTCTGGGTCAGGAAGCCCTTTTCCCCCTCCGGCAGGCTGGCGAGGATGCCATCCAGTTTCTTCAAATCCTGCACCCGGCCGGCATCACGGGCGATGAGGGCGGTTTTGGCATAAAGGCCGGCCCTGCGCTGGTAGGGAAAATAGTCGGCAATGAGCCGCTCGATCTCCGCTTCCCCATCCTCGCGGTTCATCTCCGCATAATCGACCAATAACCGTTCCAGCCGGGGAAAGGGGTAAAAGCAGCAGTGGTCCCAGAATACCGGGTGATAGTTGCGGAAGCCACCCAGCCTGCCTGTCCACAGGAAAAACCAGTGGGCCGGCAGATAGTAAAAACGGATAAAGACAGAGCTAAAGCCGAAGCCAAAGCCGAGGCCATAGACATAGAAGAAGCTCAAGCCGATGCCAACGCCGAGGCCAAAGACGATGCCACCGCCGAGGCAAAAGACGAGGCAAAAGACGAGGCCACCGCCGAGGCCAAAGACGAGGCAAAAGACGAGGCCAACGCTGAGGCCAACGCTGAGGCCATAGACGAGATATTGAACATACAGCAGCAGGGTTATCGGCTGAGTAGCCGGCAGGCCAGGGCAATGGAATAACAGCCAGCGGCCCGGGATAATGAGCAGGAGGAGGTAAGGCCAGGCGTGCAGCAAGGTCACGGCTGTCACCTGCAGCCGCTTGGCCCGGCCTAATCGCTTGCAGGCCGCATGCACTCTGAGGGGATCACAGTAGAGCATGGCCAGGAGCCTGAGGGCTTTCCTGTGGCTGCCGGGGCCGAAGCCAATCTCCTCCAGGTTCGGCAGGTTCATGCCTGGGACTCCCGCAGTTCAATGCTATCGAGGTTCATATTCGAGAGGGGATGGTCATGAGGAATCAGGTTTTTGAAAGGCTGGCGCGATTCAATGAGGAGCACCAGTTTCCGCTGCTCCAGCAAATAGCGCAGGACATGGAACAGATCGACACCATAAGTATTCATGCGATGACCGACATTCTCAAAGTGCAGCAGGACAAGCCGGCATGGTTCCGGCAGGCCCAACAGGCCGTTAAATGCCTCCAGATCCCGCGGCGGCCGGGGCACACGGTGGCCGCAGCCGCAGGCGGCCAGGATTTCCCGCACCAGGCCGTCCCTGGTGGTGGTGGAGGGGGCGTCGAGGTCGATGACGGCAAGGTCCGGCATCCATTCCTGCTGTAGATGGTCGATCAACGTCCGCCAGCAGGGGGCGCCGTGGACCACAAGATTGATTGACTGCCGCCGGTCTTTGAGCAGCCTCACGATCCCGTCCCGGACATCGAGCCAGTGGGATGCTGCCGCACCCATGCCTCCCGCCTTGAGCGACCTGAGCAGCAAAGCCCATGGTTCTTCAACTCGGTCATTCCTGAAATCAATCCAGAGAGGAGGATCGCCAAACCGATCATTGCGGAATACCCCCATACCGCCCTCATCAAAGATCACCGGCAAAAATGCACCCCTGCTGAAATCTGGGTCGGCATGCAAGGCCCGCTCCATCTCATGACAACAGTATTCACTCCGCAGATAGTCGGCGGTGAGGACAAGCAGGCTTACCTCGGCCTTATCCTGCAGGCCGTCCATCTGGGCCTTAACACCAAAGCCTGCGGTGAATCTCGTTTTGTCGATAAAGATATCAGCGCACCCGGCGGCTTGCAGCACCGGAACGAGCCGCTCCCACACCCATTCCCCCTGCCTGTGACTGTAGCTGATGAAAAGTGATTTCGCCATTTATTGGTTTTTACTGGCCTCCTCGATAACCCCATGACTTCGCGGCATTGCGCCTGATCCCCAGTAGGGGAAAAGTAATCTTTGATTGCCGCATTTGCGTCTCCAACAATCTCCTCAAGTTTGTGTTTTTGCACCGGTATACCAGAAGGGGCATCTTGAAGGGGTTTGTGCGCAGCTAGTATTTGAGCCAAGCATTAAGAACGACTACAAAACCCGGTCTGGAGTCACTAAAAATCATCCGTGCCGACGCCGTATTTCCGGAAGTGCCATAGTTTGAGTTCTGACAAGAACATTACGATACCTCCTTTTGATAGAGGCTAAACAACGGGCCAATGGAATAAGAGTTTTTACAGCTCTCAGCTGACTTAAAAACTCCTGTTGAACTGAACCGCCGAAGCTGGCCTCAGACCCTTATCATTATATAGGAGTTTTTACTCGGATTTTCTCTTGTCAAGTAAAAGGGGTAGCATTTTTGAGAGGAGGTGACAAGCAGGAATAAGCGCAAGATCGAGCGATTGATAATTTTTCTGTGAGGGATTTCCTGGCGGCTGACTGTCAAGCCTGTTTTCCTTTGTATCCGCTATTTTGTTTCAAATCTGACCTGAATAGTAGTATTGTTAACTCGAAGAGTAATTGATATTGTTAGATGTATGACGTGGCAATCTCAAGGGATGACCAAAAAATAATCTGTGAAATCTGTATTTTGGTGGTTTGGCAGGGTCCGGGGGGGCTAGCAAAGTCGAGACTTTTAACTAGAATCGCTTCGTTCGTCCTTTTACGTCCACGAAGCCAATCAGCCACTTTTTTCTTCTTCTTAGAACCAAGTCGGGCTTGTGAGAGTGCGCCCAATGAGTTGATACTTTTACACCTCCATGCAACAGCGTTTAACAACTTGTTCGTAAGGGTGGGACCATGCATCGGGATTGTAATCTCGACATTCCGCGCAAATGCCCTGAAAGATGCCTCGGCACTGGTCCGCGCGCAATTGGGCCAGGGTCGATCCTTGCCAAAGGTTCGCAATAGATGTGCAGGAGTCTCTCAAATCCCCAAGAATATTTTTGTTTTCCCAATCATTGTAGCAAACATTAACCTGTCCCCAAGGATTGATGTTACACCGCGCCCACAAGCAGTAACAGGGGGGGCGAGGGTTCGGCAGCGGTGCAATGACTGGAACACTACCCTTAAAGGTATGCACTGGCCGTTTAACAATCTCATCGGCAATACCACTCCAGTATTGCTCGAAGAGGGTATATTCAGCTCTGCTTTCTCTGGTGGGGTAACTAATGAAACTGACTACAATTCGCGTTCGGAACCCCTTCTCATTACGTTGATATACCATATCTTTCACGTTTTGGCCCACTCGTGAGAAGGCGTCATGGTGGATAGAAGTGCGTTCCTGACGGTAGGTTTCTAGTGTTGCCGCGTCTATACTGACCTCGACCAGATTCAAACCAGCCTCCATCAAGGCACATGCGAGGTCTGGAGTGAGCCAATAACCGTTGGTGATAAGGGTGAGTAGATTGTGAGAGGCAGCCTTGCGTGCGTACCGCGTGAACTCTACCACATTCGGGTGTAACAACGGCTCTCCCCACGCGATGAAACGCAATGTCGAAGTGGGATGTTGTCCCAACTCGTCGGCAATCTTGGAAAAAACGGTCATTTCCATATCATGCTTCTGATATCCTGGTTGCTTCACATAGCGTGGATAATAGCAGTGTGTACAGTTATAGTTGCACGCATTTGTGATTGAGACCACGACCATCTTTGGGAAGAGCGCATCTTTCTGGGAAAGAAGATATTGCATCTTGTCCTACCTCCTTTGGCTCCGGCGCCAAGCCTCTGTCAATGTGCGTAAGTTGGCTACATTGGGACAGGATCTCTTCGTAAAGTGTTTCCAGAACTTTTACAGAGAGACTTTCATTCGCCAAGCCAATTGGCATCTTCAGATTTGGATTCTGGAAAAAAGCCAGGGTGTGGTAGTCGGTGACACGGGAGTGGTAGCCGCTTTGCCACACAGGGCTCCCGGGGAGGGGAACGAACATCGAGACTTGAATGGAATCAGGTCGATAACGGGCAATCCATCGCACGATTTGTTGAGCAGTTTCGGGGCTATCGTCAGGAAGACCCCAGATGAACATCGTTTTGACCTGTAACCCGTATTCATGACAGATTTCAACAGCGCGCCCATTTGCGTCAGGCTGGGTGCCTTTGTTTATCCGATCCAGAATCGTCTGATTAGCTGATTCGATACCGAATTGCAATCGGCAGCAACCTGCCTCTGCCAATAATTTTGCTATTTTGGGATTTAATAAATCGGGCCGAAAATTGCAGCGGAACTTCATCCCAAAAGGGCGAATTTGCTCGCAAAAGGAACGAACATGCTGCTCCGTTGTGAAAGGCAGTTCATCAACAATGATGAGGCCATGGTATCCCTGCGTGTAGAGCACCTCTAACTCGGCGCCGATGTTATCGCTGGAGCGACGACGATAGTTGAAGTGGGGACCGCAGAAGATGCATGCATACGGACATCCCCGCGATAAAAGGATAGAAGCAGTCCTCAACTGGTGGTTCTGCCCAAGACCTAAAAAGGGTCGCCATAATTCATCGCCCCCCATCAAATCGCGTTGCGGGAACGGAAGGCGGTTAATATCCTTAACCCAACCGGCGCAAACGATTGCCGGCCGGTCAGGAGGGTCGTTGACAAGCATCAAGATTTTTTCCTCCGCTTCACCTGTCACGACGATATCAAACCCATTGCGCAACGCCTCCTCTGGCAGCGCGGTTGCGTGCGCTCCGCCTATTGCTATGGTTGCCTGGCTGCCCTCCCGCTTGAAGTAGTTGAGTATCTGGATGGCATCCAAATACTCGCGTGTCGTGGCGGAGATACCTACAAAGTCGAAGTTCTTCTTCACCAATCCTTCCAATTCTCTCAGGTTGCGTAGATGTCGAATCGTAACCCCGTGCCCATATTGACGTAGTATTGTCCCCAAATAGAGAAGACCAAGTCGTGGCACAGAGCACGGGTTTTCCAGAAATGGATTCGGGGGGCTGACCAGCAGGATGTTCTTAAATTGTACATCCATCAGTTATCACCTCCCTTTCCCCAACCAGCTTAGCAGCCGTTGCCTCCAACGTGAGGAGGTAAGGTTCTTCGCCTGCCAGCGCCGGCAAATGTTCAATTCTGAAAGGTAAGCGTCGCGTAGCGAAAAGCGGTAGTGCTCGGCCACCGCTTCCACCAATGCCGCCATCCCCAACAGCGTCTCCACCGAGAGAACCATTTGTCCGATGGCATGTGCCGACACTTCGCCAGCTAACCGAGACAATTCAAGTCCCACATCTTCTAGAGCTAAAGGGTGTTCGGCTCCCCCCGTTGTTAAAGGTTGTGCTGTGTCTGGGAGCGAGAATCCGCAATAGCCTGACAGCCGCAAAACAATAAACAACACATCTGCGCACTCATTTTTAACAGCGGGCAGATTTGGCGGGCGGCGTTTGTATCCCTCCGTATCCAGCAGAGCATGGGTGAGAGAGCCAACCTCTCCACACAATTCAATTGCCAGAATACGCTCATCCCAGGGTCGCGGCTCAATTCGTCGGAAATTGTCTATTACGTCAACACTCTGCTGATATAGTTCCTGTAAGTTACACCTCATGCTCTAATCCCTGTGTGGCTGCTTCCGTACTCAGTTGACAGTAAGGGTCCGGGTGCCCGGTGCGCTCCGAGTAGAGTTCCATGAAGATACACGTACCCAGGCATTCATTCTTGAAACGGGAGCAGCCGATGCAGCGTAGATTACAGTCGCTGCTCCGACGTCTCAATGTTCGCAGCAATTCCGATTCACGCCAGATATGCAACACCGAATAATTATCATGACGGATATTCCCCAGCGAAAACGCCTTGGGGGACAATTCGTAAAGGAAAGCGCATGGTAGCACCGCACCATCCGAGTTAACGTTGAAGGACTTTTGGATGGCGTTACAGCCCGTCAAGTTGATACCACCAATTGTCAATTCTTTTTCCATAACAACGTGGAATGAGGTGGAGAAGTAGACATCGGGGTACTCTTGTTGTTTGCTTTCGATAATTTTTATGACTGGAATCATTTCGGACAGTGACGGCGGATTAAATTTCGCTCCGCCTCTCCCAACTGGACGTGCAAGAATAAAACAAAATCCACAGCCCAGAGGGGCAAACTCATCAATGAACCTCTCAACGTGGGGAAGAGTATCGCGGTTCAACATGGAGTTTAATCGTAATGGGATGTCTGCTTCACGCAGTTGGTGTACGTTTTTAACAATAGAATAAAACCCCTTTCCACGATGCTTTGTATGCGGTTTTTCACCAGCATCTAGTGAGGTAATGAGTAAGTCGGGACGGAGTTTCATGAGGCGCTTGAGCATGTTTCTGCCAACCATCAGGTTAGAGTTGACCGACAACGCCATGCCGTTCTGCCGCACTGCATACGCTAATTCAAAAAAATCCTGGCGAAGCGTTGGTTCACCGCCTGTAAGTCGCACCTCAAAAATCCCATCGTTTCCAAAATTTTTAATGGTGCACAGCATTTCTTCAGTGGATAATTCATTGGGCCTTACATTGCCCGCGTTGTTTAGGCAATAATTGCAGTTGGCATTGCAGCGCAGACAAATCTCAAGATATATACGAATAGGTGCCACTAAGGAATTGGCGGGTAACGGCGGAGGAGCTGACCGCAGGCGCAAAGTACTCCCATTGATCAGGGCGGTCCGCAGTCGCGCGAAGTTCCCTCCGCTGATGTCAGCCTCTATGCCCTCCTCCAGCATGGATGCCATCAACACGGATTTCTCAGGCGTGACGACCGAACTCGGCTGCAACGCGGCAAACTGGGCTGCATTGACGAAAAAGTAGCTCAAACTTCGCGGGTCATACACAGTTGCCCCAAAAGTTTCCGGGCGTATGAGGAACTCTGTCATCGTAGGAATCTCTCGCCAATTGCGATTCTCGAATCTTTTTCCGGCAATATCATAATAGGTATAAGCAATACATTGAAATATGAGAAGTTAGTATGGATAGAGAGCTGAGATCACTGTAACACTGGCAGTATCCGTTCACCGCGTTTTTTTACCCTGAAAAAATCCGTGCGTTCGCATGAGGTTTCGGTTATGTAATACTGCATGACCGCAACCCTGACTTATCGA